>CAYWSQ010000161.1:0-9166 GCA_964460925.1 uncultured Flavisolibacter sp. | reverse complement strand
TAAAACTTTCATAAAACACCCAATCCCTTATGCCATTTCCTTTCTTCATCCATCTTCATTAATTTGGTAACAACCGGAACTACATGAGAAAAATTATATTTATTGCTGCACTCCTGGTTTCCACCACGGCCTTCGCCCAGCAGAAACATGCACTCATCGTGGCAGTAGGCAAATACATGCCCGGCAGTAATATTTCACCCATCGCCTCCGTCAACGATATCAAATACATCAAAGCCGTACTCGATAAAAACGGTTTCCCGGCTTCCCAGATCGATTCACTCAAAGACGCGCAGGCTACCAAGGCCGCTATCCTCCGTTCACTCGATGCCCTGGCCGCAAGGGTTAATAAAAACGACATCGTACTCATACATTTTTCCATGCACGGCCAGCAGATCCGTGACCAGAAAGATGCGGGCCGCGATGAAGACGATGGTTTTGATGAAGCCCTCATTCCTTACGACGTAAAAAAACCGCAATACTTTCCCGGCGTTTACACAGGCGAAAATCATTTGCGTGATGATGATCTCGCACCCAAACTCAATGCCATCCGCAATAAACTCGGTGCTGATGGCAGCCTACTCGTTCTCATCGATGCCTGTCACTCCGGTACCGCAACACGTGCCTCCGAACTGGCCATCTCGCGCGGTGAACCGCAGCCCTTCCTGGACCCGGAGAACCCAATGGAAACCTTTATCGCCCGACCGCTTAAGGATAATTTTTTTGATGAACTCACGGAAGATGCTTCCAACATGGTAGTGATTTCCGGTTCAGGTCCTCACCAGCAGAACTTCCAGTCGGAAGTGAATGCAGGCGGACATAACGAACAAGTGGGCAGCCTTTCCTATGGTTTTTACAAGGCCATGAACGACCTGGAAAAAGACAGTGATTATGATGCACTGTTCCGCAGGATCAAAGCCTTCATCCAGGCACAGCATCCCTCGCAGATCCCCATGATCGAAGGCAATACCCGCCAGGTGGTCTTCAGCGGCAAGTACAATCCTAAAAAAGAAATCATCCAACTCTTTCCGCTGGAACAGGCCGATACACTCTTTAGTATTGATAAAGGAGTGATGGATGGAATGGTTGTCGGCGCCGTGATCGAGATCTATATGCCCGGTGGAACAACCAGCCTGGGTAAAGGTTATATCGAAAGGACCGATCATTTCAAAGCTTATGGCCGCAGTTCCATCGCTTTGAAAAAAGGGATTGCTTACGAAGCACGTACGGCCATGATGCATTATGGTCCATTTGGTACTACCCTCAAATTCAAAACCGGCAAAAGCCGCCAGGCAAAAGAGATCGAGAAAAAACTGCGGGCGGCATTCAAGTCACTTGCCTTTATCACCATCAGCGACCAGGCTTCGCTCATGATAGACCTTGACAGCATGGTGCAGAATAAACGCCAGGTGCAACTGGTTGACGCGATTGACAGCACGCGCTGGCAGAAAGAACTGGATGCTACTGCCTCTCTCAGTGATGCGGATGTAGCTGAACTGGTAATGGCCATCAAAAACACCATTCGCCTCCGCTACCTCAGGACCCTTCCTGATGGCGGCGACCTTCTGCCATTTGTGAAAGTGGAGATCATACCCGCAGCGCCACGCGAAGGTAATGAGATGGTGCTGGGTCCCGGTGAAGACTATGCGCTGAAGATTGTGAACAGCAGCGATGAGAAATTATTTTATACAGTGCTCGACATCACTCCCGATAACAAGGTCTCAGTGCTGTATCCCACACCCGTTCGTGAAGCTGCGGATTATATGGTGGAAAAGAACAGCCAGGTCACCCGCAAACTTGGAGTGAGCCGCAATACACCATCAGGCCGTGAATTTCTGAAGGTGATTGTTTCCCGCGAACCGCTTGACCTGAGGAGTGTGCTGGAGCATACCCGCCAGCGGGCGGAGATGACCTCCTTCCAGGTGGTGCTGGATGATCTGTTTGGTGATAATGGCAGCAACACCCGGGCGATTTCAGGAGTAAAGGCCGACGAAATCGGGATCGTCACAGCCAGTTTTATGGTGACCAGCGATAAATAGCAATATCCGTTCTGGTGGGTATTGCACACTTCATATTAATTAAGTTCCTTACAGCCCTGTCAAACCATTTCTAGCATGAGAAAAAATTTTATTTTTTTCCTGTTGGCCTTTTTCCTGGCCGGTCCACTGGCTGCCCAGCGCAAGGCTGATATCCGCGAAGTATTTTTCAGGATTGACAGCGTAACCATGCGGAATGATTCCTTCATGGTACGCGCCACCACTTACGACATCCAGCTTGAAAAAGGCCAACTCGTAAAATCCTGCGTAAGATGGAAGCCTGCCGCAAATGGTAAACCCGCGATCAGTTTCTCGGAAGCTGGATTTGGCTGGGTTGTATCATCCGAAATAGGAGAGGCCTGGTGTTATATCGATCCATACCAGAAAGATCTCAGGGTAGGGAAAGAAGATATCATTTCCGTAAAGCTGGAAGTGCCTGCCCTTCCTTACCGTAGCATTTTCTCTGAACTTGCCTTCATCAATATCGAATTCAGGGATATTTCCCGCTGGCCTTTATATAGCCTCGCAGAGGTTTGGAAGGATGACAGTAAAAAACTGGAAGATTCTCTCATCAATATTATCATCAGTGATATCAAGGAAACCTATGAATTTGTAAAGGACCGGCCCGAGCAGGCTTCATTGCACCAGCCGCTTATTGGTAGCCGCTTCAAAGGAAAGAGCGTGATGGAAGTGATGCGTGACATTGACCGTGATGCGCTCATGGGTTATTTACTTTTTGTAAAACATTTTCCCGGTAAATACATCGCCCAGGATTTTAAGGCCAATGAAACCTTTGCCACATGGGTGCTCAACAATGCACCTTACACCAAACCCGATGTGTATAAGGCGCTGTACCCTGTTTATAAGGATAAGAACAAATTAACTCTCCTGCTTAAGGATTATGGTCATGATATCAGGAAGAACGGGCTGGTGGCATCATTCGCTGAAGAAGCCGTAACACTTTACAACAACCAGGAGAAAAAGGAAGCAGCGGCTATGCTGGATTTCGCAAAAGCTCTTGCTTATGCGCTTAATGATACTTCAGGAAAATCTGATTACCACCTCAACCAGGCGCAGGTGCTGCAGAATGATGAAAAGTACGCGGAAGCCATCATTGAATGTGACCGCTCCATCCAGTTTGCGCAGCAATCAGGCAATAAGGAAACCGAATTGTATGCATGGATGAAAAAAGCATTTTGCCAGTACAAATCCTCTCTTTTCAGTGAGGCAAGGAAGACATTGGCCCTGGCAGAAAACAAGATCGCCTCTTACCGCGCTGGTGTAGGCGATGCTGTTTACCGAACCATTCTCCAGCGCAAACATGAATACGACGGCTGGATCAATAACAGTGAAGGAAATTTTGACCTGGCCCTGAAAAGTTTCAACGCAGCCATTGACATCAACAACCAGATCAACTCCTACGAGTCAAGAATTAAGAATGCTGAATATTTTCATTCATCGGCAGGGTGTACAACAGCCAGGGAAAACCCGATAAAGCCATGGAAGCCTATACCCATGCCGCTTCTTTTTACGCAGGCGTAATGGACCATCCCAAATACGCCAATGCACTCAACAACATCGGCTACAGTTATTATAACAATGGCCGTTACCGCCAGAGTCTTGAAACATTAAAGCAGGCTTATACCAGTTTGATGGATCTGAACGACTGGAACAATGCCGGTTATTCCAAATCACTCATGGGCAGTGCTTACTGGGAACTGCTGAAGTATGATTCGGCATTGCTTTCGCATAAAGAAGCGATTGCGCTGCGCGAAAAAAGCAATAACAAATCCGGGCAGGCATTTTCCTGGAAGCAGATGGGTGAGCTTTACCAGCTCAGTGGTTCCAAAAAAGAAGCGCTGGAGGCGTATGCAAAAGCAGGAGCACTTTATAAAGATGTGAATGATCTTTCCGGCCTCGCTGAAACTTTCAACAGTTCCGGCAAGGTTTATTTTAATGATGAAAGTTATTACAAGGCCGCGCAGTTGTATGAACAGGCCAAAGGCGTAACCTCGAAGAATACGGTGGAAGCATTGTATAACCTGGGTGTGGCCTGGTGGGAAGTGGAAGTGGACAAGGCTAAGAAATATTTCGAAGAATGCCGTTTGCTGAGCGACAGCACCGGCAATACCAGTTACCAGTTCTATGCTGCCAAATCGCTGGCCAGGATTGCCTATAACGAACATGATTTTACCAGGGGTGACCGCTACTACGCGGAGTGCCGTTCATTGGCCGCACAATTGAATACTTCATTGGCAGATGCCTATTGCCTGGAGCTGAGAGGCCACCGGTACAATAATCTCTCTGCCCTCGACAGCACTTTATACTATTACAATAAAGCACTTGCTATTTATGATACGGTGAGCCAGGATAATAAGATCTGGCAAATGATCAGCATTTCGGATGTGTATGTGAGCAAGGGTGAATTTAAAAAAGCGGAACAGGTTCTCAAAGACGCGGTGGCCATCGCGGAAGCGGCCAACAATAAGATCGCGATGGGATCAACGCTGCGTTCTCTTTCTTTTCTTTATGGATTGCTTTGCGAATTCCCCAAAGGTTTCCAGGCTAATGACAGCGCCCTGCAGATCTTTAAAAAAAGCGGCAATATTTTAAGCCTGGCCAACACCTATGCATCACGCGGTAATATTTATAAAGGCATGGGAGATTTCAACCAGTCGATCCGCTCCATGCTCTATGCCGACAGTATTTACATTGCTGAAAAAACCATGGAATACAGGGGTACGGTACTGAATAATATTGGTGTGACCTATTACAACCAGGGCGATTTTCAAAAGGCCATGGAATATTTCGAAGCTTCCGCCAAATACCTCAAGCCCGGTGTGATGAATGAGACCTGGCTGCTGAACCGTTCCAACATAGCCGAATGCCTGTATTATCTTAAAAAGGTAAAAGAAGCCGATGCCATTTACCAGCAGATTTATCCCGAAGCAAAAAAGCGTGAGCTCTACCGGATCTCTTCGGCCATGGCCATCGTGATGGGCAGAATTTATTTCGACCAGGAGCAGTTACCCAAAGCAATTGAGTTTTTTGATGAAGCACGCCGATATGCAATGGCCAGCAATGAAAGGGACAAGCTCATCGAATCAACCATTTTAATAGGAAGAGCGGATCTCAGGCAGGGCAATACAAAGGCTGCGCTGGAAAATTTTGGCCAGGCCATTGAGGTAACCAAAAATTATGGTGTGGCCTCCGGCTGGGAAGCCTATTATGAAAAAGGGCTGATCTATTTTACGCAGCAGTCGTTCGACAGCAGTATTGTTTATTTCCGCACCGCGGTTGACCTGCTCAATAAATACACGCAGAATGTTTTTGGAGATGAGAAGGCGCAGAAGATTTTTAATAATGACCCCAGGAAGGCCGACCTCTATTTCAAATTATCCTTTGCCTATTCCAGGACGGGACAGCCGGAGCAATCATTCGCCTTCGCCAACCTGAGCGGGCTGGCAGGATTAAAGGAACTCGGTGGTGCCCAAACAGTGCCAGGTTATGAAGCAGAGACAAGAAGGCTGGATTCTTTGCAGCAAAAAGCCAATGCACTGAGAGCAACCGCGCAGAAGCAAAGCGGGCAGACACGCATCGAGATCGTGAAGCAGTTGGAGGTGGCAGAGAAAGAATACACGAATTATTTGATGACCCTTGTGCAGAAAGATGAGAAGTTCAATTCCTATTACCCGCAGGAGGCCAACCCTAACAGTTTTTTAAAATATAAAAAAGACCTGCCCAATGATGTGGCGGTGGTGCTGTACCTGCTCAACAAAAACAACCTGATGGTGTTCACGCTTACCAATGAGAACCTGTCCATACAGGTGGATTCACTGGGCAAAGAAATGACTGAAGCAGTGAATGCTTTTGTAAGGTTAACCAAAAGACCAGGTGTTGGAACAGGCACGGGACCGCTGGTGTTAAGGTCGGAAGTGAAGGATGAAGATGAGCCGCTCGATAATGTGAGTTTCACGGATGTATCAGGAGCGCTGTACCAGTTGCTGATCTCGAATATTTATGATAAGATCAAAACCAAGAAAAGAGTTTGTATCATTCCGAATGGTATCCTGAGCAATCTGCCGTTTCAATGTCTGGGTGAAAAAAAGGCAGATGGTAAATTCCGTTTCTTCATTGAAGACCACGCGGTATTTTATACCAATGATATCGGCATCTTTTTCAAGAGCAACCAGTTGATCCCTGAGAAATCAGACCTGGCTTCTTTTGCCGCCTTTGGTGTACCGGATGCTACGCTGCGTTACAATACAAAAGAAGTAGTGGAGATCGGCAAGATCATCAATGCGGAGAAGGCTGTGTATGCTGATGCGAGGGCAACGGAATCACTGGCCAAGTCATCTCTTACAGAAAAAAAATTCGTGCACTTCGCCACGCATGGAATACTGAATTATTCACAGGATTTCTCGAACAGTTATCTCAAGTTTTTGCCTGACCGGGATTCAACTACTGGTAATAATGGAAAGCTGACGATCACAGAGATCCAGCAGTTGACCATGGGAGATTTGGATCTGGTAACGTTGTCGGCCTGTGAAACCGCGGTGAACAAGCAGCTCACGCAGGGATGGAATATTTCACCGGCCAATGCATTTTTATTAAGAAGTGTAAAATCGGTGGTGGCCAGTTTATGGAAGGTGGATGATGAAGCCACATCGATACTGATGAATGAATTCTATTCCAACCTCAACAAAAAGATGGACAAGGTGGATGCGTTGAGGCTGGCGCAGGTGAAGTTAAGTTCCAATCCCAGGTATGCTCATCCTTTTTACTGGGGCGCCTTTGTATTGTATGGAGAATGGAGATAAAAAATTTTGTAAACGATATGCATTTGCGCTTTGCAGCGCATCAATAAACAAACACACAAAACTACAACATGAAAAAGTCGCTATTTATTTTGACAGCCCTGCTGTTTGTACTCGGATCTGTGCAGGCACAGAAACTGTATGATCCTACCTGTACGGTGCTTGCCAGTGATGTACAGATCATGAAAGTAGATACTTTCCCTGGACGCCCTGTTGGTAATCCCTACCTGGTCTGGGACAATGGAATGACGCTCTCTGTAAAGTTCATGGGCAATTCCAGCAAAGCGCTTCGTGATATGGTGATGCGTTATGCAAAGGAATGGGAGCAGCATGCCAATATCAAATTCAATTTTGTGGACGATAATGCTGCTGTCACCAATATGAGGATAAAAGTAGGTGAGGGCCTCGGGCATAATTCACAGGTGGGCATCAATTGTAATACGGTGCCACAGGATGTGCAGACCATGAACCTGGATACCATTGCCTTCCTGGATTATGATTATTATATCGCGGAGATGAAAAAGAAAAATATCAAGCCCAATATGCAGGATCTGAGGAAGATGCTGGCAGCCGGGGATGTGAAATGGAATTACAAGGAGATCAGGGGTACGGTGCTGCATGAATTCGGGCATGCATTGGGGCTGTTGCACGAGCAGAGTTATCCCGGTGCCATCAAATGGAACAAGGATACGGTTTACAAGTATTACCAGAAAACGCAGGGCTGGGATAAGTCGAAGATTGATTTCAACGTATTGCAGGCCAGCAACCAGTTTTATACCAATGGTACGCAGTACGATCCCAAGTCGATCATGCACTATTCGGTAGAAGCCTGGCAGACCCTCGATGGATATTCACTTCCCGCCAATTTTGATCTTTCTCAAAGTGACAAGGATAATATCGCGGCTTTCTATCCAAAGGATGGTTCATCACCCATCAGGGAATTGCCCCGTGTGAATGTTTTCAATTTCACGGACATCCAGGTAGTGAATGATTCGGTGAGAGGAGGTATTGCGATCTATCCATCTTTTGAACTGACAACAACAGATAAACTAGGATCGGTGTACGTGGTAGCCATGCTGGTAGATGAGAATGATTATTATGTAAAGGATAATAATAATTATTACAACTGGGGCGGCATTGTAGCGGCCTATCCCAAGCTGATCCTGCTGCCCAATACCAAGATGAGTTATAATAAGAAAAACAAGAACCTGGAATTATTCCTGCCTTATGACGAGATTCCCGTGGAAAGCGGCAAGAAGGTAAAGTTCAGGTTTACGGTAGTGCTGCAGGATGTGGAGAATAACCAGTTGGTATATGTGATGAATCATTTTACGAAGACGCTTTTCAGTATTAATAAGAAATAGCTGTTGGCTGTTGGCCATTGGCTGTTGGCTTGGCGCCTTATTCCTTCTTGTTTGAAGGAATAAGGCGCTTTTGTTTTATGCACGTGATCTTTCGAAATATAATGAGTCAGCTTATTGAAACTATGTATGAATAGAGAGCCAAAAGCCAACAGCTAAAGGCCAAAAGCTTTTCTCGTACAAGAACTACCAGACCTGTAGGGCCGCCATATGAGTAGAAACAAGATGATAGCATGGGAAGTTGAGGCCCGTAGGGATGGCATATCAGTAGTAACGCAATGATAGTACGTGAAGCCGAGGCCCGTAGGGCCGGCATATTAGTAGTAAAAAAATGATGAAACCAGGAAGTTGAGCCCCAGAGGGGCGACATATTAGTAGAAACGAAATGCTAGCACAGGAAGCTGAGGCCCGTCGGGCCGGCATATTAGTCCAAATTGGAATCCTGTGAACATGATCCCAATTTGATTGAATAAGATCTCAAGAGCTTCTTCAAAAAAACTACAAACATGTTCAGTCAGCCTGGAAATCGGAATGACTATTTGCATAAAGCACTAGAAGCTAGCAGCCAGTAGCTAGCACCTCTCATGGGCAGTTCCCCAGCACCTCGCTCGTTGGCCCAGTAAATCCAAAAGGTGTCCATTGGTCTTCAAAATAAAGCTGGCTGGAATTGGGAGAGGAGGTGAAGCAACCCAGGATATAGAATTCGCCGCACACGCCGATCTTTCTTCCACTTTGGGTGATAGCCTGTACGCGGTAATAATAGCGAACAGGTTTGTTGAAAGTGACAGAGGAATATCCCTGCCCGATCACTGAGGTGGAAAACACTTCAGTACCGCTAGCGTCATAAATTGTAAAATCGACCGAGGCAATATTGATGAGAAGCGGTCTGAATACATCATTGATGCCATCCCCGTTAGGTGTGAACGCGTTTGGAATTGCCACCCTTCCATTGTCA
>CAYWSQ010000160.1:0-9168 GCA_964460925.1 uncultured Flavisolibacter sp. | reverse complement strand
ATGGTGTGGTTTACGGGAAAGTTGAAATTTTTACGGGTATTAAGTTTTCCTAGTGATGCCACCTGCGAGAGAAGCTGGTCAACGGCCATTTCCAGGTCGTTATTTTCAACAGCATTCTTTTTAAGATCGAAAGAAATTTGTTTAATCTCCCTTATGGCCTGCTCCACAAGTTCATAACCTGATTGGATAAGAGGCAAGGGCTGCGGGTCAACAAGGGCCCGGTCAAGGTACATCCTGCAGGTGATGAGGATCTGGTTGATGTTATCGTGCAAGTCGCGGCTGATGAGCATTCTTTCTGTTTCCTGGGTGATGGAAATCGCATCTATGATCTGTTGTTCTGAATTTTCTTCCCGCTTTTTCATGAAGTCCTTCAAAACAACCTGGTCTGTAACATCTTCCACTGAATGAATGATGCAGGATAAACTGCCATCATCATCGAATACGGGAATATTGAGCGGGCGCCAGTACCGCATTACAAATTCATTGCTGTGCGGCATGCGTGTATCGTATCGCTGCACCTGCATATGGTGTTTCTTGCCGGTTTGTATTACCTGCTGAAGGGAGTTCTTGAGATTATGTACACCTGTCGCGTCCGGAAGCTCGGGATTGTCAGGAAATACATCAAAAAGAGCTTTTCCTATAATGGACCTGTCGGTGCTGGAAGCATCCAGGTAGGCCTGGTTTACGTCTATGATGCGGAAGGGAGGCAGAGGCTCCAGAACCAGGCAGGCTCCGGGTAAATATTCGAATAGCTGATGTCTGAGGTTCTGCAAGGGCAGTTTCATGAATTCTTTTTACACTTGATTTGCAACAATCGTATCAGTCCTGAGGCCGTTAATAAACTTTAAATTGTTGTAAAGAGAATAATATATAAATAGCTGAAATACAGTAAAATAAATTTTATTTCCCAGCTTTAACGATTTGGCATCCAAAGATGAGGTCCTTATGGTTTGGTGTTTGTAGTATAACAATGCACACCCTTGTAGAAAAATAACGACAATTTGATTTTGTTACGAAACCAATATTCTATGGCCATGAAACAAATCTTACTGGTTGATGATCACATGGTGATCCGCAAAGGACTTAAGTCTCTGCTCTATGAATTTGACAATGTAATGGAATTTCATGAAGCAGAAAATGGTGATGAAGCTCTGACCATCCTCAGGAAAAAACATGTTGATCTCGTGATCATGGACCTCCAGATGGGACAGTCGGATTCCATCAACCTTATTGAACTTATTTCTATCAAACATGCGCATGCCTATATCCTTGTTTTTTCCATGTTGCCGGAAAAGATCTATGCGCGAAGGGTATTAAAAGCAGGCGCCTCGGGTTTTCTTCCTAAGGAATCCAGGAACGAAGAAATCAGGAAAGCGTTTGATAATGCCATCAACCGCAAAAAATACCTGAGCCAGCAGTTCATCGACCAGATTGCCCGTGATCCTGGCGCCTGGTCAGATAATCCTTTCCAGGAATTATCACACCGTGAATTCGAAATCGTAAACATGCTGCTTACCGGCAATACTATTACGGCCATTTCTCAGTACCTGAACATCAGGCCCAGTACTGTTGGTACCTATAAAGCGAGGATTTTTCAAAAACTTAAGGTTAGCACCGTATTTGAATTGAAGGAAATGGCAGTGGTGCACGAACTGATGCCGCGCTGGCCCTGATCATTTTCCGTAGAGGGCCAGCATGTTTTTAAGATCTTCCAGTGTGTTGATCTCTTCCGGCTTTTTGTCTTTTCTCCACCTGCTGATACGGGGGAAGCGTAATGCCACACCCGATTTATGGCGGTTGGATGCGGCAATGCCTTCAAAGGCAATCTCGAATACAAGTTCAGGCTTCACGGTTCTTACCGGTCCAAATTTTTCGATCGCATTTCTTTTTACAAAATAATCCACCTGCGCAAATTCCTTATCAGTGAGTCCTGAATACGCTTTCGTAAAAGCCACCAGTTTTTCTCCGTCTCTCACGGCAAATGTATAATCAGTGTATAGATTGCTTCTCCTGCCGGCGCCTTTCTGCGCGTAGATCATGACCGCATCAATGGTAAGCGGATCGATCTTCCATTTCCACCAGTCACCTCTTTTCCTGCCTACCTGGTAAATGGAATTTTTGTTTTTAAGCATGAATCCTTCTGCACCCATATCCCTTGAATTTTTTCGCAGTTCCGCCAATTCCTCCCAGCTTTGATACTCAACTACCGGTGAAAGCAGCAGTGAAGGATGATTGATGGATGCTATGATCTTTTCAAGTTGTGCTCTTCTTTCCTCTAAAGTTTTTTGCCTCCAGTCTTCACCTTCAAATTCAAGCAGGTCATAAGCGAAAAAAGAAATCGGCGATTCATTTAATTGTTTTTTGGTGACATTTTTTCTACCGATCCTGGTTTGCAGCAGGGCAAAAGGTAAAGGCCTGCCATCCACACTGGGTATGATCTCTCCGTCGAGTACCAGTCCATTGGGCAGAAGATCTTTCAGGCTGTGATACTCCGGAAACTTTTCCGTCATCAGTTCTTCGCCGCGGCTCCAGACAAACAGTTCGTCATTTCTCTTGATGATCTGTCCGCGGATGCCATCCCATTTCCATTCAGCCTGCCAATTGGAAGGATCACCCGGCAATTCTTTGATCTCGTTTTCTTCAATGGCATAGGCCAGGTAAAAGGGATAGGGCTTAGACCAGTCGGTGGTTAAATTATCAGCACTTAATAATTCCGAATAGTTAATGGTGGAGGGATCCCAGTTGCCGCTGATGCGGTGCGCAATTACGGATGATTCCAGTGAAACTGTTTTGGCCAGGGCGTTTACCATCAGGGTTTGTGACACACCGATCCTGAATCCTCCCGTGATCAGTTTATTAAAAACAAACCGCTCAGGGAAATCCATTTCCATCCAGGAGTCAATAATGAATTGTTTGCGGACCGGCTCAGGTTGTTTCTCAAGTTCTTTGAGTTTTTCAATATACCACCAGAGTGGATGGTCTTTGGAGGGACTGGTTTTACCAGGTAATAAAAGTGTAATGGTTTCAGCGAGATCTCCCACCACATGATAGGACTCTTCAAACAACCAGTAAGGAAGGCCGATCATTTCAACAGCATAGGTAGCAAGCTGCGTAGTGTTTACCATTCTCTTTGGACGGCGGCCGCTGAAGATGGCGATCACCCATACCTTGTCCTTATCATCAGCAGAAGAAAAATAATCTGTCAGCACCCTGAGCTTTTCATTGGTTTTTGTAGTGCTGCCAAGATTCATCACCAGTGTAGCGAAACCTTCCATCAGCTTTCAGGGTTTTGGCCAGGTGAATGAGTGTCATCTGTCGTAAGTGATCCGGGTTCCTCTGCAAGCAAGGGTTCTTCTGTTTCATCACCATACTGTGTTTTCACTTCTTTGGATTGTATGCCCTGTTCAATGAGATACCGGGTGAAGACCGACTGAAATCCATGCGTGGTATAAACACATTCAGCTTCTGTGGCTTTACAGGAAGCGATCAGTCCATCCCAGTCGGCATGATCACTGATCACAAATCCGGCATCAGCATTTTTTCTCCTCACATTTCCTCTTACCTGCATCCACCCGCTGCAAATGCCGATCTCGTAAGGGGCAAACCTTTTGATCCATGGAGACCCTTCAGCGCCTGATGGTGCAATCACCACGCTTCCTTTGAGTTCTTCTTTGGGAACATCGAAAACTCTTCTTACCACCGGTAATTTCCAGCCCGCGTTCACCAGGGCCATGTGGATATTGTAAACAGCACCGTGAACAAAAATCTTATCGGTCATTTCAGAAACGGGAAGCAATAACCGCTGTGCTTTACCCAGGCTGTAGGCAATGAGGATGGAAGTTTTACCGGCAGCCTGGTTGCGACCTATCCAGTTTTTTACACCATCATAAATTTCTGATTGCGGACGCCATTTGTAAATGGGCAGGCCGAATGTGGATTCAGTTATGAAGTTGTGGCATTTCACAGGTTCAAACTGCCCGCTCAATCCGTCATTTTCTGTTTTATAATCCCCGCTGATCACCCAGATCTCCCCGTTGAATTCCACCCGCACCTGCGATGATCCAATGATATGACCGGCAGGGAAGAGGCTTACACGCACCCCGTTGATGTAAACGGTTTCATTCCAGCCAATGCTTTCGTAATGGTTGGGACCCAGGCGGGTTTGCAGAATGGGTTTGGTATCGTGATGGCAGAGATAGGACTGGCTGCCCCAGCGGGCATGATCGCTATGGCCGTGGGTGATCACGGCTTTATTAACCGGTTTCCAGGGGTCAATGTAGAAATCACCTGCACGGCAGTAAAGACCTTTATCTGTGAATTCGATCAGCAAGTTTCAAAATTACAGGGAGATGAATTCAACAACTGGGCCACGGCTAGCCTGGCTGAATTTGCTCCTTTTCTGTTGCTACGATTCTTATCCTCAAATAAAAACTTAATCCCAATTAAACTGAATGATATCATTAAACGACTTTCAATTTAACCGCAGAGGACACAAAGTGCGCAAAGAAAGCGCAAAGAATGGTCGAGACTTCTTTGCGCATTCTCTGCGTTCTCCGCGTTCTTTGCGGTTAATGAACAATTATTTGTAGACAAGTTTGGTAGTCAAAAGCAAAGGAATTTTAATTGACTTCACCTTGTAGAAGCGTAACCTGATTTTTTCTTGAAAAATAAAAGGGATTTACCAATCAATAAAGCACATTCTTCGTGCCGCCGATCACCTTGATAAAATAGAGGTATTTGTTTTCAAAATAATCCAGTGTCATGGCTGACCTGTCCTTGAAAACCGGCTGGATATCCATGGGTGTGAGCACTACATTGCCCTTGCGGGAAAGATTGGAGGCCACATCCTTGCGGGTGTCTAATAACAGAAGCCCGAACCGCAGCATGGTCTCGTAACCTCTGAAGAACAATTCCCCCGGGCGCACGCTCATTTCACTGCTGAAAACAGAACTGAGATCTGTTTCAAGTGAAGTGCCCCTGTTATAATAAAAAGGTGTGGAATAGATCATTTCCAGTGTTGACAGGTCCTTCTGGGCCAGGTTGAAATTATCCCAGGTTGGCATACCCATTACAAGTGAAGGATAGATCCTGTTCAGTTGCGCCATTTGTTTGGCCAGCCTGATGCCAAAACTTTCTTCAAGAGTGCCGGTGATCACAATGTTTTTGCGGCTGCTGTCAAGATGCGTAATCAAATCGCGGGGAGAAAAATTTGAATTAAGATCCACGAACTTGATGTCCAGCTTACTGCCCATCGTAGACTTTGAAAAATCTACCAGGTGATTTTTGATCTGGTCTTCCTGCAAACCCGGTTTTCTGAAAACAATTACTTTTTCAGTGGGATGATAACGCTGCAGGAAACGGTAGATGCCTTCCACGTGCGATTGCAAAGTGGTGTTGAGCACCACGAGGTAAGGATTATTATTTACCCCCGCATCATTGGGAAGCGTGGCTGAAATGAATGGTATTTTTTTCTTTTGTGCAGCATCAGCGAGGAGGCGTGTCTCCGTTACATTGGAATGGGCAATGATCATTTCAACTTCATCCATCTCCGGCCGGGCCAGGATGGCAGTAAGGGATTCTTTCCCACGCGTATCATATAAAAAGATCTCCAATGGCGCTCTTCTTTTGCCTAGTGAATCCAGTGCTGCTTTCACGCCGTAATAAAAATCCATTCCCGGCACCGCGAACCTTGCGCCGGTTTTTTCAAACCTGAAATTTCCCCGGGCATCAAAAACTGAATCCAGGTAAAGCGGGGAAAATACGGCTACCTTATGCCTGGTGCTATCCTGGGCGGATGCGCTGGTGCAAATGAAAATAAATAAAAGGCCTGCTGCAAGGGTGCTGAAAAATTTTCGATGTCCTGTTACCTTTAATTTCATATCCATTTGTTTTCTTTCCTGCTTCCCGTGGCCGGGAGAGTAAAAGTTGTTGAATCACCTATTCCCATTCAATCGTTGCAGGGGGCTTGCTGCTGATGTCATACACAACCCTGTTGATGCCTCTTACAGAATTGATGATCTCGTTCGACACGGTTGCCAGGAATTCATATGGCAGGTGTGCCCAGTCTGCTGTCATCCCATCCACACTTGTTACTGCCCGCAGTGCAACGGTAAACTCATAGGTTCTTTCATCACCCATCACACCCACACTTTTCACCGGTAGTAAGATTGCACCGGCCTGCCAAACAGTTGCATAAAGGTTATGGGCCTTAAGGGCTTTAACATAAATATCATCGGCCTGCTGCAATAATTGAACCTTTTCTTCGGTCACCTCGCCCAGGATCCTGATGGCAAGTCCCGGTCCGGGGAAAGGATGCCTGCTGATCATGTCTGCAGGTATGCCCAGCTCCGTGCCTACCTTCCTTACTTCATCCTTAAAAAGATAGCGAAGGGGCTCTACCAGTCCCAGGTGCATTTTTTTAGGAAGTCCGCCAACGTTGTGATGTGATTTGATGGTTACCGAAGGACCATGCACTGATACGCTTTCAATCACATCAGGATAGATGGTTCCCTGCCCAAGCAGTGAAACTCCCTTGATCTTCTTGGCTTCTTCCTGGAAGGTTTCAATGAACATCTTGCCGATAGCCTTGCGTTTTTTTTCGGGATCAGACTTGCCCTTCAGCTTATCATAGAATTTTTTCCGGGCATCAATACCCTTAACATTCAGTCCAAGCTGCTTATACGTGTCCAGTACATTCTGGAATTCATCTTTTCTTAATACTCCATTATCCACGAAAATACCATGCAGGTTATCGCCGATGGCATGACTGATAAGTGTTGCCGCCACCGTTGAATCCACGCCGCCACTCAGGGCCATGATCACCTTGCGGTCACCGATCTGCTGTTTTAAAGCAGCAACTGTATCACTCACAAAATGCGCCGGGGTCCAGTCCTGGCTGCAGCCGCAAATATTAACCAGGAAATTATGAAGCAGTTTTTTTCCTTCTGTTGAATGATATACTTCAGGGTGAAACTGCAAACCGTATAAAGCCTGGTGACTGCCGTCCTGCTTTTGTTTGAAAGCCGCAACGGGGATGCTGTCGGTAGTGGCCAGCAGGTCAAATTCACCAGGCAGGTCGAGTATGGAATCACCATGACTCATCCAAACCTGGGAAGCTGTGGTAAGATTTTGCAGGATCGGATCTTCTTTTTCCAGGTGCAGAACAGCCCGGCCGTATTCACGTTTATTGCTTCTTTCCACCTTGCCCCCAAACTGTTTGGCTGTAAGCTGGGCGCCATAACAAACACCTAGCACGGGCACCTGCCGGGTGATCTTTTCCACCTTTACTTCGGGAGCGTTGCTGTCATTCACCGAAAACGGTGAACCGGAAAGGATCACACCTTTCAGACCAGGCTGGTATTCTATCGGTTTGTTGAAGGGAACGATCTCGCAAAAAACATTGGCCTCTCTTACAGCCCTGGCGATCAATTGAGTGTATTGTGAACCAAAATCAAGGATCAGTATCTTTTCAGTCATGGGCTGTGAAGGTAAAAAAATACATGGAATGCGGCTTTTTTACCATCTTGCTAGTCTCGGTAAGATTACTAATTCAAGATTTTTTTCACCGCAGAGAAAAGGGAGGGCGCAGAGATACGCAGAGGTAGAGTGGTATATGAGGATGGGGCTATTTATACTGGATTCCTGTACTTTCGTGTTGTAACCTTTTATCTCACCTGACGTCACATATCAAAACTGCATTATGAGAATATTATTCCTGCTTTTAATGGCTGCCTTTCTTTCATCCTGCCAGTTCTTTGGTGGAGAAAGAGTTTCCGGTAATGGCAAAGTCGTGAC
Source organism: uncultured Flavisolibacter sp. (assembly GCA_964460925.1). Taxonomy (GTDB): domain Bacteria; phylum Bacteroidota; class Bacteroidia; order Chitinophagales; family Chitinophagaceae; genus Flavisolibacter. The sequence continues at coordinate 1,374 of CAYWSQ010000160.1, read as the reverse complement.
CGAGGACCGCCAGGTAGGCGCTTTTGAAGATATCAGGGTAAGTGGAGGCATCGATGTACAGGTCAAACAGGATCCGTCACAACGGGTCAGCATTTCAACAGATGAGAACCTCATGCCCCTGCTTGAAGTTTATGTAAGTGATAATATTCTTCATATCAGGGAAAAAAAGGGGTACAACCTGGATCCTTCCAATGAACTGATCGTTTATATCAATGCGCCATCTTTCAATGAGATCGAAATTTCAGGTTCGGGTAACCTCACCAGCTCCAACAGGATCTCAATCAATAACCCATTGGAAATCTCCATCAGCGGCTCGGCCAATATTGATATGGAGGTGGATGCACCCAGCATAAATACCGAGGTCTCCGGCAGTGGAACAGTAAAACTTCGTGGAAGTGCAAAGGACACAAAGATTTCCCTCAGTGGTTCAGGTGATATCAGGTGTTATGAACTGGCCAGCGAAAATGTGGAACTGGATGTTTCCGGCAGCGCAGATGCGGAAGTATCTGCATCTACCTCGCTTGATGTTAGTGTATCGGGTGCCGGCAGTGTGAACTACAGGGGTAATCCCAGTGTGAAGCAAAGCATTTCCGGCGCAGGCTCTGTAAAAAAAGTGGGCTGATCAGAGGTCCACGTATTTCACCCTGATGGTGATGTTCCGGTTCCTTCCCTTGTCATCAGTGCAGGAAATCTTAACAGGTCCTTCCCTGGGAACAAACATCTGTTTAACCCCTGCAGCCGATGCCTTGTAAAATTCATCATTGATATACCAGTAGATCTTCGTTACATCAGCTCCTGTTCTTGCAGAAAGCTGGAGAGGTTCGGGATCACGACTGTTGACCAGGTATTCATGCCCGTTAAGCGGGAAAGTGATCTGCGGTCCATTGCCTTTGAAGATCTTTTCGCAATCCGCATAATGCGGGGGAATCTTTTCATAGGCCATCCCATTGCCATCAAACCAGGCCTGCATTTCCATATCAGTGATCCTGTATGGTTTTTTGATGAAGCCTTCAGCCGGCGCACAGCTTTCACAATAGGACCAGGCCATGTCGGGAGCAACCTTCACTTCTTCAATATGCTTACATATGGACATGGAACTGGCAAGTGGTATAAAATAATCCGTTACAAGATTGGTGCACCAGTGGCCCGGCAACTGACCGCTGGCACTGCAAACCTGCCTCCACTGGCATTCTCCAGGCATATCGTACCAGGATGAATTGCTGTCATAGTCCAGGGTGTTGAAAATCCTGAATAAAAGCGGTGTGGCTGTATTGGCGCCACTTAATTCGGGTACACCCAATCCTGAAAAATTTCCGGCCCATACACCCACCGTATAATTTTTATTGTAACCAATGCTCCAGGCATCTCTGCGTC
>CAYWSQ010000159.1:0-9199 GCA_964460925.1 uncultured Flavisolibacter sp. | reverse complement strand
CACACACCCTGCCCCAGGCAACCGGATTCAGCAGTTAGAAAAATATCTGCCTGAAGCTCTGAAATACTACAAGCCCATGGGCAAATAATGATAATGAAGAGGTAAAAACACTGAAAATCCCGCTAATCCTAGGTTTTAGCGGGATTTTCTTTGTGATCGCGGGTAGTTTTTCGTAACTTTGCTCGTCTGTTTATCTGAAAATTTCCTTCGTACATCTTTCACCGAGCAATTTTTAAAACAGTAATAATCAATATGTCTCAAACAATTTTAGAAAAGCTTCAATTAAAAAACGAGAAAAATGTTTTAATCCAGGGCTTACCTTCTTCAATTGAAAAACAGTTCAGTAAACTTTCATTCGCCAAAAATCTCACTCCTTTGCTGCGTTCCAGGAAGATTGACTTCGCACTGGTATTTGCTGTGAGCGAAAGCCAGCTCAACGCTATTCTGGATGATATTATGCCGGCGCTGAAAGAAGAGTCCAAGCTTTGGGTAGCATACCCTAAGCTCACCTCTAAAATCACTACTGATCTGAACAGGGAAGGTAGCTGGAACAAATTGGCTGGGGCCGAGTATGAAAATGCGGAACAGGTTTCACTGGATCATGTATGGCACGCTTGTTACTTCAAGAAATCCTGCATGGCGGTGGAAATGGAAGAAGAAACAGTTACCGTAAAAAAGAAAGCAAGACTTGCAAGTGTTTAGATCTTAAAAAATTAAATAAAAAGGATCCACCTTCTGGCGGATCCTTTTTTATTTGGTGGATGTTTTTAAAAAATCATCAATGGAAGTTCCGATCACAATAGAAAGTGGTGTTTCCATGTTGAGATTGGCATCGATCCATTTTCTTGCCTGGGTCAGTTTTTTCAGGAAAATGATTGTTCCATTAAGCAACTGGCACCTGTAGAGCACTTCGGCTTCCTGGGTTATGGTGGTGATCTGCGCCGATCCGAATAACCCATAATAAGGATAATCAATCCGGAATTGATTCTTATTCCTTGTTTCGTTAAAGAATATAAGTTCACCCATCTCGAAGCATTTAGTTGTGGTTGCCTGACCGAGGTGAATCCAAAGGTTAGAATGCAAAGTGCTCCCTAAGATAAACTGAATAAACAAAAATGTCAAGCCCCTTGCATAGCTCAGTGCTAATCAGGCAATAAATGATTTTCTGTTTATTTTAATTATCCAGGTTGGACAAATAAAAACCTTCCTTATGGAGGATCGTTTTATTGGGAATGGGGGTAAGCAATGATTCTTTGACCAGCTTTTCCACTAGCCTCAACTGGTTATCCTGGTCACCGGACTGGGCGATCAGTTTCCAGCTTTCTATTTTCATCAAAGCTCTTTTGGAGGTTTTAACAACATGGCGGTCAAGCCATTCAGATCGTTCAGCCAGGTATAACTGGTGGTTGCGGAAGTAGGCATGCATAGGACGTAGATTTAGGTTATTGGTAATCTTGCGATTTCAAATTAAACAGAAAAAAATTGAAAATCCTAATTCCCCTGTTTTTTTCGGCCAGGCCCCTAAAAAAACACCCGGCCCTCTCTTTTTGATAGACGGCCGGGTGAAAACAGGGTTTGCTGTGATTATGCTAAAACTTCCACAGCAGTTTTATTGTACTCTTCGGTGAGTTTACGCTGCATATCATAAGACATAGGCTGATAGCTGTCGAAGTGCATCCTGAATTTTGCCCTGCCCTGGCTGATAGACCTCAAGGAAGAGGAAAAATCATGTAATTCCGCAAGAGGGATGCGTGCATTGATCTTTTGAAAATGGCCCTCTGTTTCCATGCCTTCCACTATGCCCCGCCTGCTTTGAATATCGCCCATCACACCTCCTGTAAGGTCTTCCGGGCACAATACTTCCACCTGGTAGATCGGTTCCAGCACCTGGGGATCCGCTTCCCTGAATGCCTGGCGGAAGGCCTGGAGTCCTGCGATCTTGAAAGAAATATCGTTGGAATCTACCGGGTGCATCTTCCCGTCATATACTGACACCCGTACATCCCTTACATAAGAGCCCGTAAGAGGGCCTTCATGCATTTTTTCCATGACCCCCTTTAAAATGGAAGGTAGAAACCGGGTGTCAATAGCCCCCCCGACAATGCAATTGTAAAATACAAGCTTTCCACCCCAGTCCAGGTTAAAAACTTCACGACCACGTACCGTTAATCCAGCGGGATCACCCATTCCTTCATAAAACGGTTCAATACGCATGAATACCTCGCCAAACTGCCCGGCTCCACCTGATTGTTTTTTATGGCGGTAACTCGATTCCGCTACCTTCCTTATAGTTTCCCTGTATGGGATCCTTGGCCTTACAAATTTTACCGGTACCTTATGCAGGTGTTCGATCTTCCATTTGGCAACGGCCAGGTGCATATCTCCCTGGCAATGGAGCAGCGTCTGTTTCAGTTCCTGTGACACTTCCACGATCAGCGTGGGATCTTCCTCCCTTAGCTGGTGGAGAGCCTGGGAAAGTTTCTCTTCTTCACCCTTGTTCACCGGTTCAATGGCGACGGTCATATTGTAAGAAGGGAAGGAGATCGGCGGCAACTCGTAATTTTTTCCTTTGATATGGAGTGTATTGTTCACATGTGTATTCCGCAGCTTGAGTGTGGCGCCTATATCTCCCGCCACAAGTTCATTCACGGGAATTCTTTTATTTCCTTCCATCATAAAGAGCTGGTTGATCTTTTCAACAACTCCATTTGATTCGTTCACCAATTCCATCCCTGTTTTAACAGTGCCTGAATAGACCTTGAAAAATGAAAGGTCACCAACATGCGGCTCTGAAATTGTTTTATACACGAAAATGCAGGCAGGACCGGTGGCATCGCAAGCCAGTTCTTCGCCTGAAATTGTTTTTTGCGGAGGCATTTCATTGGCGCTGGGGCAAACATTATCAATAAAGCCCATCAGCCTTCCGCTTCCCATATTCCGTTCTGCGGAAAGGCAGAACAAGGGGAAGATGTCGTGGTTGATCATGGCTTTTTTCATTCCCTCTTTCAATTCCTCTTCATCCAGCTCTCCTTTGTCAAAGTATTTTTCCATCAGGGTCTCGTCATTACTGGCAACAGCTTCCACCAGTTCGCGGTGAAGGATGTCAGCTTTTTCTTTTTCGTCTTCAGGAATATCACATTTCTCAGGCTTTCCGCCTGTATCATTGAATTTATACATCACCATCCGCAACACATCTATGATCTCATGAAAACCCGCGCCTTCCTGCCGGGGATATTGAACCAGGGTAAGTTTATTTCCAAAATGTTCCCGTGCTTGCTGGAAGGTTTTCTGAAATTCAGCCTTGTCATGATCAAGTTTGTTAACCGCGAAGATCATGGGTGTCCTGAACTTTTCTGTATACTCCCAAATCACGTCCGCGCCAACTTCCACGCCGTTGGCTGCATTCAATATCATCACACCAGTATCCGCAACGCGAAGGCTGGAGAGCACTTCTCCTACAAAATCATCGTAACCTGGGGTATCAAGAATATTGATCTTGTATCCCCTCCATTTTGTATGCATCAATTTGGAAAAAATGGAATTTCCCCTTTCCTGTTCCAGTTCATGGTAATCGCCGACCGTGTTGTTCTCATACACCGATCCACGGCGGGTGATCAGGCCTGCTTCGAAAAGCATGCATTCCGCTAAGGTTGTTTTGCCGCAGCCGGCATGGCCCAGCAAAACAATATTTTTTACATGTGAGGTATCAAACTCTGCCATATAACAGGTTTTAAAATTTAGAGAATAAGATGCCAGTGCCCGGTGGGCCTGATAAAAAAAATCCATGTCGGAAAAACGCTAGCAGGCCGACCTGCTCACAAAATCCCGGAAGTCATTACGCAACTCCTGCAGGGTGCTTTCCTGGTTCAGAAACTGGTCCAGCAGGGTTTCATGCCTGGAATAGGTTTCTTCTGAAAGATCACCACCGGAAGATTCAAATTCAATCCTTCGCTCATGTTGTTTGATCTGTTGTTTCAGATCATGTACATTGATCAATTGAATGTGAAACTGGTTGTCGAAATGTTCTACAGCCTGGAGCTGGTCTTTGGAGAGGGATTTACGGCAAACTTCCTGGAGAGATTTTTTGGATAACTGCAATTCTTCACGGTAATTACGAAGGATCTGGCGCCATTCCTGGCATTCTGCGGAAAGCTGTGAGAGCTCTGTCTGAACCATGGGATGAAGATTTAATGGTTAAAAAATGTTGGTTTTCCCTTCAATTTCCCTTTGTGGTGGTTAGTACTTTAAATTTAGAACTCTTGGAGCAGAAAAAAACCTGTTTTTTCTCATCTGAATTCAGTAAATTAATCATACCCCCAGCGACTATATTTGCCTATTGTGATCAGTCCCCAGTCCATACAGCAGGTACTCGCCCGAATTGATATTCTCGATATTGTTGGCGGTTTTGTAAGATTGAAAAAAAGAGGTGCCAATTATCTTGGGCTTTGTCCTTTTCATAACGAAAAAACTCCTTCATTCACAGTTTCTCCCACCAAGGAGATCTTCAAATGTTTTGGTTGTGGCAAGAGTGGCAATTCCATCAGCTTCATTATGGAGCATGAGAAGCTTTCCTATGTGGAAGCTATCAGGTGGCTGGCAGCCAAATATAATATTGAACTGGAAGAAACGCAGGCTTCACCCGAACAAAAACTACAGCAGCAGGCTTCGGAAAGCCTGGTGATCGTAAACCAGTTTGCCCAGGAATTTTATGCGAACAATCTTTTTGAAACAGAAGAAGGCCAGGCTGCGGGTTTAAGCTACCTGAAAAAAAGAGGTTTTTCCGAGGAGATCATCCGCAAATTCGGTCTGGGGTATGCAGGCACACAAAAAGACGCCCTTGCCAAAAAAGCGGTCTCACTCCAATACAACTCTGACATTCTCCAAAAAGCAGGGCTGGTGGTAAACCGTTACGAGCAACTGGTAGACAATTACAGGGACCGCATCATTTTTCCCGTTCACAACAACAGCGGAAAAGTGATTGGATTTGGGGCAAGGCTGATTAAATCAAATGATAAGGCGCCCAAATACATCAACACACCCGAGAACGAGGTTTACATAAAAAGCAAGATCCTTTATGGCACCTATTTCGCACGGCATGCCATTGATAAAGCAGATGAATGTTTGTTGGTGGAAGGTTATACCGATGTAATTTCCTTACACCAGGCAGGAATAGAAAACGTGGTGGCCAGTGGTGGCACCTCCCTTACACAGGACCAGCTAAGGCTGATCAAAAAATATACAAAGAACCTTACTATTATTTATGATGGAGATGCGGCAGGCATCAAGGCGGCTCTTCGAGGGCTTGACATGGCCCTGGAAGAAAGCCTGAATGTAAAATTGGTACTGATACCTGATAAAGAAGATCCAGACAGCTATGTTCAAAAACTGGGAGCCAACCAGTTCCGCAATTTTGTTTTGCATAATAAAAAAGACTTCATACTCTTCCAGCTCGAGGTTAGCATGAAGGAAGCGGGGGAGGATGCCAGCAAAAAATCAGAAGTGGTGAACCAGGTGGCTGAAACCATTTCCAAAATCGACAAGACAGAGGACTTTACGAAGCAGCAGGACTATATCAGGCAATGTGCGCAGATCCTGCATATCGATGAAACAGGATTCACATCCCTTGTCAACAAATTCATCCGCAACCGCATTTCCTTGCAGGAACAGAAAATACCTTTCGAAGAAGCGCGGTATCACGAGGAAAATGCAAAAAAAGCAGAGGAGAATAATTTTGATGACCAGACTTTCAACCTTCTGTACCGTGATGACCTCCAGGAAAGGGAAGTTGCCCGCATCCTCCTGGAATATGGTACAAAGAAATGGGATGAGGATCACCTGGTAGCGGAACATGTTTTATCTGAATTACCCGAGGAAGACCTGATCGATAATAAAACCGTTTTGAAACTGGTGGAAGAATACAAGCAGACACTGGCCGATCAAATCACACCCGACCGCAATCATTTTATTTATCATCCGGATACGGCACTCAGCACACTGGCAGTTTCTCTTTTGCATTTCCCCTACGAGGAAAGCATTCACTGGAAAAGGGAATTGAGCCAGTCCTCAGGTTACCAGAAATCTTTATTTGAACAGGACTATAAAAGTTTCATGCAAACCACAAAAAAAGAAAATGAATCCGTTCTTCTGAGTTACCTAAAAATGGGAAAAGACAATACCCATGAAGAAGTAGAGTCCGTGATCAATTACCTCAAATTGCGCAAGATCAAACGATTACTCCTTCAGAATCATAAGGACCTCGAAAAAGCAGATCCCTCACAGCAGTCTACTTTGCTGATGACCCACCAGCATCTCAAACAAATGGAAATGGAACTGACCAGGAAACTCGGAACAGTTGTTCTGAAATAATTTCCCGGCCAGTGGCATAATTTTTTAAATAATCTGGAAGCCGGGGAGTTCCTGCATATTAGTATTTGGGAATACATTGGAAGTCCGGCTCATTTAATTACCGGAAAATACAAATCATGAAAACGCTCAGTGTTTTAGGGGGAGGGCTTGCCGGAGCAGTTGCAGTAAGCCTGATCCATGAATCCGTAAGACAGGTGGTTCCACAGGCACCCAGGATGGATCTTTTGGGGATGAATGCCATATCAAAAGGACTAAATAAAGCAGGTATGTCCCAACCCGGCCATAAAGGCCTGTATACTATGGCACTCGTGGGTGACATCCTCAGTAATTCACTGTATTACTCACTGGCAGGGATCGGGAAAGAAAAAAATCTCTGGGTAAGAAGTTCTGTTTTGGGACTTGCGGCAGGAGTGGGTGCCGTATTGCTTCCCGGTCCTATGGGACTGGAAGAAAGACACAGCAACCGCACGCTCACTACTAAACTTATGACAATAGGACTTTATGTAACCGGGGCGCTTGTAACCGCGGCCGTTATCAAATTAATGAATAAGAAAAAACAAAAAAGGGAAGAAGTGTGGGAAGAAAGGCTGCTTACTTCAGCCATTTCCTGAATACTGGTCCCCGCACTCGCGAGGATTTTATTTTTTCCATTGCATCGATATACCTGTATAAAAATTCCTGCGCGGCGCTGCATTAAAATACCTGCCGCCAAATCCATTGATATCATTCCCCAGGCTGTATTTTTCATCAAGGAGATTTTCTGCACCGCCCGATAAACGGAAAGAAAGCTGCTTACCTGCGATAAGATTATACTCAATCCTGGCTCCGAGTAAATGGTAAGAAGAAGCATATACCGAATTGGCGTCATTGACTGCTATGCGGTCGGAGAAAATATAGTTTATGGATACATTCAATCCTTTCAATAATCCTATCAAAAACCCCGAGCTGATGGTATGTGGTGCCACACCCGGCAGCGCATTGCCTGAATATTCATTATCTACCTGTTTAAACTGATTGTACCTGAAATAATGATAAGTATAATTCAGCCATGCATAACTGTTACGCATAGAAGTTGATGATGAAGCAAACAGGCGATAGTTAAGTGCAAGTTCAGCGCCCTGTTGCCGCGTGCTGCCGGCATTGATGAAATAATCTCCCCCTCCCGCATCCCTTCGCTGTACAATGGTTTGTGAAAGCATGAAATAAAATAAATTGAGGTCCGCAGACAACCCGTTATCAAAAGCAGCTTTCGTTCCCAGTTCAATATTCAATCCCTGTTCTGCATTGAGTCCTGCATTAATGGCTCCACCTGTGGGCAGCAGTTCACCGGTAGTAGGAGGTGAAAAGCCCCGGGAGACCCCTGTATAAAGCGAAATATTTTCCCATCTCTTCATGATGGTGATCCTTGGCGCGAGTTCGTTCCGGAATTTTACTGATTCATTCCCCTGTAATCCAGGGCTGAACCTCGCAAAATCAATTTTGAGCCAGTTGGCACTGAGTCCTCCCAGGAAAAACCAGCCCGAGTTAAGATCCAGGGAAGCCTGTGCAAAAACCATGGATGCACGATTATCAATTTCATCGGTTGAACGCAACGAATCCGCCTGTCCGTTTACGTTCTTATGTACCTGTACCTGCTGAAATCCTTGCTGCCATTCCGCGCCGAGGTGGGCCTGGAAGAAAGATGATGCAGAATGCCGGGAGAATTGAAAACTGGTTCTTCCGCCAAAATGAGGCAGGCTGCTTTTCTCATAACCACGCAGGTTAGGATTCACCAGTTGAGTAAACATACCATAAAGCGTTGTTTTATTTTTCAGCCATGATGTTACCGGTTGCTCGATGCCGGCACCAGCCAGGAATGTTTTTTGGCGGATGGAAGCCCGGGCAGCAACAGACCCGGGAAAGCCCCCCGTACCCGGCCGGGCGTCTTTAGGATTTTGTTGATACTCCGAGGCATTGAGCGCCCCCGGTGTTTCATAAAAATGATTACCGTATAGCAAATTTGTTTTGATGACACTATTTGTTCCCAGCCGGAACCTTCCATTCCAGCTCAGCACCGTTCTTTCCATAGCCGAATGTTCCCGGTAACCATCGCTTTGCTGGTTGTGAAAACCAATCCGGCTCATCGTATGTTCGTTACCGTTATCCACTGCCAGGTAACGGTTGTGCATCTGGTAGCTGCCGATTGAATATTCGGCTGTGATACCCTTTGAAGAATAAAATGGCAGGCTTTGGATCAGCATTACACCACCTGTTCCGGAACCATAAAGACTGCTGCCGGGACCTTTGATGATCTCCATGGAATTGAACTGGTACTGGCCCAACTGGTTGAGAAAACTGGTACCGCCGGGATCTGTAAAAGGTATATCGTTATAATAAATCTTTACATTCCTTACACCAAAAGGCGAGCGTAGCGAGCTGCCCCTGATATTAAACCGATAGCTGCCAGGCGACCGTTCTTCCATTCTTACCCCGGGTGTGGCATTCACTGCCTGCACCACTGACGCTGCTCCAAAAATTTCAATCTGCTGCCTGCCTATATAATTCACCGCGGCCGGCAGGTCCTTCAGGCTCCTGTGATGCTCAAAGGCGGCTACCCGTATATTTTTCAATGCAGGGGCAATAGAGAACGAATCTTTAAAAGGAAGAGAGTCCTGCGAAAAAGCAAATACATGGTATAGCAAAAACAAGGGAAGCAGGATCAGACCCGGATATTGGAGGTTTCTGGCTGGCATAATAACTGATGTAAAAATAATACAGTTGCCAGGAGTTTAAAATTCAAGTTTTGAAGAGGTATTATTCCTAAGGGGTAAGAGCAATATATTGGCATGGAACA
>CAYWSQ010000158.1:0-9202 GCA_964460925.1 uncultured Flavisolibacter sp. | reverse complement strand
ACTGACAGGCTCAAACAAAAAATCGTAAACCAGACCCGCCTAGCCCAGACAAATAATGAGAATAATGCGCATTGGGATATCAGCGGTGAGATCAGGGAATATTCGGTAACCACGGCTGGTATTACTTCCGCAAATGGTCAATCACAAACCTCCATTAACAGGCTTACGGTTACAGTTCATATCGTAAAACTGGATAACCTGAAAAGTGAGACCGTGGAATATGACGTCACGCGGCAATTCGATTTCGATGCCAACCAGTCACTTCAGGCTGCAGAAGCACGATTGCTGGATGAGATGATCCGCAACCTGACGGATGAAATATTCAATCGCCTTTTTTCCAATTGGTAATGTAAATTGCCGCATGAGCGATCGAATACATGTGCTGGCTCAGCAGATTCTCCAAAAAACTTCACTGGAAGAATGTGACATTGAGGACATCCGGTCCCTGGTGAACAGGTATCCTTATTTTGCTCCAGCCCAGTTCCTGTTGCTGGAAAAACTCAAAGAGCAAAATGATCCTGCCGCCTACCAGTCGCAGTTGCAACGATCGGTTCTTTATTATCACAACCCTGTCGCTTTTGAATATTTTATTGCCTCCGACCGCTTTCATGTAGATGAACCTGTAACCATTTCAAAAGAAGAGGAATGGCAGGCACCACTTCAACCAGTGGAAAATGAAATAGAGAACATTTCTCCTGTTGTGGTTGAAGAAGATCATGTGAAAGATGAACTTCCCCTACAGGACCCGCTGCCTGGATCCATAGCAATCACGGAATCAAATCCTGATGAGTTCCCGGGGGAAAAGGACCCAGAAGAAAATGAGGTAAGTGAAATTTCTACTGAAAAGGAAAGTGAAGCCAGTTCTATTTCAATCCCCGGCCCAGTACAGGTATCTGCTGTACCATCATCGGACCTGAGTTTTGAACCCTATCATACCGTTGATTATTTTGCTTCGCAGGGAATTAAATTATCCCAGGAAACGGAGCCGAAAGACCAGTTTGGAAGACAGTTAAAAAGTTTTACAGAATGGCTGAGGACCATGAAAAAGATTCCTGCCCCTGTAGCTGCTACTCAGCCCAGCCACTCGGAAGAGAAAGTGCAGCATATGGCGGAGGATTCAGTGCACCAGGCCGAGGTGGTTACGGAGACCATGGCGGAAGTGTGGCTGAAGCAGGGAAACAGGGAGAAAGCCATTGAAACTTATAACAAATTAAGTTTGCTCAATCCCTCTAAAAAGGCTTACTTTGCTGCCCGTATTGAAAATTTAAAGCGTTCGTGATGACAATTCTTTTCCTGATTCTTGTAATTATAGCCTGTATCATTTTAAGCCTGATCGTATTGGTTCAAAATCCAAAAGGCGGTGGCCTTGCGGGTAATATTGCCGGTTTCAGCAACCAGTTCATGGGTGTGAAACAAACAACCGATGTACTTGAAAAAGGTACGTGGATTTTTGCTGCGGTAATTGGAGTGCTTTGCATCATTTCAACCCTGTTCATTCCCGGCAGCCGTCGTCCACAGGTGCAGCCGCCAACACAGCAAACAGCACCGGCTCCTGCCCCGGCCTCCACACCAGCCAATACAGTACCGGTTCAATAAGAATAAAATAATTAAGAGAGAAGCCCTGTCCCCAAGACAGGGTTTTTTGTTTACTTTGAAATACGTATGAAAAAGATCATCCTTATCCTTTTTTTGATCATCCTGGTAGGCGCAGCAATCGCGGCCTGGATCTTTCTTGGCCCGGGCACGGGATTCAGCCAGGATAAAAAAGCGCTTTACATCAGCAGTAAAGCAGCTACACGAAAGGCCATCCTGGATTCCCTGGAAAAAAACAATCTTGTCAGTAATATCACCGCGTTTGATTTCCTGGCCACAAGAATGAATTACTGGGACCGGATCCGTCCGGGTAAATATGAGTTCAAGGAAGGAAGTTCATTGTTGAACATGGTGCGCATGCTTCGCAATGGCAGGCAAACCCCTGTTAACCTGGTGATCACAAAGCTCAGGACAAAGGAAGATTTTGCCCGGCTGGTAGGCAGGATGTTTGAAACCGATTCTAGCGAAATGATGCAGTTTTTCGGAAATGCAGATTCCATGCGGCTGTATAATGCCACGCCCGAGACCCCGTTGTGGCAGGTACTCCCGGATACCTATACCTATTTCTGGAATTCTGATCCGGCCACCATCTATCAAAAGCTGGTGAAGGAATCAGCATCGTTCTGGAATGATGAAAGAAAGCAAAAAGCTTCCCAGCTTTCCCTCACACCTGTGGAAGTGCATACACTGGCTTCCATCATTGAAGAAGAAACAACACTCAACAGGGAAAAGGATACCATTGCCAGTGTCTATCTCAACAGGTTGAGGATAGGCATGCCACTCCAGGCAGATCCTACACTGAAGTTTGCCACCAAAGAATTTGGATTGAAAAGAATCGCGGGAGCTATCCTGAAAGTGGAATCACCTTATAATACTTATGTAAATAAGGGACTGCCCCCCGGGCCAATCTGTACCCCATCCAGGACCACCATAGATAAAGTGCTTTCACCTGCCACCACACCGTTTTTATATTTTGTGGCGAAACCGGGATTGGGTGGACATCTGTTCAGCGCTTCCTATGAAGAACATCTGAGGAAGAGAGATGATTACCTGGCAGCCGATAAAAAAAGAAGGGAGCAGCAAAACAGCAATCAGTAATGGCCTTCCGATCATATATCAGTAGAAAGTTTTCAACCTCCATGCCCGGCCGTACTATCATCGGGCAAAGCAAAAGAACCTACCTGCCCGGCTTTCATGGTCTTTCGCTTTATGAAGTATGGAAACCTTTTATCAACCAGCTCAGGCGCACCAGCCTGGTTGAAAGAGCCAGCGGTATTTCTTTCAATATTGTGATGGCCATCCCGCCCACGCTGATCTTCTTATTCACACTCATACCCTACCTGCCCATTTCCAACGTGTTCATGGAACAATTGTATTCCCTGATCCGTGATGTGATACCGGGTGAAAAAGATAACGCGGTGATCATAAATTTCCTGAAGGACTTTGTGAACCAACCCCGGAACGAACTGCTTTCCTTTGGTCTTTTGCTTGCGATCTTTTTTTCAAGTAATGCCATGATGGGTGTGCTACGCACTTTTGATAAAAACTATCCGGGTTTTTTGAAAAGGAAAATGCTGCACCAGCGGAGAGTAGCCCTATTATTAACACTGATTGTTTTTTTCCTGGTGTTCATTTGTATCCTGCTGATGATTGCGCAGGCCAATGTATTGAGGTGGCTTGGTGTTGAAAGTGAGTTCTGGAGAAATATGATTCATGATACCAGGTGGATCTTCCTGGTTCTGCTTACTTTTTTTGTGATCGGCTTCATTTATAAGAACGGCCCTGCCCTCTCTAATAAATGGCCCCTGTTTACTCCGGGTGCCGTTTTCGCCACCACGCTTATGATCGTGGCCACCATCCTGGTGAGCTGGTATGTAAACAGTTTTAATACCTACAATAAACTTTATGGTTCCATCGGGGCCATCTTTATCCTGATGTCATTGATCTATGCCAATTCGCTGGCACTCCTCATGGGTTTCGAGCTGAATGTGACGCTTACCAACCTGAAACTGGAAAAAGCTGAAAAGGCCCTGATCGTAAGCCGGAACTAATTTTCCGCTGGTGTAGAATTTTTGTTATTTCATGTAAAGCCCAGCCTTTCCCTTTACAAAATCAATAAATTCGTAATGTCCTGATTTTTATCTGTCAACCTTTTTAAAATATCATGATATGAAAAAACTGTTTTTTTCCGGCCTGGCCATGGTGGCAATCAGCCTTGTTGCCTTCAGTCCGGCAGAAGACCTGCCCCTGGGATCTTCCATTCCCAAAGCAGATGTAAAAATGAAAGATGTCAGTGGTAAGGAGATCTCACTCAAGGATGCCGCTCAAAAGAATGGCCTGCTGGTGATGTTTAGTTGCAATACCTGTCCCTGGGTGATCAAGAACCAGGGCCGTACTAACGAGATCGCGAAATACGCGATTGATCAGAAAGTTGGTGTAGTACTCATAAACTCCAACGAAGGACAGCGTGATGCCGAGGATTCTTATGAAGCCATGGTGAAGTATGCCGGCAACCAGGGATACAAATGGTATTATACGGTTGACCAGAATTCGGTACTCGCGGATGCCTTTGGTGCAAAACGTACACCCGAAGTTTTTTTGTTTGATAAAAATGGCAAGCTCGTTTACCACGGCGCTATTGATGACAATCCTAATGATGGTGATGCCGTTAAACGCAAGCACCTGAAAGAAGCCATTGATGAAGCAGTCGGTGGAAAGGAGGTCTCTGTAAAAACCTCCAGGTCGCAGGGATGCAGCATCAAAAGGAAAGCATAAAAAAAAGAGCGGTACAACCGCTCTTTTTTTTGCCAATAGCCAATGGCCATTGGCTTATTCCTTCCTGATCATCGCCTTGATCTCCTCCTCCAGCTTCTCTTTTTTGATTTGTTCCTCGTGGAAGTTCCGGTACCCGGTGGCATGATTTATAAAAAGCGAAGCGGGTAGCACACCCGACCAGCTTTCATCCACGGCGGGACAAAAAATGTCGGCATTCGTTTCATCCAAAAAAGTTATGGGTGCGGTGAATTTCCTTTTTGCCGCGAAATCAGCGATCTTTTTGGGGTAGGATTCAGCGAAGTCCAGGCTCACCAATACCAGTTTCACACCATGGCTTTCATATTTTTTTACCAGTTGTTCAAACCAGGGAATTTCTTCTATGCAGGGTTTGCAGAAGGTAGCCCAGAAATTGAAAATGGTGGGACCTTCCGCATTGCGTATGGCGGCTTCCAGGTCCTGCACCTTCCATTTTTCGATGGCAGGCTTTTGTGCTGATGCCATAAGACCAATCGTCATTACGATCAGGAGTAAATTAAATTTCCGTTTCATCAATGCCCCATTGTTTTTGAAGTTCATGATAGGTACCGGTATCCAGTTTTACCTGGTTATAATGGCCGGCAGCCGATTTTTGCCGGAAGGCTTCGTAAACACTTACCGCGCAGGCAACCGAAATATTGAGCGAGCGGATCATGCCCACCTGCGGAATGATAAAATTGCCATCCGCCAGCGCCCTGATCTCCTCGCTTACCCCGGAATGTTCATTACCAAAAACCAGTGCGATGCTGCCCGTAAGGTCAGCCTCGTATAAACTTACGGCATCCGAAGAAAGATGTGTTGTTAAAATGGTTGAATAGCGTTCCCTGAGGGATTTGAAACATTCATCGCTGTTTTCGAACTGGTGAACGGTGAGCCATTTAGCAGCGCTGCTGCTGCTCCTTGCGCCCCATTTTTTGTGACGGGGTATGCGGGTGTTAAGTACATAGATCTCCTGGATCCCCACCGCATCGCAACTGCGCATGACAGCAGAAATATTGTGGGGGTCAAATACATTTTCCAGCACCACGGTGAGGTCAAGCTGGCGTTTGGACAATACCCTTTCAATCTTTTCTTTACGTTCTCCGGTCATAAATGATTTGCAAACTAATGCAGATGTACCAGATTATGAGCCTAAACCATTAAATTTGCGACCCGTTCGGGACGTAGCGCAGCCCGGTAGCGCACTAGCATGGGGTGCTAGGGGTCGCAAGTTCGAATCTTGTCGTCCCGACTGTGTCCGCCGTAGCTTTAGCGAAGGCGGGCTTCGCCCACCGTAGTCTCAGACTATGGTGGGCTTTTTTATTGTGGGCTTCGTCGGCCGATATTACATTGGAAGTAAGGCAGATGTCAACGCGCGACTGAATTTTCACAATGCTGGAAAACAAAGATCCAAAAAACATAGAATTCCTTTCGAACTGGTTGTGCTTAAGGCAAAATTAACCCTTTGCAGGTTGTTCAAATAATGTAAAATATTCTTTACATTTATGGCTATATTTGTAAATAATATTTATCATTATGTCTACTAAAAGGGTACTCCTGGTACCATCTTTAAAGAAGATTTTAGATGAAGTGGGTGAAAACATCAAGTTAGCCAGGCTCCGTCGTAAGCTGTCTGCAGAACAGGTAGCAGAAAGGGCAAATATCAGCCGTCCCACATTACTTTCTATTGAGAAAGGAGTTCCAGGGGTAGCTATGGGAGCTTATGCCCAGGTATTGTTTGTACTGGGACTTGAAAAAGACCTGTTGAAGTTAGCAGTTGATGATGTCTTAGGCCGGAAGCTTCAGGACGCTGAATTGGTAGTTAAAGAAAGGGCACCCAGGAAGGAAAAATAGCCATGGCAAATACTAAAAAAGAAATACAGGTTTTTGCTCATTGGCAAGGCTTAGACGAACCAAAAGAAATGGGTACGCTTACTGCTATTTCAGCTAAGGGAAAAGAAACTTTTGCTTTTGAATATTCTGAACAGTGGTTAAAGTCCGGTTTTTCGCAAATGCTCGATCCAGATTTGCAGATGTATTACGGAGCCTATTATCCAAGAGATGACAAAGCAAACTTTGGTGTGTTTCTCGATTCATGCCCTGACAGGTGGGGCAGGATTTTAATGCAAAGAAGAGAAGCAGTGACAGCTAAACAAGAAAACCGTTCACCCAGGAAATTGCTGGAATCTGATTTCTTATTAGGTATTTTTGATGGTCACCGGATGGGCGCATTACGCTTCAAATTAAATGCAGATGGCCCTTTTCTAAACGACAATAAGGAGATGGCGTCACCACCTTGGACATCTCTTTCTGAATTGGAACATGCCAGCCTGAAATTTGAAGAAGATAAAACGGGTGACCCTGATTACCTGAAGTGGGTGAACATGTTGATTGCTCCAGGTTCTTCGTTAGGCGGTGCCAGGCCAAAGGCTAGTGTAATTGATAAACACAATGATCTCTGGATAGCAAAGTTCCCAAGTATAAATGATGATAAAGACGTAGCTGCATGGGAAATGGTGGTGAATGAACTAGCTAAAAAATCCGGAATACAGGTAGCAGAAGGAACAATAAAAAAATTCAACAATAAATACCATACTTACCTCACAAAGCGATTTGACCGTGTAAATGGTAAAAGAATTCATTTCGCATCTGCAATGACACTTTTAGGTCACAAAGATGGCGAGGATGCCGGTTCCGCAAGTTATCTTGAATTGATAGAGTTTATTACCAGGCATGGTGCACAGGTACAGAAAGACCTTCAACAATTATGGCGAAGGATTGTTTTCAACATCTGTGTCAGCAATACAGATGACCATCTCAGGAATCATGGATTCATCTTAATTTCAAACGGATGGATCCTGTCACCAGCATATGATATCAATCCAAATGAATATGGTGAAATGTTATGCCTGAATATTACTGATGACAATAATTCTTTGGACCTTGATCTTGCATTGGAAATAGCTGGCTTTTGTAGATTAACCCAGCATGAAGCAAAAAACATAATTGAAGAAGTACAACAAGCAATTACTCCCTGGAGAAAAATTGCTGCCCGGTATAAAATTGCGAAATCAGAGCAGGACCGGATGGAGTATGCTTTTAGACGGGCTCTTTAAGTGAAGACTTAATTTCTATAATATGGGATGATGCATTTACAAGGTATGATTTCTCAGTTGTGCTCTTTTTATGATCAGCTCTGCAACTAGAAATGACGATCGACAACAAAAGCATACAACACTTCATTTTATGATTGTTGGCTTTTAGAAATGATCGTAACTTTTACTGGAATTTAATCTTCTTAATATTTATATAACCCTGGCAGGTAAATGATAAACTTCAGCGGATTAAGAATCCTCAGGCAAATAATTTTTTTCCTGGTGGCAGGAATGTTATTCGGATTGTATGCCGCTTCAATGGACTTTGTTTTCTCGAAAATAGAAGGTAAAGATTTCAGGAATTTTGAAAGCTTAACCTACTCAGTATATTTTCTCGTTGGCTTTATCTTTCTCACCCTGCCTTTCAGCCTACTGTATAACTGGCTGCAGGACTACCTCACCTCTTTTGTTTCCAGGAAATATGTATTCTTATTTGGCATTTTCTGCGGTCTTCTTGCCGGTCTGCTTACAGCGGGTGCCATCCGTAGTTATTACCTGGTTGATAACAGGCTTACTAAGAACCTCGTGGTGTTTGCATTGGTATTTTTCACCCTTGAAGTTATCCGGTGGATCTTCCCTCCTTCCCGCCCGACTGATTATCTTTAAAGCCTGATGAAAAAGCAGTTGGCCTTTTTAGTCTTGTCTCTTATTGTATTTTCCGCTTTTTTTTTATTGCCGGGCAACAGGCAGTGGGCTTCAAGAGTACTGGGCTATGGCAATGATATCAAATTCCAGGCTGCCCGCATGCAGCCCGAACAAAGAATGGTGAGAAGATTCAGGCTGGATTATACACTGTCCAAACAGATCGCTGACTCTTTCAGGATCAAAAAAATAGTTGATCCGCTGGTACTGCTTCCGCCTTCCTCATCTTTTAAAAAAGCCGGCTTGAATTACGTGGTGCCCGAACCGGCCGTATTCTATTATTTCACCGGTTTACGAACAGTTGCGTATAAAGGGCCCATGGCCATGAAAGCAAACTATATGGTTTTGCTGAAGGGGAAACGGTTCACGATCGTACCCGTGACAGATTCACTGGTTCTGAAAGACTCCATCGCCTCCTATCTAAAAAAAGGCGGATCATGACACCCTGGATCTTTTTTATACTGCTCACCATCTTCCAGTTCCTTGGCGGGCACGGTATCATTGCCCTGTTCAGGATCCGTGTGAAACCATCCCTCAAGTTTCCACTCGCTTTGATCAGTGGATTGGCAGTTTCCTCTCTTATACCTTTCCTGATGCAGCTTCTGTATATCCCGCTGAACATGTTCAATGTGTGGGCAGGTGTGTTTGGAACCTGCCTGCTATTGGCATGGCTGGGGGGCATCAATGGGGGTAGACTCTGGCGCATGTACCGCAAAACAAAATTCCACTTCCGGCTATATGAGCTGCCAGCGCTGCTCATTATCATTTTCGCTGTATCTGTGAGTGCCTGGCGTTCGTATTATCTTCCTCCAACACCAAGAGATCTCAATTCAGGTCCTGAAGTGATTGCCGAATACACGGTAAAGGAATCCACGATGATCAATTCGGTTTTCAAACTGGATCTTTCCACTACCAACAACCAGTTCAAACCGGCTTACCTCACATCTTTGCAGGTGATCTACAAACATATTGGTTTCCCTTTCGGACAGGTCTGGCTGTTTATTCTCTATTCAGGCTTCCTG
>CAYWSQ010000157.1:0-9204 GCA_964460925.1 uncultured Flavisolibacter sp. | reverse complement strand
TGAGAAATGATAGGTATTCTTGATATGCCTGTTAAGAGAGGCTGAATTATACATGGTAAGTACAAACATCCTGGTGATGCCGGAGTTGAGGCAATTGGAAATGGGAATATCCACCAGGCGGTATTTGCCCGCGATAGGAACGGCTGGTTTGGACCGCGTGGATGTTAATGGAAATAATCTTGTGCCTGCACCTCCGCCGAGGATCACTGATAAAACTTGTTTGCTCATATCATTCGTTTAGTCAATTATAAAAATTCCCTTCTCGTAGCTAGCAGTTCGCAGCTTTATTTAAGAGATTCATAAACCCGAATGTAGTCTTTCGCCGATGCATCCCATGAATGGTCGATATGCATCATGTAGCTTCTCATCCAGTTGTAAAGATCTTTTTTATTATTATACAGGTCGATGGCTCTTCCCACGCTGTGCGTAATATCATTCACATCAGCATTATTGAAGCGGATGCCATATCCCTGCCAGTCACCAAAATCTTTTACCGTGTCCTTCAGTCCACCGGTACTTCTCACCATAGGTACTGTGCCGTATCTTAATGCATACATCTGGTTCAGTCCGCAGGGTTCAACACGGCTGGGCATCATTAAAAAATCCGCGCCAGCATACATCAGGTGACTCAGCGCTTCATTGTATCCGATATAGGTATTAACGTATCCGCCGAACTGGTGTTTCAGTTCATCCAGTTTGTTCTCCACTGCAGGATCACCTGATCCCAGCACCAGGAAATTCGCATTGCCATGGTGATGGTAAATGGAACTTCGGATGGCGTCCGGTAAAATATCAGCAGCCTTTTCACCTACCAGCCGGCCAATAAATGTGAATAGAGGTTTGTCTGGATCGAGACCAAACATGCCGGCCAGTTCTTTTTTATTTTTTCTTTTACCTTCTTTCACCTGGTGGTCATCATAATTTTTGATGATGAGGCTATCGCTTGCAGGGTCCCACACATCTGAATCTATACCATTGAGTATGCCCAGGCTTTTCCCCTGTTCGTACTGCACCAGGTTTTCAATACCGTTGGCTGAATAGCGGAGCTCTTCCAGGTAGCTCTGGCTTACCGTGGTCACCTTCCAGGCGCATTTGATGGCAGAAGCAAGCGGGTTAATATGATTATTCCAGTCAAGCAGGCCCCATTTATACGTATCGTAAGGAGGAAGCAGGTAATATTTTTCCCAGCCGATCCAACCCTGGTACTGGGCATTGTGAATGGTGAATACAGTGGGAATACCTGCAAGGTGATTGAACTGGTAAGCATGTTTGAGAAAAAACGGGATGAGACCCGTATGATGGTCGTGGCAGTGAATGATGTCCGGTTTATGCTGCCATTTGGAGATCCAGTCGCAGACTGCTATCTGGAAGGCCATGAATCTTTCGGTGTCATCATCATATCCATAGATCTTTTCCCGGTCGAGCAGGCCATTGATGTCGAGCAGGTAGAGATCAAACCCGAGTTTATTGGTTTTTTCTTTAATGACCGCGTAATTGAAATAATGGGAACCCATCTGCTGGCTGCCTTCATGCACCAGTTCCCATTCGTTCTGGTAAAGGAATTTTGTACGGTACATAGGCATCACCACCTTGGCAACATGACCATACTCATTCAGATATTTGGGTAAAGCTCCAACCACATCTCCAAGACCGCCTGCTTTTGCAACAGGAAAACATTCCGCCGATACATGAATTATCTCCATAACTGTTTTACATACTTGTTTGAAGTTAGACCAAAATCTTTTTCAACTGAATGATCATCACAATATTTATCATTGAAACTTACTATTTTCAACCCTTAATAAATCAAACCAACCAGTATGGCAACTTCCATGGGCCCTAACCGGCCCACCACCGTTACAAAAGGCGCACCCATTCCCACCAACTATGGTGCTTTAGGTACATTGGTAACAGTTTTTTTCTTCTGGGGATTCATTGCAGCGGGAAACAGTATTTTCATTCCTTTCTGCAAACATTATTTCAACCTGGATCAATTTCAAAGTCAGCTGGTGGATTTTGCATTCTACACAGCATATTATATTGGAGCACTTGTGTTGTTTGCCTATGGCGCATTTGGAGGAAATGATCTTGTGGCAAAATGGGGTTATAAGAAAAGTATCGTTTACGGATTATTATTCTCTGCATTGGGAGCACTCGCCATGATCATTGCAGTAAATGCCAACACTTTTGCCGGGATGTTATTTGGGTTGTTTATTGTTGCGCTTGGATTCTCCCTGCAGCAGACGGCAGCGCAGCCTTTCGCAATCACGCTTGGCGATCCTTCTACCGGTACAAGCCGTGTAAACCTCGGTGGTGGAGTAAATTCTTTCGGTACTCTTATCGGGCCCATCGTAGTGGCGCTCGCCTTATTTGGGACCACCGCATCGGTTTCTGATGATAAAATTAAATCGCTGGGACTGGATAAGGTGATACTGTTGTATGCGGGAGTCGGTTTGTTATTCCTGGCTGCGGCAGCCTTGTTCTATTTTTCAAAAAAAGTACCCTCAGGTATATCAACTGAAAAAACAGAGAATGCCAGCAAGGCATTGTATTCTTTGTTGATCATGACCGGACTTCTGATTGTAATGTTTGTGCCGGTGTTTAATAGTTATAAAGCAGATCCTAAAACCCTAAGTGATGCTGAACTGCACGCGCTGGAAACGTTCAGAATGAAATGGCTATTCGGAGCGCTGGCGGTTGTCGTGATCACACTGCTGGTTTCAAATATGGTTGCCCGTTCCAATCCAAACGGTTGGGGAGCTATGAAATACCCCCAACTTGTACTGGGTATGCTGGCCCTCTTTGTATATGTAGGGGTAGAAGTTACCATTGTAAGTAACCTGAGCGAACTTTTGAAACAACCTGATTTTGGAGGCTACCAGTCATCAGACGCGGCTCCTTTTATTGCCATGTATTGGGGCAGCCTGATGATAGGCAGGTGGACCGGTTCCATATCGGTTTTTAATCTGAAGCCTTCCACGAAACAGGTAATGATGGTGGTTGTACCATTGGTTGCATTCGGAATTATCATTGGTGTGATATCTATTTCCCAGTACGATGTTAAACCCCTGCTTTATTATATCCTCTTGGTTATTGTACAGATCGTAGCATTCTTCCTAAGTAAAGACAGGCCGGCAAGAACCTTATTGCTCTTTTCTTTTCTTGGCCTGCTTGGAATGCTCGTCGGTATTTTTTCAACCGGAAGTATCGCTATCTACGCTTTCATGAGTGGCGGCCTGTTTTGTTCAATTATGTGGCCGGCTATTTTCAACCTGTCCATTCTCGGTTTAGGAAAATACACCACACAGGGTTCCGCTTTCCTGATCATGATGATCCTGGGAGGAGGTATCATTCCGCCAATACAGGGTAAACTTGCTGATTATATCCAGACAGGATCAGATGTAGCAGGTTATGGAATTCACAATTCCTATTGGGTGGCTGTTCTTTGTTTTGCCTACCTGGCTTTCTTTGCATTTTTTGTAAGACGGGTTTTACGCAAACAAGGGATAGATTCCGAGGCTGTGGCTGATGAGAATCTCACACCGCTGGAAACTTTTCCAGAGGGACCCTTAGATGTTACTGAAAATAAAAAATAATCCTGATGATCGATCTTTCGAATGAATTCGCGATAGGCATTGATATCGGTGGCACCAATACCAAGTACGGTATGGTAAATCACCGTGGTGATATTATTGAAAAAGGTGAATTGAAAACGGATGGTTACGAAACAATAGAGGCCTTCATTGATGCACTTTACAATACGTTGGAGCCGTTGATCAACCGCTGCCAGAAAGAAGGCAAGGTTAAAGGCATCGGCATCGGCGCTCCTAATGGAAATTATTATTCAGGCACTATTGAATACGCTCCCAATCTTCACTGGAAAGGTGTGCTTCCTGTAACCAAACTGGTAACGGCAAAGTTCGGGCTGCCCTCGGCACTCACCAATGATGCCAATGCCGCTGCCATCGGTGAAATGAATTATGGTGCAGCACGGGGCATGCGTGATTTTATCATGATCACCCTTGGCACCGGCGTAGGCAGCGGTATCGTTGCCAATGGACAGTTGATACTGGGTAACGACGGATTTGCAGGTGAACTGGGTCACAGTACCGTGATTCCCAATGGAAGGCCGCACTGGTCTACCCTACTTAAAGGTTCCCTGGAATCTTATTGTTCGGCAACAGGCATAACTATCACTGCGAAGGAAATGCTGGAGAAATCGGGTGAAAAAAGCCTGCTCCGCGACTTTGATCCGGAAAAACTCGATTCTAAAATTGTTTACGAATGTGCAGTAAAAGGTGATAAGATAGCGCAGGAGGTTTACCGCTTCACCGGGGAGATCCTTGGACTGGCCTTATCCAATTTCATCATGTTCTCCTCACCTGAGGCCATTGTTTTATTCGGTGGTGTGATCAAAGCCGGCGACCTGTTGCTGAATCCTACAAGGGAGCATATGGAAAAAAACCTGTTGCCCATAGTCCAGAATAAAGTAAAACTCATTTTCAGCGAACTTAAAGAAGCTGATGCTGCTATTCTTGGAGCAAGTGCACTGGTTTGGGAGATCAGGGATTAGCTTTAAGCCAATAGCCAATGGCCAATGGCTACCGTATAATAAATACACCCGGTACCGCCCGCTGTACTTTATCTGAAGGCCTGATCGTTTCCTTACCATTAACCAGCATGCAGGAACTGCCTCCGCCATCCAGGTTGAGCGCCTCAACACAACCCAGCGATTTCAGTATCCGTGCTGTTTGTATCAAACTTGTACCTGCAGCCTGTGGATTTCTACCTTCTATTACAAGTATGATCAGCCTGCCATCAGTAGTATAACCCATTGCGGTGCGCGGATGTTTATCATTAATGGCCTTGCCGGCAAATTTCCATTCCTGGTTATTGGTGATCTTTATTTCACCATCCTGCACCAGAACAGGCCCTCCTCCTATAGCTGTCTGCATCTTCCATTTTTCAAATCCTGGTTGTGGGGCTATTGTTGATTTCTCCAGCAGGTATTTTGTATTTGGGCGATGTAATGAATCTTTCAAAAAAGGTAGAGGATGCTGGCTGGCAAGCGGAATTCCTGAACTGGAATCTGTAAGCAGCCAGGCAATATCTGCCTTTCTTTTTTTGCTGATGCCAAGCGCGCTTCCGAATGGGTGCCGGTAAGTAAGCGTGTCCCTGCCCCTGCCGGGAATGCTGTGAATATTATAGCCTACCAGCTTTCCGTTTTTCACCACCACGTTCAGGTTCTGGTGGGTGGCAAAAGAAAAAAACGTTCCGTTAACCACCACAGCAGGTTCATTATTTTTATGGTAAAACTCCCCTGGCGTAAGTCTTCTTCCCAAAGTGGTATCCGTCAAAAAACTGATCTTTTTATTTTTCAGCCTCGCTTCAACATAAAATGCCCGGAAAGGCAAACTGTCAAAATCCTGTTCGGTCATGAATACCCTCACAGACGCAGGCAAAGGGCCATACACACTGTCCACATTTTTCCATTTCAGATCCTGGGCAGAAAGAATTAAAGGGGAAAATAATATCGCTAAAACGAAAAATCTCATCTGATTATGGTTGTGGAGCCTTTGTAAATTTTTTCTTTGCCAAGATAGTCGATCGCGGCAATGATCCATACAAAACTCCCGGTTTGTGCGCGGGCATTGAATGTTCCATCCCATCCTTTGTTCATCTCTTTTGTACTGAACACCTGCTGGCCCCAGCGGTTGAACACAGAAAAATACCTGATCTCGCTGATGCCTGAATATACAGGGCGCAGGAGGTCATTCAGGCCGTTATTGTCTGGTGTGAAAGCGGTAGGTACATAGGCCATGGGACCTTTGTACACTTTAATCACAACCGTATCTTTCGCAATGCAGTTTTCGGGTGTTGTAACTGTAAGAACGTATTCCTGCCGCGAAGTAAGCCTTGTAACCGGCCGGGCAATGAAAGGATCAGCTAAGCCTCCAGAGGGTGACCAAATGAATTGTCCGTTGCCACTGCCCTGCAATTGAAAAGGATGATCCAGCATGATAGACGTATCATTGCCCGCAAATGCAATGGCCTGTGGAATGATGATGGTGGAGGAAAATGCATCAGACTGGCATCCCTGGTCGGATTTCGCATATAGATGCACGTTATACGCGCCGGGTGCGGTAAAATGTTGGGAAGGATCTTTTACTTCAGATGCCTGCCCGTTTCCAAAATCCCATTGCCAGGAGGCCAGGTTTGCCTGGTTATCGAGTTGCTCTGCATGAAACAATAATTCTTTACACTCCTGGCTATAACTAAAGGTGACAGATGGCCTGGGATGAATGGTGAAATCCTGGATGAGGGTATCCGGATTTCCGCAGCCCAGCACCGATTCAACGACCAGTTCCATGCTATGACTACCCTGTGGCAGGTTCTGGATCCCCAGTCCGTCTGCAGGTGTTACTGCAATGCCATCAAGTTTCCAATGGTAGGAAACAGCGAAATTGATTTCTGTAAATGATAATGAAGGTTTGAAACCAAAGCAGGTATCTGCAATGGAAAAAGCGGCCATTGGTTCTGAGCCTATCGTGATTATTTTGCTGGTATCATTTTCACATCCGTCCAATCCTTTTACATGCAGTTTCACTACGTAAATGCCAGGTTCACTGAAAAATTGTATGGGTGGTGAGGGAAGATTGCTGGTTTGGCCATTGCCGAAGGTCCATGTATAATCAGTAATGGGGGCAAATGATTCTGAGAGATTCGCGAACTCAAGCAGGGCCGGCGCACAGGTTGCATTGTTCGCGAATTGCGTAGTAAAATCCGGGTCAAGTGCAGTGCAGAATTGCTGAAGATTCACTTCTCCTCCGGTGGCGCCTGAAAATCCCCAGTAAACCATAGGATCATTATTAAAAATGGTGCTCACCAGGTCCAGTTGTTTTTCAACTCTCAGCACACCATCAAAGTAGGCGCGCAGCCATTGGGTGCCTGCATCCCAACTAATGCGGAGACGGTGCCACTGGCAGTCCTCGATATTATTGCCGCTGGCAGATATGGTTACCGGGCCGGCCAGGTCATTGGCATGCGAAATATTTCCGTTTGATTGAATGCTGATATGATCAAAATCCAGATCGCCGAGATCTGCGTTGAGATAAGTGTCTAGTACAATTCCAATAGAGGGAGAAACACCTGCGAAGCCCATGCCTGCACCGCTGGTACCTACACTGGTGCTTAAGGGTTGGAGCATGAAAACGATCCCGTCTGCACCCGGACTGTCGTTACATCCTAAATAAACATTGAACCAGAAATCAAATGATTGCTGCAGGCTGATCTTATTGGCATTCCAAACACTGCCGCTTTGATTGAGTTGTGGTTGAGTAAGCGTATAACAGTTGCAGCTCACCTTTGCAGCGGAGCCGTTGAGAATGTATTGTGATTTGGCTGGCAGGAACCATGCGGCACAAACAATGAATATCAGTAAAAGCAGTAGCCGGTACACCCGCTAAAAATAATCAAAAGATCAGGTGTTCTGTATGAGCTTTGTTTCCTGCCATTGTTTTCTTCCATAACCGGGAATCACATGCCTTTCACTGTGATAGGATGAACGCACAAGCGGGCCGCTTTCTACGTAGTCGAGACCAAGATCATAGCCGATCTCCTTGAATTCTGCGAACTCATCGGGATGTACAAACCTTACCACCGGCAGGTGCTTGCGTGTAGGTTGCAGATACTGGCCAAGTGTTACTACATCACAACCGGCACCGGCAAGATCCTTCAATGCCTGGATTACTTCTTCCCTGCTTTCGCCAAGTCCGAGCATGATCCCGCTCTTGGTACGCATGCCACCCTGCTTCAGGGTTTTGATCACTTCCATGCTGCGCCAGTATTTGGCCTGGATGCGCACCTGCCTTGAAAGTCTTTCTACAGTTTCTATATTATGTGAAACCACTTCGGGAGCAGCTTCAACGATCCTCATGATATTTTCCTTGTCGCCTTTGAAATCCGGGATCAGGGTCTCCAGTGTGGTGCCGGGATTTAAAGCTTTTACCGCTTTTATGGTATTGTACCAGATGATGGAACCTCCTTCCTTTAATTCATCCCTGTCAACCGATGTGATCACCGCGTGTTTTACTTTCATCAGGTGAACAGCTTCAGCTACTCTTTGCGGTTCGTCCCAATCCACCGCATCAGGCCTGCCGGTGGCTACGGCACAAAAACCACAACTTCTTGTGCATACATTGCCAAGGATCATGAAAGTTGCTGTGCCCTCGCCCCAGCATTCTCCCATATTTGGACAGTTTCCGCTTTCACAAATGGTATGAAGCTTATGGGTATCAACCAGGCCACGTACATGTTTGTAGCTTTCACCAATGGGAAGTTTTACACGAAGCCAGTCAGGCTTTTTTATTTTATGATCAACAGGAACCGAGGTACAAGACATAATGAATGGTTAGATTAGCCAATGACCAATAGCATTTGGCCATTGGACCGGAGCGCAAATTTCCTGATTAATTCTGACAAAATCCTATTTTCTGCCTCCGAATACCAGCGCTACATGGCCCTGGAAGAAGAGGCGGCGGGGTTCGTTGAACACCATCTGGGGGATTTTCTGGGCATAACCTTCAACACTTACGCCCACTTCCAGCGCTTCGATCTTGTCGTTATACCTTTTGAAGTCGAACCTGAGGGCGGCTTTGGCAAAAAGACCCGGGCGTAATTTCAATTCACTCCAGCCTTCGGTAAAACCGGCTCCGCCAATAATGGATCCACGGCTTAAAAAAGTAACACTATCCTTTTCATAACTGATGGTTACTTCATTTCCCGTTGAATCAACAGCCTGGATATAATAAGGTTTGAGAAGACCCATGGTTAAACCACCGGTTACATTGGCAGTGATGGCCACGCCGTTCTTATTTCCTTTTTGCCCGAGGATGTATTGCTGGCCAAAGCCCAGTTTGAACTGGTAAAAATTATTTTGTTTGCCGAAAACATAGGAATTGCTGAAAAAATTCTCTGCCCCTCCCAGTTTGTCTTCTTTGCGGTGTTTGATCTCAGTAAGCTCGATCAGGTAAAGATTGGAATAACGGGGCGACCGTCGCTTGCCGAGCTCATAGAACAAACCATAGCCATTGGAGCGAAGCATGATGCCGAAAGCATTTTGTTTCCTGAAAGAAAGATTGCCCTCTTCTTCCTGTTTGATGATGGCATTGATCCTTTCTCTTTTTTCAGCTTTCCGGTCAGGCC
>CAYWSQ010000156.1:0-9218 GCA_964460925.1 uncultured Flavisolibacter sp. | reverse complement strand
TTCAGGTAAGATTCCAAGAGTGCCATCATTAATCTGGACAAATTGCTGTTTATTGGCCAAGGCCTTTTTTACTTCAGCCACATTCACTTTCTGGTCACCAAAAAGTATGTCCACCTTGGCATCAAACCAGTCTGTATGACTGCTGATATAAATATGGGTAGTGGGTTTGGCCGTATTAAAACGGAAATTCTTCAAAGATTCAAAACCATAAACCTGTGTCTTCGCTTCGTTCATGGCATCTACAAAAAGAAAGAACCAGTTGTTGCGCAGCACTTCCGCGCCTTTCAATGCCAGCGCTGCCCCATCATCATAACTGATAAAATTGGAATGAAGCGTTCGGAGTTTTTCAATGAACTCCTGTTCGGCTTCGCGGTTGCGGTGAACAATGATCACTTTATCACCATGCGGTATCACCATCTGGTCCTTGTCTTTGGCCTTGGTATCGTACCCCTTGTAATTGAAGATGGGCTGGAAAACCAGGTATTCTCCTTTTTCCTGCAGGTATAGTTTGGCTTCCGGCTGGCCGTCCTTGATCTCGGAAACAAGGCTACGGTCGAAATCAACCTTGTATTCCCTGGCCAGTGGCATCAAAATCTTGCTGAGAGTAAGCGGCCACTCGTCTTGCTTCACCTTCATGATGCTACCCGGCAGAAATTGTTCTGCGATCTCGATCGCTTCTATATTTTCCCAGAGATATAGCTGGTGATTATATAAAAACAGGAGTGAAGATTTTACTTCGTTTTCGTTGAGCATGTGGGCAACAGCACCCGGACGAACAAAACATTCCACCACGTAGTTCTTGCCACTGGTGATCACGTTAAACTGGGGAACCAGTAAGGAGGGTCCCAGTTCAGTTCTTTCAAGCGAAGCGGTCTTGAAAGGTTTTCCTGGCGGCAGGATATACACTGCGGACGTTATGGATTCCGCCAGCAATTTTTTAAGCTTGGGGAAAAGATATTCTATGATCAGCTTTTTAGTATCACCCGGAAGTTCATCTTCCTCGTTATGGATGATGTTTTCCCAGATACCTGAGAAGGGTGAATTGCGGCTCACATATTTACTGATCTCACTGTCCTGCAATTTGCGAACAACTGTGACCAGGTTCTTATCCTCATCACTGTATGCATCAACATTTATATAGCGTGAGAGATCCAGTTTTTGAACGTTGCCTGCAAAATTTGCTTCTTCATCCATCTCACCTTCCACCAGGTCAACAGTAAAAAACGGGTAAGCTTTTTTGTTGAAGTTGATCACTACACCTAGTCTTTTGGTGATCTGCTGCTCCCTTGGTGCCGGCTCTTCTTCTTCAACCGTTGTAATATTTTCAAAGCGTGGTTTTGCCAGTGGCTGCGGTGTTACAATCCTTTTGATGGAAGGATCCAGCACACGCAGGTAAGGCTTGCCATCCTTATAATTGAATTCAAATTTTCCGCGGAGGTCATCATCAAGCGAATAACCGTAAGCTTCAAGCAATTTATTTTTTTCCTTATCCCAGTTGCGTATGGTTTCAAAAAAATGTTGGCCCTTGGTATAAAGCAGGTGTAAGAAAACGATGACCTTGGGAAGATTCAGCAGGTGTTCGGTATCCTGGTAATCACTGCTGGTATCAAAATTCCTTTCTTCATTGCGGCGGATGATCACAAAAAAATCCTGCCCATCAATAGTAACTGTGGCTTTTACCGTTTCATCTTTAGCGGATTCAATAACCGGTTTGCTGGTCTTCAGGTAATTTTCCGCTTCAGTAACAATATCGTGGCTGGCCAGCAACTGGATGGTCCGCAGCTCAATGGCCTTCATCTTTGCCACTGTATGTTTCTGATCATAAACGGTATCACCTGCTTTCAACTGGCCACGGTCTATCATTTCCTGTAAACGGATCAATGCTGCTGCTTCATGCCTGCAGATATCACCCAGGTTATAAGGGCAGGCGCAACGCATGGTCACACTTTTCGGATCTTTGTAATTGGTTACATAAACCTTGTAATAGGTGGCATAGTTGTCGTCCTTAACGCGGAAAACAACAGAACCAAAAAGGTCGTCATGTTCAACCAGGTCAACAAATCCGATGGCATGGATCTTCTTTCCCCTCCGGATCACTTCATCACTGCCATGTGTGTAAACGTATTTTAAAAGATGTGGTAAAGCCAAGCGTTTCCAGATTTAAAATTGCGTAGCTGAACAGAACTATTCAACACCATTGATCAGAAATGGGCAATCTGCAAAAGTAACAGAATCATTTTCAGAAAACCTGATGTTTTTCTTTATTTCTAAGTTAAAAGGACTGCTGCCGGCCTTAGGAAATACGGCGGGTTACGAGCTTGCCTCCCTCATATTCCGGCAGAATATTGGCAAGGTTGGGAGTAAGGCAGTGGCGGATGTCCTTCTCCAGCCCAAAATTGATCAGCCTGTGGTAGTGGGAGGCTTCATTTTTTTTCATGAACCCGAACAGGTCTTTTTTGCCTGAATGGTAGAGGTTCTCGGCGATCCTTGAAGTATCACAGTTGATGGTGAAGTGTTCTTTTACGGCAGCAACCACGGCCCCTGCAAAAAGAGTATCCTCCATATTCGGCTTGTCCTTCCAGGCGGCGCAACCCAGGATCACATTCTTTTTCATTGCAACCAGGTGTTCGCATACCGCATCAAGATTCAGGAAAGAACCTGTGACGATTTCCGTAGCTCCTTTTGCCAGGGCCATGTGTAAAAGTTTGGTACCGTTGGTGGTGGTCAGCACCAGTGTTTTGCCCTGTATGAATTCTCGTGGATATTCAAAAGATGAATTACCGTACTGCAGTCCTTCAGCTACCTGACCGTCTCTCTCACCTGCCGTGATACATTCCAGTTCGCGGCCAAGCTGAATGCATCTTTCCACGCTGTCAACCGGTATCACTTCCCTCGCGCCATTGTACAGGGCCGTGGCAATGGTTGACGTGGCCCTCAATACATCAATCACCACAACAATGGTATTGTTCACATCATACAAATGAAGAAGGGCAGGAGAGGCACAGGTAAAAAGGGTTGGCTTGTTCATCAACTTAAAATTTGTTTCCACTGGTTGGATTCTGCAGCCATTTTGATGGCCTGGTTCCTTTGATTCAGCAGGGAGGTCATGTATTTTTCGAGATAAAATCGGTTCACCAGCCTGCCCAGGATTCCATTTTTCAAATCGTAATGAAACTGGTCTATCATGATGGTACCGTTCTCGATTGGCTTGAAATAATGTTCGTGTTTCATCATCCCAAAATCACCTTCCACCTGTTCGTCGGTAAAAAAATCGGGGCGCTGAAAGGCAGTGATCTTTACTTTCATTTTTCTTTCTTTGAAAAGATGCCGGGCCGCCCAGGTCACGGTATCTCCCTGTTTCATCAGTCCGTTGAAAGTACCTTCTATGATTTTTTCGCCATACGCCTTCATCGATTGTTTGTGCAGGTCAACGCTGAGACTCAGGTCAAAAACCCTCTCCTGGGGCGCTGCAATAAAACTGGTAAGATGAATGAAGGACATTGAAGATGATAATGAATGATTGAATGATCAGCTAAAAGGGATCTTGACCACTTTGGCCTGCACCAGCTTATCACGTACCTTGATAAATATGGCCTGGTCGAGTCCTGCATTTTCTATACTCACATAACCCATGCCGATCGCTTTGTTCAGCGAGGGCGACTGGGTTCCCGAGGTTACATACCCGATTTGTTTGCCTTCTTTATCGCAGATCTCGTAACCATGGCGGGGAATGCCTTTTTCAACCATTTCAAATCCTACCAGTTTGCGGCTTACCCCTTTTTCTTTCAGATCCTGTATGATGTTTTTAGCAGTAAATTCCTTGGTGAATTTGGTGATCCATCCCAGGCCTGCTTCAAGGGGATTGGTAGTATCATCAATGTCATTTCCATAAAGGCAATAGCCCATTTCGAGGCGCAGTGTATCCCTGGCGGCGAGGCCGATGGGTTTTAATCCCTGCGGACCACCTGTTTCAAATATGGAATTCCAGATCTTCTCCGCATTCCCGTTCTTGTTCTCAAAATAGATCTCAACGCCACCTGCACCTGTATACCCGGTTGCGCTGATGAGCACATTCTCCACACCATCGAATTTTCCTTTCACGAATGTGTAGTACTTCAGGTTCATGATATCCATTTCAGTCAGGGGCTGAAGGATCTTGGTGGCATTGGGACCCTGCACAGCCAGCAGGCAGGTATCATCGGAGATGTTATGCATCTCCACGTTTTTATCATTATGCTGCTGGATCCAGTTCCAGTCCTTTTCAATATTGGAAGCATTCACCACGATCATGTAAACCTTGTTCTCCTCGATGCAATAGATCAGCAGGTCATCTATGATGCCGCCTTCATTGTTAGGCATACAACTGTATTGTGCCTTGCCTGCTGTTATTTTGGAAGCATCGTTGGTGGTGATGCGCTGGATGAGGTCCAGGGCATTTTCCCCTTTCAGGATAAATTCACCCATATGGCTTACATCAAATACACCGGCGTTTTTCCTGACGGCCTGGTGCTCATCGTTGATACCGGTATAACTGATCGGCATGTTGTAGCCGGCGAATTCCGCCATCTTCGCTCCAAGTGCTATATGCTTACCCGTGAAAGGAGTGTTCTTCATTATTAATTTTTAGAACGGCAAAAGTAATAAACAGAAACAGAAACAGAGCGGAGAAACAGGAAGAGAGCGGAGAAACAGTGCGAAGGCCGCACCGCACTCCGCACTGTTTCTCCGCTCTGTTTCTCCGCACTGTTTCTCCGCACTGTTTCTCTTTCTACCAAAGGGGGCTCCATAAAGAGCCCCCGGTTGTCCGCCTGCGGCGGACCAACTTCAACCAAATTGAATTATATAATGGTAGGTATGAATGAAAGGTGAGGTCCGTTGATGCCTTTCATTTTTTTCTCTATGAAACCCGTTCCGGGTGTAAGGCTGTCTCTCTTCTCCAGCCTTTCAAGTCTTTCCCTTTCCCTTTTTATTTCATCCTGCTGCCTTTGCAGTTCTCTTTCCCTGTTTTCCAGATCGCGGCGCTTATCTTCTTCATTTTTTACTTCATGCACACCCGTTGCATCCTGGAAGGTTTTGGAGCTTTCCACCAGTTTGCCTTCAGTGGTCATGGTATAATCCGTGTCTGGCGACCACCTGAAATATTCATCGTAATTCCAGTCTATCTCATAACGGTTGCGGCGTTCCCATGAACCTCCCCTGTTGCGGAAGCTGCGTACCACCCATGGATTATAAGCATCTCTAACTGATTCATTGAAGCGGATCTGTTTTCCTACCGGGATGTGCACTTCCATGATCACACCCTGTCCGCGGAATTTGCTGAACTTATCAATACCCAGGCCACTGCTGATGTGCAGCACACTGTCCATGGAAGTAGTATTGAAAATGATCCTTTCAGCACGCTCGCGGGCATCATCAATATTTTTACCAAAACTGTATTTGTAAACGGTTACCCTGTAAAGTGAGTCGTCGCTCTTCTCCATCCTCAGCTTTACATTATTGTATTTGAGAGAATCCGAGGTAATGTCCCACCCGGTATTATCCTCCCTTATCCACCATACACCACCTGAATACCTGATCTCCGGTTCATTCACATTCAGGATAAGCTTTCCCCCGGTTGGTTGTGCCAGTGAAACCTGTACTGGAACCCGCTCATAAGATCTCAGGTCAGTGGCAATGTTGATTGCGAAAAGGATCGCGAATATCCAACCTGCCGTCCACAGCCCACCGAAGATCCATCCCATATAACTGTTCCTTGATTTCACTCTTGCGATCCTGCGTATAAGCCAGGTCATCATGGCAATCACCGGCACGGCAAAGAAAAGAAGCAGGGTACCCCAGGCCAGCATTTTCTGGTAATTGGAACTCCAGAGAAAATTATTGATCGGCCACCAGGCCACACCTCCGAAGATCACCGCCATGAGTGCGGCAAAAAGAGCAAGTGTAATTGAACCGGCAATGAAAATGAAAAAGGCTTTGAACAACACACCTATTATATGTGCGCATCCACTGCGGCCCGACGCTTCCGAAACTTCGGCAGCAAAGGTTTTACCCCTGGTGTTTCCAAATTCTTTCGCTTTCTGGCTGAACTGCTGGGCAGACTCCTTCACTTCTTCACTCCAGCTTTCCATCCTTGCCTTGAAATCACCCATACCTTCCTGTACGTTCTGGCGGATGCGGTTCACATCAACTTTTTCTCCGCGCATTTCCATCTTTTCAAATGGACTCCTTGCTTCGGGCAAAACGATCCATAAAATGATATACGCGAGGATGAATGTTCCTGAGAAAGAACCAATAAAAATGTTAGGGAAGATATCGCGTTCCCACATGAAAAATATGCCGTTGAGAATGCCAAAAAGGATGTTCAAAACCAGTGGGGTCGCAAAAAGAAGGCGAAACAACCAGGATGGTTTATTAAAGTAGGCACCCAGTCCGCCGGCCACACCTGCAATCACGCGGTCGTCAGGATTCCTGAAAAATCTTTTGCCCGCGAAACCGTCCAGGTTGCGCACCGGCAGTATGATCCACATTACTATGTAGATCAGGATACCGGTACCAAAACCGCCGAGGGTAATGATGGCGAACAACAGGCGTACGATGGCAGGGTCCACATTCATGTAATTGGCCAATCCTGCGCAAACACCGCCCAGCAGTTTATCGGAAGCGTCGCGGTAGAGACGGCCTTTGGATGAAGTATAGTTAAAATTGAACCCGCCGGAAGTTCCTGACTGGCTGCCGGAAGCTTTCTCTTCTGCTTCCTCCTTTTCAAAATCTTCCACGCTGCCCATGCCCTGTATGATTTCTTTTACATCGGCATCGGTAACTGCAGCGGCGCCTTTCCTGATCTTATCATTCATCAGTTCAGCAATGCGGCTTTCAATATCATTGATGATCTCATCACGTCCTTCTTCGTTGGCAAAATAGCGCCTAAGGCTTTCAATATAGCGTTGCAAACTTTCATAAGCAGAATCCTCAATGGGAATTACTCTGCCGGACAAGTTTATATTGATGATCTTTTTCATTGTAATGTGCTTTTGGTTGAAGCCCTGCAATGCAGGATTATATATTTTCTTTTTTGTTGGTTAATGTATTAACGCCGTGGGAGAGCTCCTGCCAGGTATCCGCCAGCTCCTGGTAAAAGGTTTCGCCTTTGGGTGTCAGGGACAAATATTTGCGGGGCGGACCCGAATTGCTTTCGACCCAGCGGTAAGTGAGCATTTCAGCATTCTTCAACCGGGTAAGGAGGGGGTACAGAGTACCCTCCAGGATCTGGAGATTGGCTGCTTTCATTTCCTCCACAATATCACTGGGGTAGGCCTCACCCCGGCGTATGATGGAGAGAATACAAAACTCAAATATGCCCTTCCGCATCTGGCTCTGTGTATTCTCAATATTCATTGTCTTTGTTTTTTCCCTCCGCCCCATCCCGCTATTTGCGAGACGGAAGGGGAGAGAGGATGTATGTTGATTTAATTGACAAGTCAAAGGTATGGGAATGTTTGGTACTATGCAACACATAGTACCAAGTTTTTTAAGGTAATATTGATAGGCCATTAAGGCAAAAAGGAATAACTCATTGATTTAGAATGAAATCAATGGCAGGAAATCCTGTTCAAAAAATTAATTTCTTGATAAGCGGAAAAAATAAGAGTCCAGCGGTTTATAAAGTGGAGATATTGCTGAACTGTAAACCGCCCCGGTTCTCAATCTCCAGGTTCTGGATTAATTGCCCGAGGTCACCGGATATTTCGATCCTTATTTTATTGATTCCGGGCTGGAGTGGAATGCGGATATAATGTATGGTATGGGGCAGGCTTTGCCAGTTGCGGGTGTCAGCTTTTTCGGAAGCCAGGCTGAAGAGCTTCAATCCCAGAGAAACCGCTTCCATCCGGTTCTTTTGCTTTGAATCCTTTTCATCCTTGCCTGGTTTTGCCGCTTCCTCCGCCAGCTTTTTCAAAGCAATGCGTGTCAGCATCCGGGCCATTTCCTTCAGTCTTTGCTCATTCATGGTAGCAATGGCCAGTTCATTGATACCCTGGGCTGGTTCAAAGGTGGCCACCCCCGAGGAGGTATGAACCTTTGCACTGCGGTATTTTAAGGGTTGTGGTTCATAATACGGAATCGCCAGGCGAAAGCTGTGTCCCGACCCAATTTGATTATTGGTGGCAGAACGATCAAAGGGAATCTTATAACGGTTACGGTTATCTGTAAAAAAATAATTGCCGCCCTGTTCATTGAGTGAGAAAAAAACGTTCTCCTCTTTCTTTACCGGGGCACGGCCATTTTCCCAGAAAATGATGAGTTCATCTCTTTGCAGTTGATCCTGGCTATTCCACTTCATTCCTAATTTGTTTTCATACCAGGAAAGTTCTTCCATGAAACCATTCTGCCAGGCCAGCCGCAACAGGTCGGTCTTTAATTGTTCAGGCATTAAGGTTCCATAATAACTGCCTTGATGATTAAGATAAAGATTGGCAGCATTCCGGCAGGCAATGAAAGCATTATTCAGGTCACCTCCTTTTTCATAGATCAGTGACTGTAAGATGAGTGAAAATGCATCCTGCGTATAGTGTTTGTCATTAACTGCAGCCTCCTGGGCATATTGCCTCAGGCTGATCCTTCGTGCTTCTACCAGCGCTTCTTCCGTATCCTGTAGCTGCAGGTAATTCAGCGCCTTGTAATAATGCACCATGTACTTTTCAAAGTCCTCACCCCGGTAGCTTTGCATCATGGGATTGATCAGTGTTCCCGCTGCAATGTCCTTTGCAGATTGCCTCCCGGATTCCATCAACAGGTCAGCCTCTTCAAGGAACTGGTTGCTTTTTTCATAGTTCTGAAGCAGGTGTTCCACCTTGCCTTTTTCCAATAGGTACAATAAACGGTTCCTGTTTTTTTTGAGGAGTTTGTTCTGGTCCAGGCTTTTTGATGCCTTTGCATAATCCCCCTCCACCAGGCTGGAATAGAAACCTGATGCCTGCTGGTTGTAGCTTGCACAGCCATAAGCCATGCAGGAAAGCATGGCAATAGCTACCATATTTTTTAATGGGATCATCACCAGGAAAAATTTGCGGGATTAATTCCTGACGAACTTGGCGATCTTTTTATCTCCCAGCCACACCACTTCATTGGTCTCGATATTGGTGAGCTCAAGATTTACCTGGTAGTACACAACTTTCTTACGCTTGTGTGCATCCACAATGGAATTGATAGAACCCTGGAGA
>CAYWSQ010000155.1:0-9284 GCA_964460925.1 uncultured Flavisolibacter sp. | reverse complement strand
TCCTGTGGGGCTGCTGGTGTTGTCATTTGCTTTTTCCATTGTGTTACAGTTGGGATTTTCTTTACTGGCATCCTATCTCACTTACCTGCGTGATGAAAGAAAGCAGCGTAAGATCCTTGAAGCGCAGAAGATGCAGCTTGAGATTGAAAAGTCACAGGCCAATTTTAATTTCCTTAAAGCCCAGATCAACCCGCACTTCCTGCATAATACCTTAAATTTTCTTTACGCCAAATCACTGCCCTATTCACCCGAATTATCAGAAGGCATACTTACCCTCAGCGATATCATGCGTTATGCACTGAGCGAGGGTAATGCCAAGGATGGAAAAGCTCCTTTGAAAGATGAGATCGAACACGTACGCAATGTGATCAAGATCAACCAGCTTCGGTTCAGTAATAATCTCAATGTGCAGTTTGATGTGCAGGGTGTGGTGAATGGCGCTACCATCATTCCATTTGTGTTGATTACGCTGGTTGAAAATGCATTCAAACATGGTGATCTGAAAAGCAATGCCGCTCCTATTACCATCAGGGCCACCATTGATAACGGACAGCTTTATTTCTATTGCAGGAATAAGAAGAAAACAGGTCCCAAGGAATTGTCAACCGGCATTGGTCTCGACAATATCAAAAAAAGACTGGAGCTGGCCTACCAGAAAGATTATTCCCTGAATGTGAAAGACGAAGGCGATTTTTATACAACTGAACTTACCATTACCCGGTTATGATCAAATGTATCATTGTTGACGATGAACAGCACGCGATTGATATACTCGTGCATTATGTGGAGCAGACACCATTGCTGCAACTGGCAGGTACTACCACCAACCCGTTGGAAGCCCTGCAACTCATTGCCACCCAAAAGATCGATCTTGTTTTCCTGGATATACAGATGCCTGAACTTTCAGGAATTGATTTCATCAAAGCCCTGCAGGGCAGGGTCAGGGTGATCCTCACTACAGCCTACAGCGAATTCGCACTGGAAAGTTATGAGCTGGATGTGGTGGATTATCTTTTGAAACCCGTGCGGCTTCCAAGATTCCTGCAGGCTGTGCAAAAAGCGGCAAAGGAGATGGAAGATCCCGGGGCAGTGTCGGGCCAGGATGAGGATGATTATATTTTTGTAAAGACCGAGTCAAAAGGAAAGCTGCTCAAGATCAACCTCCCTGATATCGATTATATAGAAGGCATGAAAAATTATGTGGCCATCTATTGTGCCAATAAAAAAACCATGGTCTATACCAGTATGAAAGACCTGGAAGAAAGACTGCCTTCAAAGGATTTTATTCGCGTGCATAAATCATTCATCATCGCCATTGGCCGCATCACGGGTATTGAAGGCAACCTGGTGAGACTAAAGGATGTGAACACAGAGATCCAAATCGGTGAAAATTACAAACCACAGTTAATGGAGATTATCAGGAATAAGATGATCCAGTGATTCTTGGTTCGGTGTCAATGAAAGAACAAATGTTCGCTGTATTGAGCCTTGCCCGCGCGTAAAACTTATCTCACAATTTTCATTATGCCAATTCCAGATCCCTGCGGGATGACAGGGTTAGAGTGGTGGCGTGGAAACAGGCAGCAAACCATTCGGGGTAGTTGTTGCAGTAGAGGTCAACCGGTATTTCCGTTTCCATTAATGTTAAGATGAAATCATTATTTCAATGATGATCGTGTACCAAGATCAAGCTACAGGCCTGGACGCTCAGCGCACCATCTGCCCGAAACGTTTGAGGTCCGCGAGTTCTGCAGCACTCAGCACCTCATTATTCTCATACTTTGACTGCAGGAACAAAACTCTTTTGTGCTGGGGATATTTAGCGAGAATACTCTGTATCAGTTTACCGCTTTCCTCATCTTTCTGGTAAAGAGGCGTAGCCGCCGGCGCTTCTGATTTATAACGCGTAGGCATTTTATTGATCATCGCTTCCAGCGTTGCCAGTCTGCCGGTTGGCAGGTCTTTGATTGCTGAAGCTTTCGCGTGCAGGCCCTGTAATTGTTTTTTACTCAGCCAGCCACGGTTGATATACTGTTTATAGAGGCTAATGATGAATGAGGATACAGGGAAGGCGAGGATGCAGGCTTCCAAAATTTCATTTACAATATCAACTTCAGGTTTTTTCACGAAAGTGATGCTTACACCTTCTTCACGTTAATGGCAGTGGGGCCTTTAGGACCCATTTCCACTTCGAAAGTCACCTTATCGTTTTCACGGATTGGCTCAGTCAGCGCCCTGATATGTACGAAAACCCTTTCCTTGGTGATGGAGTCGTTGATGAAACCAAAACCTTTATCATCATTGAAGAATGCAACCAGCCCTGTCCTGATGGGATCATCTTCCTCACCAGGTACATGTTTGGGCACACCAATCTGCATGTCTTCCGCGTTGAAAACTTTTTTCTTGCGTGGATCCGGGGGGGTAGAGGAGATATTGCCATCTTCATCGATGTAGGCCATCATATCATCAAGGCTCTTGCCTTTTTTGGCATTGGCCTTTCTTTCTTCCATTTTCTCCTTTTTTTCCTGTCTTTCCTTCAGCCTTTTCTTTTCTTTTTCTTTTTTGCCAAAGGTTTCACCCGATCTCGCCATAAATTTTTGAGTTTTTAGATTCTTTCAAAGGTCGGCTTTTTAATTGGTCCGGCAACCCCTGTTCAGATCCCTAACAAAATATTAGCCCTCTATTTTGCCGTCCCTAGCGGGTTTTAGCCACCATTTTGAAGCTTTTGTCGTGCCCGTATACATCCTGGCGCAGGTGAACGAGGCCTTCATCATCCACCCAGGCGGTAAAATAAGTGAGGGAAACAGGTACCGGGGTCTCAAGTTTTACCCACTGTTCTTTGCCACCATTCATGGCTTTTTGAATTTTTTCTTCTGTCCAGTTCTCATCATTCCTCAAAAGATAGTTGGCCAGTTTAGCCGGTTCCTCCAGGCGGATGCAACCATGACTGAAAGTTCTTTTGGGATATTGAAACAAGCCTTTGGCGGGTGTATCGTGCAGGTAAATATTATGATCATTGGGGAAGATAAATTTTACAAGCCCAAGGGAATTACCGGGTCCCGGTTTCTGCCTGATTACCGGTAGTCCGTTCTCAACACCAGTCTGTTCGTACCTGTTCCTTTTGAGATAAGTAGAACTCCTGCGCATGGCCGGCAAAATCTCGTTGCGTACAATGCTGGGAGGTACATTCCAGTAGGGACTGAGCACCACATGTGTCATTTCATCATCAAAGATCACGGTCTTGCTGCTGGAAGCCCCAACAACAATGGCCATATCAAAAACGGGAGTGGTGCCTTCATACACATACAACCTGAATTCAGGAATATTGGCTACGATCCTGGTGCCTTCCTCTATGGGTTTGCTGTTGCGGAACCTTTCCATATTTATTTCAAGTTGGTGGATCCTTTCTTCAACAGGCACATTCAACAGGCTAACCAGGTGTTTGTCCACCACACCAGTTGGCTCGTAACCAAATCTTTTCTGAACCTGCTGAACGGCCGCTACCAGTTCGTCGGTATAGAGAGAAGAGGTATCGGAAGAAGCAAGATCTCCGCTTGCATAAAGCCTTGCCTTGATCTGCCTGATGGCAGGATCATTCTGCCCTTTCATGTAAACCTTTTTGGGAGTTTTGATCTTAGGCCAGCCGCCTTTTTCCTTAACGGTATAATAACGGTTTAAAGCCTGTTCAATTAATACGGTTTGTTGTGCCGGGTTGAACCATGCTTTTCCAAAAACTTCTGCTCTGGATCCAGGCGCATCCGCAGCTATGCTGTTGTTGAATATAAAGGCCAGGGCCAGCCATAGGCCCATACGGATTTTGTTTCCCATAACATCACTTTTTCATGCTTCCTCAATACCGGGGAATCGAAGTGTGTAAGACAAAGAAAGTGCCATGTCGAAGAAGGCCATTGGCCATTAGCTATTGGCTAAAGGCCAACAGCTTTTTCCCTCTGCGCAATCTCCTTTTCCAACGCCCGCCGTCCGCGTACGCTGAAGCTTTAGCGGAGGCGCAAGCTTCAGCGAAGGAGAGTTCATTTCTCTACGGTGAAAAAAAGATTGGAATCAAGGCATTCATCAATTGCAAATAAAAAAGGACCTCTTAAAAGAGATCCTTCGATTATTTGATTCAATCATTTTACTTTCTCATCGGAATACTTACACCCGCATGCAATCCAATATGATTCATATTATTAAATGAACCAGCCTTGAAAGGCATGATATTATACGAAGCACCTAATGTAATTCCACTTGCTTTCGTTTTACCAAAAGGAATCAGCACACCCGCTTCGGGCCTGGCCATAAAACCAAATTTGGCATCCTGCTCATTCACAAATTCGCCCAGCTCATCTGCATAGCTGATGATATTACCACCCGCTGCCAGCGCCACGTAGGGTTGAATAGCCTTACCCTGTGAGAACTGGTATTTGGTCTGCAACAGCAAAGGAATGGACTGGATGGAATAAGAACGCACTGCAGAAATATCACTGCCATCTTCCAGTTTGTACAACTGCCTTGGCGTTTTCTGATAAAAATCCTGGAAGCCGGTCGCGAATCCAATGGACAACTGGTCTGTTAATCCATAAAGAATACTTCCATTAAGACCACGGAATGAATTTTCTGACAACTCTTCTTTGAAGCTGCCTGTTGGCATTCCCACATTATACCTGATGTTGAATTTTGTTTCTCCTTTCAACTGCGCCTGCGCAGCGAGGGTTGAAAAGAATAATAGAATCAATATGCTTATTCTGGATTTCATATTTGTAATTATTGAGTGGTTTGAATATAGGGTGACTGATCAAAAAGTGCTTTTACCTGGCTCTGAACAGCGCTGCTGGTGAAGATCCCTGAACCACGTACCAGTCCGTTCCATATACCCCTGATGGCATTGTTGGATGCTGCATTTTCCAGGTCAAGGATGTCGATGGACAAAGCGGCTTCTGTGCTTTCATAGATGCCGTAGGTTGGAGGGAAATAATATCCATAGCCACTGTATCCCCAATAGTATGGATCATAAAATCCTCCGTAGCCATTCCAGTAATCATCAAACCTCACCACATTGGTGCTGGTGTTATACAAACGGCTTACATTAATGCCCAGGTCAGGATTTTGACCAGGACTTACCCGCACGTATCCTCTCGCCTCCATTGCGGAGCGCACAGCACCCAGCATCTGCTGGTCCCAACTGGTGGCTTCGCGGGCAGTTAAACTGTTGTCATCAATTACATAAACGGAATCGGATATGCTGTAGGTTTTGTAAGAGCCGAAATTGGCGGTACTGTCACGGCTTGTTACATAAATGCGGCTTTCTTCTGGTGTAAGATTATCGAGCGGCTCCTTGGCGCAGCCAGTTAAAAGAGCAAGGCCTGTAGTAGCAATCATTGCCCATCCCATCATTCGCTTCATAGTTTGTCGTTTAATTCAAGAAAACGCAAACGGGATGCCTGAAAATATGTGGAATTTTTAAGTTAACAGGGTGCTAACAGGCCGGACAGGAAAATGAATCAAACGTTAAATTATCTTCTTCTTTTGAAGAAAAAATAAAGCGCAAGTAAAAGGGCAAGTCCCACCAG
This sequence comes from uncultured Flavisolibacter sp., assembly GCA_964460925.1. Lineage (GTDB taxonomy): Bacteria > Bacteroidota > Bacteroidia > Chitinophagales > Chitinophagaceae > Flavisolibacter. The sequence goes on along the minus strand of CAYWSQ010000155.1, from coordinate 3,714 downwards.
CGCTACCACCAAAAGTTCAGTATTGTCGAAGCTGGTTTCCATACCAGGCTCCACAGGCGTATCCTGCGCAAAAGCTGGGAGTGAAAATATAAGAATCAGCAGAAAGAAAAAGATTTTTTTCATACGATGGTTTTGGGTCTCCAAAGCTAAGCGATTTATGCGCAAGGGTGAAAAGCTAACTAAAGAATGAAAATAAAATGTAGCAGATAATGTTTTTGAGAAGGGACAAATTGTGTCGTGAGATGGCTGTTCGTGCAGCGATCAAAAGGATGAGAAAGGAAGACAATAAAAATTATTTTAGGCGGACTCTACGCTTCCCATTGTCCTTAAATAAAAGAACTGATTTAAAGAGAAGATGATCATCACATTTGTTTAACATGCCTCACTAAACCTCAACATCCTCTGTTGGTCTTAATTGGGCTTCCGGTATTGGAAGCAGAAAAATTAAAATCAAATAGATTATGAAAAGATTTTTACCCTTCTTAAGTATCGCTTTATTCGCCGCTGCATGTAATACTGCTCCGGAAAAAACCCTCAGCCAGTCTGCACAGCAGAATGCTGACACTTCAGGGTTGTCGGCGTTTAACGAATGGAAAATGCAACAGGCTTATGTGCAGATGCAGGAAGCCGAGAATACGGTTCAGTATGCTGCTCCTGTAAAAAAGCAGGCAGTTAAAAAAACCGCAGTAAAAAGCCCTGGTACCAAATCATCTTCAGGTTCTGCCAGCAGGCCCGTAGATAACAGCAACGATAAGATCGTTCTGGATAATGAAAATGCCAACGAAGCAAAAGCCCAGGAGAAAAAAGGCTGGAGCAAGGCAGCAAAAGGCGCAGTGATCGGTGGTGTGGCCGGTGCGGCCGGTGGTGCAGCCATTCATAAAAAGAACAGGGTGGTTGGTGCTGTAGTAGGTGCTGTGATTGGTGCCGGTGGTGGTTATGCGGTAGGCCGTGGAATGGATAAAAAAGATGGCCGTTACCTGATCCAATAAGCGTATTAAGCAAAGAGTTGAAGGAGCCTGCGGGCTCCTTTTTTTATGGGTGTAATGCAATAACCAAGGCGAATAAAGTAAGCATCACTATTTATTGAGACTCTAACTGTGCCCGCCTTGCTACACAATAAGTATCAAATGAAATTTCGTCTCTGTGTCCTCTGTGTTTAATAAACTACGGGAACACGGCGTCCAAATAGCAAGAGAGAACATTGAACCAATACACAGCGAACACAGAAATCCTCTCTTTATATTGAGACTCTAATTGTGCTCGCTGTGCTGCACAACAAGTATCAAATGGAATTTCGTCTCTGTGTCCGCTGTGTTTAAAATAAAAACTACGGTGAACACGGTGTCCGGGATAGCAGGAGAGAACTTTGCTCAAAACACAGCGTACACAGAAATCCTCTTTATATGTTAGACTTTAACCATGCCCGCTATGGTTAAATAATCCTGGCAAACCCACCTTCATGATAAAGGATTGAAAAATTTCTGGCTCCTTTTTTGCTGAGGCTGAGCCTGTATAATCCCGTATTATGAATCAAACTTCACTTGCTGCCTGCAATGCCAGGGCTTCCGAACTGGGCATAGCTGACTTCATTCTTGACCAGGCACTCAACATCATCAGCAAGAATAAGAACCTCGTAAACGCCATGGATAATTGCGTGGAAATGGACGACTATATCTACAGGGCCGTCTTAAAAGAAGCCTTCCAGGAAAGAAAAAGAGTGGCCGAAATGAATCTCCAAAGTGAAGATGTTTCATTACAAACCGAGGCGATGAATGATCTTGCAGTCCTCAGTCGTGAAGAATTAGGTTCACATCCTTTTTACCGAGCGGTACTTCCGCTGATCGTAAAAGTGGTTGATAATAGTTCAATATTAAAACTGCATGCAGAAGAAGCATCTGAAATAATTTTGAAACTCGCCGATTTCAAACGGCGGTACCGGGCAACTTCAGTAACAGAAGTGATCGTTAAGAAATGCAGCACTGAGATTGAAAATTATACAGCCTGAAATGCAGTTTTTTTATGTTAAAATTCATAAGCGGATTCGGCTGTAATCCGCGCCAGCATTGAATCATAAAGTTTTCTTACAATGCGTCCATATCTTTCCCCAGAATGATTATTATTCGGATATTTGTGTTCCATTTTTACCACGAAAAACCATATATCCATGAAGAAAAACTTTTTGCTAGCCACCATTATATCCACCTCTCTCCTGCTGATCTCGTTTGCTAATGCCTCTAACAGCCCCGCACCATCCAAGAATACAGCCGAAGTTGCTGTTGATAATGATTCAATGATGGTTGATGCTGTAACTAATAATGCAAGCTTCGCATCCGCGCTGTATAATAACCTGGCACTTGAAAGCAAAGGCCTTTCCGAGGAAGTTGTCCTTTATGCAGTTAATGGTTACCGTAAGCTGGAAGCACAGGGTAAGGTAAATACTCCTTTGCTTACCATCATTGACATGGAGCAGTCTTCCCGCAAAAAGCGCTTGTATATCATTGATATGGAAAAGGAAGAACTTGTATGGAACACTTTTGTATCTCATGGCAAAAATTCAGGTATCGATAAGGCTACCCGTTTTTCCAACAAGGTCAACTCCAACCAGAGCAGTCTTGGTTTTTATGTAACAGCCAATACTTATTTTGGCAAGCATGGACTTTCACTCCGTTTGCGCGGACAGGAAAATGGATTTAATCATAATGCTGAAGCCAGGGCCATCGTGGTGCATGGCGCGGATTATGTGAATGCTTCAAGGGTGAACAGCGCGTATATGGGCCGCAGCCTTGGATGTCCTGCACTGCCTTCCAATGAATCATCAAAAGTGATCAACATGATCAAGGATGGTTCCGTTATATTCATCTATCATCCCACTAATTCCTATGTATCGGCATCAAAAATGATCAGGGCTTAATTCACCAGGGAAAAATATTATTTTGGAGACAGCTTTTAACTATGAAAAAGACTGTCTCCTTTTTTTATGCCCTTTTATTTTTGATCGATGGCCATGCACAAACTGTTTGGACTTCCCTGCCTCCCACCGATACTTCTAAAACCTATGTATTCTACCTCCATGGAGGCATTGTGCAGGAACAGGGCGCTGAGGCGGTGAGCAAGGAATTCGGACCTTATCTCTACCAGGCTATAACTGATTCGCTTGCGGCTGCAGGTTTTGTGGTGATCAGTGAGGTGAGACCTCCTGGTACAATTGAAAAAGAATATGCGCTTAAAATAAAAAGACAGGTGGATAGTTTGCTGTCTGCTGGAATTCAAATCAGCAATATCGCCATAGTGGGTGCTTCACAAGGTGCATGGATTGCATTGGAAGCAGCATTATTATTGAAGCAGCCGCAATTGAAATTTGCCTTGCTGGGTATTTGCAATGAATACAACCTGGATTACTTCAGCAAACTTCGCCAGGGTCTATGCGGCAATTTTTTTTCTATTTATGAAACCTCGGATAGTAAGCAATCCTGTCTTTCTTTATTCATGGATGTGAGGTGCAGAACAGGATTTAAGGAGCTGGCGCTGGATATTGGAAAAGGTCATGGGTTTTTATATAGGCCTTATAATGATTGGGTGAAGCCTTTGGTGAAATGGATATCCGAACCATAGTTTCTGAAACTGGTTCTTAGAATCTTTGATTCATAGAATGAAAAGGCATAGCCGGGAAGTTATACCGTTAATTTCCAAGCCTTTTTCAAACTATTTTATATG
>CAYWSQ010000154.1:0-9447 GCA_964460925.1 uncultured Flavisolibacter sp. | reverse complement strand
CTTTTTAGCTTCTGATCCTTCGTAGATGGAAGAGATCTTCCCGGTGATCCACAGTTCCGCTTCCTTAACATTCATAGGCCAAACTTAAAGCATGTTGGTTATTTTTGAACTTTGCCAAATCACCATGCATATATGCACCGCTGCCTGCAGCTCGCCCGAATGGGTGCGGGAAGGGTAGCACCCAATCCCATGGTTGGTGCTGTGCTGGTGTACCAGCAACGCATCATCGGGGAAGGTTTCCACCAGTTTTATGGTGGCCCGCATGCCGAGGTCAACTGTCTGCGCAGTGTGAGACAGGATGACCTTGACCTGGTTTCATCTTCCACACTCTATGTCTCACTCGAACCCTGTGCCCATTTTGGAAAAACTCCTCCCTGCGCTGACCTGGTTATTGAAAAAAAGATCGGGAAGGTGGTGATCGGTTGCCGCGATCCTTTTGTTGCCGTGAATGGAAAGGGAATCGAAAAACTACAGAAAGCCGGGATCGAAGTGATACAGGGCGTGTTGGAAAAGGAGTGTATGGAGATCAATCAGCGGTTCTTTACATTTCATGAGCGCAAACGCCCCTTGATTATTTTGAAATGGGCGCAAACGGCTGATGGATTCATCGGTAATGAAGACCATAGCCGGTTGATAATATCAGGACCGCAAACCAACCGGCTGGTACATAAATGGAGGTCGGAGGAATCAGCCATACTGGTGGGCACCCGTACTGCGCTCGCAGATGATCCTTCACTCACCACTAGATTATGGCCAGGCCCTCACCCGGTTCGATTGGTGATTGACAGGCAACTCAGCCTGCCGGCGGAATTAAAATTGTTCGATAAAAAAAATACTACCATTGTTTTCAATGAAAAGAAACATGAATTACCCGGAAAAACAATTACAGGCAAACAGGAAGAGCATGGAGTGTTTTATTACCAGGTAGGAGCGGATGCCAGCCTTGTACACCAGGTATTGAACGGCTGCTACCAGTTGGGTCTCCAGTCGGTACTGGTGGAAGGCGGTGCGCATACACTCCAGGCTTTCATAGATGAAGGAGTCTGGGATGAGATCCGGATAATCACCAATACCCGGATGTTGAAAGGGAAGGGTGTGGCAGCGCCGGTGCTTCCTGCCGTTGCATTGCCCTGTGAGCAAACAATGACAGGTGATGACCGCATGTCGATTTACAAAAACAGCGAAATCTATTAATGGACCATTATTATACAATCGAAAAACCTTCTGTAGCGGAATTCAAGGACCGTGGCAGCCGCTTTATCGCGTATGCCTACCCGCTAAATTCGGTAGATGATTTTAAAAAATATTTGAAGGCTTTAAAGGAAGAACATCCAAAAGCGGTGCATCACTGTTTCGCTTACCGCCTTGGAACAGATAAGAACCAGTTCCGGACGGGTGATGACGGAGAACCCTCGGGATCTGCAGGTAAACCTATACTGGGACAAATTGACAGCAAGGAACTGACCAATACGGCGATCATAGTCGTGCGTTATTTCGGTGGCACCCTGCTGGGCGTGCCAGGTTTGATCAATGCCTATAAAACCGCGGCCTCGTATGCACTGCAGCTTACGCCCATCATAGAAAAACCCATTTTGTTCAGTTATGAACTTCAGTTTGATTATACCATCCAGAATGATGTAATGCTGGCCATCAAAAGATTCAATTGCCTGGTGATGGAAAATGAAGCCCAGCTTTTCTGCAGGATGGTGATCGGCATTCCAAAAAAGAATCTTGAAGCCTGCATTGCCAAACTGAAGGACATGCATGCCCTCGAGATCAGGGCACTTTAGGAGTCCAGGTTATAAGCTTCATCAAGCCTGGCTATATCGATCTTATCCATCTTCATCATGGCATTCATCACACGTTCAGCTTTGGCGGCATCCTTATCTGCCATATAAGCCATCAGTTTTTTTGGAATGATCTGCCACGATACACCAAATTGATCCTTCAGCCATCCGCACCTGGATTTTACACCGCCCTCTGATAGTTTTTCCCAGTAATGATCCACTTCCTCCTGTGTATCACAATCCACCAAAAATGAAACCGCTTCATTGAATTGGAATGCAGGTCCTGCATCAAAGGCATTAAAGATCAGTCCATTCAATTCGAAAACGCCGGTCTTTACCTGTCCTTCGGGCAGTGGACTTCCCTTGGCCCAGTAATCAATGGAAATAATTCTTGAATCCCTGAAAACTGTGGTATAGAACCGGATGGCTTCTTCAGCCCTTCCATCATACCATAAAAAAGGTTTGATCGCCTGCATAATATCAAGTTTTGTTGGAACAAATGTAGCAGTGAAATATTTGCAGGCTACTGTGCAGTTGCGTCAATTAAAAGGGGAGAATGCGGCGCTTATTCGAGGATCTCCCATGACTCGATTCCGCCTTCCCTGGCTATGAAAATTGGGTGCAGGTCAAAAACTTCTACCTTTTGAAGTTCTGAAAGTTTGATAGGATCTCTTAGTTCCAGTTTTCTTTTGAGGTGTTCCGATTCATAAATGATCTGCCCGTGATTCACGGGGATGAGGCAGGAATTACAATCCCAGTTCACTTTCAACCTGTCAAAATTGTAGTTGCGGTTTGCTGCTTCGTAATGAACAACGCCCAGGTAAAAATGAATGGCTTCAACCGGTTTGGTTTGTTCTTTGAATCGGAAAAGTTGCGGATGATTTTTATATCCTTTTGTTTTATTCTCCAATACTGTTTTGGCAAGTAATGCTTCTCTCCATAATGCAACAAGACCTTTTGTATCCAGATATTTTGGATGAAGTGACCAAAGACGCATACATTAATCGTGGAGTTTCCTGGTTTACTGAAGTATTACAAACATTTCCTGTAATCATACAATAAGGCCGGGAAGGCTGGAAGGCGGTAAGTAGATACTTAATCAATAGAAGTGTTTATTCATCCTGCTACTGATCAATTATCGTTAATTCCACAACAGCTACTTACCGCCTTTCCGCCTCCCCGGCAAAAAAAATAATTAAATAGAAGCTTTATTGATTCATTTTCTTCTTTAGATTCTGGTCAATTGCCTCAAGGAATTCTTCTGTATAGAGATAATCCTTTCCATGCTCCGCCTTCGATTTGATGGTGAGAGCAAGGTCCTTGGTCATCTTACCGCTTTCAACGGTTTCAATACAAACTGCTTCCAGGGCATTACAGAAATCAATCAGCTCCTGGTTGTTATCGAGTTTGCCACGGAAGGCCAGTCCTCTTGTCCATGCGAAAATGGAAGCAATAGGATTTGTTGAAGTTGGATTTCCTTTCTGGTGTTCACGGTAGTGACGTGTAACAGTACCGTGAGCTGCTTCTGCTTCCATGGTCTTGCCATCAGGTGTAACCAGTACGGAAGTCATCAGTCCCAGTGAACCAAAACCCTGTGCAACCGAATCGCTCTGCACATCACCGTCATAATTCTTACAGGCCCATACAAACCCGCCGTTCCATTTCATGGCGGAGGCCACCATGTCATCAATCAAACGGTGCTCATAGGTTATGCCAGCCTGTTTGAACTGGTCTTTGAATTCAGCTTCGAAGATCTCCTGGAAAATGTCTTTGAAGCGGCCGTCATATTTTTTAAGAATGGTATTCTTGGTGCTCATGTAAAGCGGCCAGCCTTTCTGCAGGGCCATATTCATACAGCTCCGGGCAAAACCACGGATGCTTTCATCGGTATTGTACATGGCCAGGGCCACGCCACCTTCACCACTGTAATTATAAACCTCGTACTGCTGTTTTTCACCATTCTCACCTTCAAAGCTGATGGTCAGTTTACCCTTTCCTTTCACCACGAAATCAGTTGCCCGGTATTGGTCGCCAAAAGCATGACGGCCCACAACGATTGGCCTGTCCCAGGTGGTAACGAGGCGGGGGATATTTTTGATCACGATCGGCTCACGAAACACAGTGCCGTCAAGGATATTACGGATGGTTCCATTCGGACTCTTCCACATTTGCTTGAGGTTGAATTCCTTAACCCTGTCCTCGTCCGGAGTGATGGTAGCGCATTTGATACCCACACCATACTGGCGGATGGCGTTGGCGGCATCAACAGTAACCTGGTCATTGGTCTGGTCGCGGTATTCAACGCCCAGGTCATAGTATTTGATATCCAGGTCCAGGTAGGGAAGGATCAGTTTATCCTTGATGAATTTCCAGATGATCCTTGTCATTTCATCGCCATCCAGTTCCACTACAGGATTAGCTACTTTGATTTTTTGTGCCATTCGTATGCAGTTTGCTTTAATTTCCGAAGATTCGGGTGGCAAAACTAAGGTTTTATCAATACCGGAATTAATACAATCTTTGCAATTGATTCCCCAGAATTTACCTAAACAAATTTCTGATGGATAACCACCGCCCGTATTTTCAATTCCTTCATAAGTTCATTGATCTCAGTGAAGCGGAATTCGATGATCTTATCAGGCCATTTACGGTGGTAAGACAGTTCAAGAAAAAGCAGGTGATCACTCCTTCAGGCGTGGTGGAAGACTATCTCAACTTCGTAATCCGTGGCCTGGCCAGGAAATATTACAAAAAGGGAAAGGAAGAGATCAATACCCAGATCTCCACAGAAGGACATATCATCCATGCACAGGAATCTTTTCACAGCCGCACCATATCCGAATACGTAGTGGAAGCTATTGAGCCCACCATGGTTGTCTCTACCACTTATGACAACCTAGAGCGCATTTACAGCAGCAGTCATAAGATGGAAAGACTGGGCAGGCTGGTCATCACTTTCAGCATGATCATCAAGGATCGCTGGCAGATGAATCTCATCAAACTAACCCCGAGGGAACGTTTTATAGATTTTGTGCACAAGAACCCGGAATTGCTGCAGCGGGTGCCGCAGAAATACCTGGCATCCTACCTCAACATTCAGCCCGAAACTTTCAGCCGTTTCAAGCACCTGCTGAAAAAATCTCCCGAATAATTCTATTCCATACCGTTTTACCCTGCCATACCGGTGGTATATTATTTGCCCTGATAACAGCAATCAAAAATATTTGTATGAACAGGACACTCATAGAAAACAGGGAAATATCTGCAAGGGAAGAAAGACCATTGGCCACAGCGAATAGCTGGCTGGTAGCGCCGGGTGTGTGGAGACTGAAAGATGTTTTCGTGAATGTTTATATCCTGCAGGATAAGGAAGCCACCGGCTGGGTAATGGTTGACGCCGGTCTTCGTTCAACAGCAGCCAAGATCCGTTCCCTGGTTTCTGAATTATTCGGCAAGGGAAGCAAGCCAAGGGCCATAATTATGACGCATGGTCATTTCGATCACCGTGGTTCTCTCATTGAGCTGGCTGAAGAATGGGGTGTTCCTGTTTATTGTCATCATATGGAAAAGCCTTACCTCACCGGTATTGCATCCTATCCTCCGCCTGATCCTTCTGTTGGTGGCGGCGCCATGTCAATATTGTCCTTTGCTTATCCCAAAGGTCCCATCAATGCAGAAAATAACCTGCATGACCTGCCTGAAAATGGAAGGATCGAAGAGCTGGAAGATTGGAAATGGATCCATACCCCAGGACACACACCGGGGCACATCAGCCTGTTCCGTGAAAAAGATGGTGTGTTGCTTTCAGGTGATGCATTTGTTACTACTGCACAGGAATCCCTGCTGGCCGTGATTACACAGAAAAAACATGTGAACGGACCTCCTAAATATTTTACTCCTGACTGGGGTGCAGCTGCACGTTCGGTTAGAGAACTTGCAGCGCTTGAACCTAACGTGATTGCTTCAGGTCACGGGCATGCTATGTACGGTGATACAGCGAGAAAACAATTGCATAAACTTTCGAGGGAATTCTGGAAATTAGGAATGCCGGCTGCCGGCAGGTATGTAAAAGAAGCGGCTGAATTTGATGAGAACGGGATCCCGGTTTCCATACCAAAACATTCCGGTACCATGATCAAAAAGATTGCTTTCGCGGCAGCCCTGTTTGCGATTGGCTACCTAATCCACAAACAGCAAAAAAATACAAAGGGTTTGAATAAAGTACTGGCAGGACGGCTGGGTTCCCTGCTTAAATTAAGTTCCCTGGGCGCCTTAGGTGCGGCTGCCCCTGCATCCCCTGCCTTGCCTACCATACCGCTGGTACCTATGATATAAAATTATAGTAACTGGCGTTTGTACAGTTGGATCACATTTTCAAGACCCAGGTAAAGGGCATCGCTGATGAGTGCGTGCCCTATGCTTACTTCATCCAGCCAGGGAATATTTTGTTTGAAAAATCTCAGGTTGTGAAGGTCAAGGTCATGCCCTGCATTCAGTCCCAGGCCCAGTTCTTTTGCTTTTTTTGCTGCCTGTACATAGGACTCAATGATCTCTTTATTACCCATTGCAAATTCCTTTGCATAAGATTCAGTGTACAATTCAATGCGGTCAGTGCCTGCCTTTGCGGCGCCTTCCACCATTCTTTCATCAGGATCCACAAAAATAGAAACGCGGATACCGGCTTTCTGAAAAACAGGGATCACTTCCCTTAGGTATGCCTGGTGCCTTTCAGTGTCCCATCCATGATCGGAAGTAACCTGGTTCAGTTCATCCGGCACCAGCGTAACTTGTTCCGGCTTGACTTCAAGCACCAGGTCAATGAATTTTTGTTCCCGCGGGTTGCCTTCGATATTGTACTCGGTAGTGATGATTTTTTTGATGGCCCTTACATCAGCATAACGGATATGCCTTTCATCAGGCCTGGGATGCACGGTAATGCCATCGGCGCCGAAACGCTGGGCTTCAACAGCCGCTTTTACCACATCAGGATGGTTGCCACCCCTGCTATTGCGCAGCGTGGCGATCTTGTTGATATTGACAGAAAGTTTTGTCATGTTGAATGATTGAGTGAAGACGCCCTGAGATGTAATGAATTCAAAAGTAAAAAGTCAAAATTCAAAATACGACTCCACAGTGCATTTTTTCAAATTCTGTTTATATGAAATGCTACTATTCACGTTTCACGATTTTGACTTTTGACTTTTGACTTTTTTTTGATTCATCAAAGTTATTCTTCCCAGGATTACAACTCTTTCCAGGTATGATCGGCAAGCAATTGCACACCTGCGATGAAACTTTTATAAGGCATTGCTGTTCCCCATTCTTTTGGTGAGATAAGGGAGATGAGGTGTGAGCCATCAGTTTTTTCATAGAGATAATATACCTGCCCGATCTCCGGTTTGAAAGAAAGTTTCGCCTGGTAGATCATCATGCTCAATTCCTTTCTTTTATGGATCTCCTGCGCCTGCAGGGCAAGCAGTTCTATCTGCTTGCGGATCTGCTCCAGTTGCATATTCGTCTGCTCTTCCATAGCCGTCAGTGCCTTGTGCCTGATGATCCCTTCTTCATTGGGTTTGATCACCGCGCCGGATACTGAAGTGGAGTAGGGCATCACACTCATCTGCCTGTGAAAAAATTCTGTGTTGGTATAGGCATTTCCTTCACCGGTAAAACCCTGCTGGGTAAGTTTGAGATAACCATTCGGCATGATCTCGTGAAGAATGTGGAGCGCAACCTGAGCATTCCTGTAAAAATGCATTTCAAAACTGATACTGTCGATCATCAACACCTGTACTTCATCCGCCAGTTGACGGTCGCTGAAGGGATGGAGCTCGCCATCTGCCACTACCTTGTACTGGGCATTGAATCCCTGGTTTTCCAGGTTCACCCAATGATGTGAGATGGTTAATGACCTGGAGTTTTCTTCCGACTCGATTTTATACAAACCGCTTTTAGGTCTCTCGCCCTGCTCGTAGTTTCCTTTCTCAGGAAATAACTGCCAGCTACCTAAAAAATTATAAGCTTTGACCACTGGGATTAATTGTTTTGTGAGAGACGATCTTTCATTTCTTTTAACATGATCATAAATTCCACAGGCTCGCGCGGCACACCAAATTTTGGTTTGGCATCAAACGGAATTCTTTTTCCTGAATCATGGTATCCCTGCCTTTGATACCAGGCAACAAGTTCTGGTCTTTTGCTGATCACTTTCATTTCAATCCTTTTGCAATGGATTTTCTTTGCGTACTGGTCTGCAAAACCTAAAAGTTGTTTGCCAATGCCTTTTGCCTGGAGACCGGGCAGCACGGATAACATACCGAGGTAAAGGGTTTCCTGCTGTTTCTGGAGGTAGACACAGCCTGCGATCTGCCCGGCAATTGAATATTTTACGATTACCGCATCGGGATCCTGCATCATCTGTTGCAGGCTTTCCGCGTCCATCCGTTCTTCACCTTCTATGAGGTCAGCTTCATGGGTCCAGCCTTTTTTGGCTGCTTCGCCTCGGTAGGCGCTGTTCAATAAATTAATGAGTGAAGGCACATCTGCCGTTGTAGCTATCGAAATAGGCGAGGATGTTGTCATGCCCTAAAGATAAGCAGGGCTGAAAATGCTGAATGATAGTGGATAGAAAAAAAGCCTTGCGAACAAGGCTTTTTTTAAAAACAATTCCTGACCTAGGCCAAACTATTCACAAGTACGTAAAAACTCACACCCCAGAATGTCAGGAACAATATGATCATGAATATCGTTGTGCTTAAATGAAATTTTTCATGGGTCTCTTCATTTGCCACCAGTAATCTTTGCAACACCTGTTTCATATATAATCAGTTTTATTATTAATTGATACCAACCATATTGAGAATAGTGTGCCATAAAATCATTTTGTATCAAGCCTTGTTGAAAAGCTGTTATGCAGGCCTTTTCCTGTGGATTACCTGCCCCAAAACACCTGGAAAAGTAGAAATTGAAACACTATCCGGGTTAGAATTGATGTAAAACAATTTTCCAGGCAGATGTTGCATTCCTGTTTTGTGGAATCATTTCCAAATTCAAACTGTGGAAGTTCAACAGCCACTTTGCCGATCTTCGCTTTAAATATGAACGATGTTCTCGAAGCATGAATCAGTCCGTCTTAAAAAAGAGTTCTGGACCGTGTTCGGACAATACATGGCGCCGGTTCTTTCTGCTGACCTCGAAAAAATTAACTGGATCAATTACCGTACAGGTGAAAAGGATATCTTTTTCAGGATGCAGGCGGATAAACGCACAGCATCCATCAGGATCGAACTCACACATAAGGATGCCGGTCTACGCCAGCTCTATTTTGAGCAGTTCCTGCAGTTTCGTAGCCTGCTGCACCAGGTGGCAGGAGAGGAGTGGACCTGGGAAGAAGCATATACGGACGAATGGGGAGCCAGTTCAGGAAGGATCTATAAGGAAGCGCATGATCTCAACATTCTTAAAAAAGAAGACTGGCCGGCACTGATCTCTTTTTTCAAACCCAGGCTCATTGCATTGGATGAATTCTGGAGCCAGGTGAAGTATGGATTTGAATCACTGAGATGATTTGTTACAATCCCGGGGAGATAACGGGGTCGAATTGACTGATACAGGGAAAAATATAATCGCCGGAACAAAGATGAAGTTCAACCCTTCATTA
>CAYWSQ010000153.1:0-9520 GCA_964460925.1 uncultured Flavisolibacter sp. | reverse complement strand
GCAGTGTTCAGACCTGTAATACCTGCGGTGGCAGCGGCCAGGTAAGAAAGGTTACCAATACTTTTCTTGGCCAGATGCAGACCGTCACTACCTGCCCTACCTGTAACGGTGAAGGATCGACAATTACCGCCAAGTGCAGCAATTGCAAAGGCGAAGGCCGTGTATATGCTGAAGAAATGGTAAGCATTGATATACCAGCAGGTGTACAGGAAGGCATGCAGTTGAACATCAGCGGTCGGGGTAACGCAGGAGAAAGAGGCGGCTCGGCGGGTGACCTTATCATCCTGATCGAAGAAGAATCACATAAGGAACTTCAAAGGGAAGGACTGAACGTAGCTTATGAATTGCATATCTCCATTCCTGATGCCGTATTCGGCACCCAGGTGGAAGTGCCAACCATTGATGGCCGCGCCAAGATCAAAATACCGGCCGGCACCCAGAGCGGGAAAGTATTCAGGCTGAAAGGGAAAGGTTTTCCTGCAGTGAACAGTTATGAAAAAGGCGACCAGTTGGTGCAGGTGAATGTGTGGACGCCGCAGCATGTATCATCAGAAGAAAGGAATATGCTTGAGAAAATGCAGCATTCCTCCAATTTCAAACCTAATCCTGAAAAGAACCAGAAATCATTCTTTGATAAAATGAGGGAGATGTTTTCCTGATCTGCAGATCAGCCATCTCCTCCTTTTCTTCCTTTCTTTCTTTTTTTACTGTACACCAGTTTGGCCTGTTCTGCTAGCCTGATGAATTCCTGTTGCGAATAACTTGCGGGATCAGCCGATTCAGTTGCTGATTTAATGATATCATTCCAGGTGAGTTCTTTCATGAACTTAGACTTGCGCAACATGGCTCCGAACATGATCACTGAAGTAGCGAAACGGTAACAACTGTCGACTTCCTGGAAAGGTGTATAGGTGAGTGAAGGAGATTCCAGCAATTCAAGCCTGCGGGGGTCCTGCGGATCCTTGAACTTCAATAAAAAATTGACAGGATTGAAAAAATGCCCGGCATCTGAAGCCACCAGCCCTGGCCGGGTTGGAATGATCTCGAAAGCAACAAGTGTTGAATAAGCAGAGCCGATCTCCCCTCCTTCTATTGCGGCTTCCTTATCCTTGATCGCGCCAACCTTGTTATCAAATCCAAGCAGCCTGTACTCCTTAATGTATTCGGGGTTGAATTCAACATTTAAAAAAGCATCATCCGCTACGGTAAATAGTGTTTGTGTGAATTCTTTCAGTAAGATCTTTTCGGCTTCCGCGTAGTTGTCGATGTAGGCAAAATTGCCATTACCTCTCTGTGCCAGGCTCTGGATCTTGGAGTCCTTATAGTTACCCATGCCTATTCCCAGGCAGGTGAGGTAGATACCGGATTCTTTCTGGGTAGCGATCATCTCTTCCAGTTCCTGGTCCTTCTGTATTCCTACATTGAAATCGCCATCTGTTGCCAGTATAATGCGGTTATTGCCATCTTTTATAAAATGATTACGCGCCACGCTATATGCCAGTTTGATACCTGACTCACCTGGGGTAGAGCCGCCCGGCTGCAGGCTGTCGATCGTTTTGAGTATCCTCTCTTTTTCATCACCGCCGGTAGTAGGCAGGGCAATACCAACCATGCCTCCGTAAACAATGATGGAAACGGAATCCTTCGCACGCAAATTATTCACGAGAGCCTTGAAACCATTCTTCAATAAAGGAAGCCTGTTGGGCATATCCATGGAGCCTGACACATCGATCAGGAAAACCAGGTGGCTGGGTGGAAGATTATCAAGCGGTAACTTTCGTGAATTGATGTGAGCGAATAGCAAACGGTTCTCTTTGTTCCAGGGACAATCGGTAAGTACTGTACGAATCTCGAATGCATTGTTGCCCTGGGGTTCCTTGTAATCAAAATTGAAATAGTTCAGCATTTCCTCCACGCGTACAGCGTCGGGAGGCACTGCTGTATTCATGGTGAGAAAGCGGCGGATATTACTGTATGATGCCCGGTCTACATTCAGTGTAACACTGGTAGACGGATAAGCCGTAGCATTGATGAACTGGTTCTCGATCAGGCTTGCATAAGTTTCGTCACCGGTGAACCATTGTTGCTGTGTTTCTCTTTTGAGATCCTGTGTTAATGAAACCAGCTTATTATTCCTGGAACTTTTGAATACTGCCGATTTTTTAAGTACGATGGAAATAAAGGATGTGGCATCCACTTCAAGGTCCTGGTGAATATAACCTTCGAGTTTGACAGTAATGGAATCAAACCTCTCCTTTGTGTTGAAACCAAACAAACCTTCCGACCTTGAAAAATAAGTATCTCTTGAACTGTGAAGCCTGATGGAGGCGTTTGGCAATGGATTTCCTGCCTCATCTTTTACCTGCCCTTTCATGAAAAACTGGGGAAAAGCAAGCAAGGGATAAAAAAAGAAAAGAATAATATTTATTAAATGCTTCAATGCAATCGGTAAGGAAATTACGAAACTTGGCCTAGGATGTCAAGAACGTTCTGTTAATTGAAAGATTTCCTTGAGGTTCCTGCCAAGACCATCGTAGTCGAGACCATAGCCAACAACGAATTTATTAGGGATCGTAAAGCCGAGGTAATCGATCTGCAAAGGAAATTTAGTGGCTTCCGGTTTATGCAAAAGCGTGGCGATTTTTAATGACCTCGGCTGCTGGTGTTCCAGTTTAGGCAGGAATTCATGCAGGGTCTTGCCAGTGTCCACAATGTCTTCCAATATCACCACATCCCTTCCATAAATATCCTGGTCCAGGCCAATTGCAGTGACCACGTTACCACTTGACTTCATGCCTTTGTAAGAAGCAAGTTTAATAAAGCAGATCTCCGCATCGATGGTAATGTATTTGAATAGGTCCGCGGCAAACATGAATGAGCCATTCAGTATGGCAATGAAAAGTGGTTTTTTACCTTCATAATCCCTGTTGAGCTGGTCCGCAATGATCCTGATCTTTTCCTGGATCTGGCTGTCTGAGATGTAAGTATCAAATGTTTTATCGTGCAGGGTTATGGGCATGTATTATTTTTTGGGGATGCGCAGTTGTTGTCCCGCTCTTAGGGTTTCCGACTGCAGTGCATTCCATTTCATTAATTCTTCCAGTTCGACCAGGTATTTTTTAGCGATGCCGTAAGCTGTTTCTTTGGACTGAACGGTGTGAACGATATATTCGGCTTGCGAGTTACCAGGTGAAAAAGATTCCCTGGCGGCCGTTCTCTCCATGGATTCAGTTTTCAATTTGGGCATGGAAGCCGCTGTTGTATTCAGGTAGAGTTTTTCACCCGGGGCTGGTTGCATATTTTTTTTCAGATGGTTATAAGCCAAAAGATTTTCCAGCCTGATTCCTTCTTCCTGTGCTATATCAAGCAGGGTTTCACCATTTACAACCGTATGAAATTCGCTGGCACCGATCCTGCGTTTGCGCTGAAGGAAAACCAGTTGGTCTTTTTCAACGATATCAGCAGGTTCCCTGTCATTAAATTCAAAGAGTTTCGAAAGGTCAAGTTTATGGTCTGACGCGATCTTGAGAAAAGAAGTGCCTTTGGCGGCATGGATCACTTTTGTTTCATTGATCCTGAAAACACCTGAGGGATAAGATCTGGCAATAACCGGGACCTCTTCTACTTCTTCCTTTACTGGTTGTTCCGAAGCCGTTTGATCATCTTTGTTCCATACCAGTTCATCAACGGATTTCTTATTCAGGGCAATCAGCGTATACTCCTGCAACTGGTAATCTCTTATCAGCTTGATGAGGATCTGCGGGTATTTTGGATTAGTGGCATATCCTGCTTTCTTCAATCCATAGGCCCAGCCTTCATAGTCTGTAGGATCCAGCTTGAAAAGTTCGGTGTAATAAGGACGGTATTTTAAAAAATCGGAATGGTCGCGGTAAGATTCGTATGGGTCATTGTATTTGCGGAAACATTCACCTCTTGCATCATCATCATGGGAAACAGATTCGCCCTTCCAGTCTGATTTACACTTGATGCCGAAATGATTATTCGATCTTTTTACAAGATCGCTGGTACCGGCCCCGGTCTCATGAATGCCCTGTGCCAGCGTAATGGCCGCGGGTACACCGGTCCTTTGCATCTCCGCAATGGCGATGTCCTTATAAGTGGCAATGTAGTTTTTGATGACTTCAGAATTTTGCGCAAGGGCAGCCCTGCACATGAATGCTGTCACCAGCAGCAGTAAGGAAAAGCGTTTTTTCATGGATTTTATCTGGTTTTCCGGCTGTTATTTTTTCTGGATCAAAAATAAGCCATCTCTTACGGTCAGCATCACCCTGTTCACATCGTCCCTTTGCAGCAGAAAATCATTGAAGGCCTGGATGGCTTTCGCGTTTTTTCCCCTGATCTCATCTTCAAGCACCTGGCCGTGAAAGAGCACATTATCCGCTAAAATAAAACCCTTTGGCTTAAGATGGGGGAAAACAAGGTTAAAATAATTGATATAATTCTCCTTGTCGGCATCAATAAAAACCAAATCCCAGCTTTCCCCGAGTTCACCGATGATAGTGCGGGCATCACCGATATGAAGCCGGATCTTTTGATGAAACGCAGAACGTTTAAAATAACCAAGGGCTGTATGGGCATCATCTTCACGCAGTTCAATGGTATGCAGCAAGCCATCATCCTGCAATCCGGAAGCAAGGCTGAGTGCACTGTAACCTGTGAAGGTGCCGATCTCGAGGATCCTCGACGGCCTGATCATCCGGCTGATCATCTGCAGCAACTGACCCTGCAGATGTCCGCTGATCATGTGGGCATGAGGGTGATTAGATGCAGTAAATGCTTCAATTTCGCGCAGCAATGCATCATCCGCTGATGTATATTTTTCAGCATACTGCTGTGCAAGCGTATTTACCAGCTCCATTAATGTGGATCTTTTGACGGGCCCTCGGTTCTTTCAGCATCCATTACAAATCCTTCCTGACCCGGTTTGGATATCAACATAAGTCCCAGGAACGTAAGCAAGCCATTGATGATGATCAGTTCAAGTCCGATCTGGAAAGAACCAAAGATTTCTTGTTGGTAAATGTCCAGGAAATAACAAATCACAGGCGCCAGAACCGCAATCACAGGAACCATCCTGTCATTCACACTTCTTTTGGTAAGTATTCCAAAGGCAAACAATCCTAAGAGTGGTCCATAAGTATAGGCAGCCACTTTCAATATAACACCAATCATGCTGGGACTATCGATCCATTTGAACATCATTACAAACATCAGGAAAACCAGTGCAAAACCAAGGTGGATCCTTTTCCTGATATTATGTTTCTCCTTGTCCGTCCAGTCCTGCCTTCTTTTCAAACCAAGAATATCAATACAGAATGAAGAAGTAAGTGCAGTGATAGCACCATCGGCGCTTGGAAAAAGCGCGGAAATGAGGGCAATGATGAAAATTACAGAGATGATCGCGGGTACACCTTCACCCAGTGCGATGGTTGGGAACAGGCGGTCAGGTCTTGCTTCGATACCATTACCTGCAGCATAGAGGTAGAGCAATCCACCCAGGAAGAGAAATAACAGCACTACCAATGCCTGGATGATGGAAAACGTGAGCATGTTTTTTTGAGAATCCTTCAGGGTGCGCACACTGATGTTTTTCTGCATCATTTCCTGGTCCATTCCAGTCATGGTAATGGTAATGAATGCACCTGCCAGCACTTGTTTTATAAAAAACAGGCTGCTGTTAGGATCAGCAACAAACATTTTAGTGAATCCAGAATCGGTCATCTGCCCAAGGCCTTCTCCAAAACTCAGGCCCATAGTGTTAAGGATATAGATAACGCAGATCACGAGGCCTGCCAGCATGCACGTGGTTTGCAACATATCAGTCCATACAATCGTCTTAACCCCTCCCTCATAGGTATACAAAAGGATCATGAGAAGGATCACAAGGGTGGTTAGCCAAAATGGTATTCCATAACTGGCAAGAATGGCATCCTGCAGGATGGCAACTACCAGGTATAGTCTTGCAGTAGCTCCGAGTGTCCTTGAAAGAATAAAAAAGGAAGCGCCGGTTTTATAGGATACAAATCCCAGTCTTTTACTCAGGTAATTATAGATGGAAGTCAGGTTCAGTTTATAATAAAGAGGCAGCAACACGAAAGCAATCACAAGGTACCCGATCACATAACCGATTACGATCTGGAAATAGGTAAAGGCCTCAAAACCTCCCGCAAAGGGTTTACCTACTGCACCCGGCACACTTACAAAAGTGACCCCGCTGAGGGAGGTGCCGATCATGCCAAAAGCCACCACCATCCAGTTGGAACTTTTGTTGCCGATGAAAAAAGATTCATTGTTGGCATTTCGGGAAGTGTAGTAAGCAACTACCAGCAGCAGTACAAAATATCCAACAACAAAGGCTAACAATAACTCCGGTGACATATGTTATGGTTTGGTGACAATTTGTGCAAACATCAGTAATTTTTGAAGATAGAAAAATTTGTCTTCCATTTGCTTAACAATTCTGATGATGAAACGAATTCAAAAGCTGGCGATCTTCTGTGGTTCGAAAAACGGCAATCATGAAGATTATGCCATTCATGCACGGGAACTGGCCTTATTGCTGGCCGACCACCAGGTAGAACTGATTTACGGTGGCGGACGCAAAGGACTCATGGGAATTGTAGCCGATACAGTAATGCAGCGAGGAGGCATCGTGAGGGGAGTGATCCCAAAAGTACTCACTGACTGGGAGCACCAGCATGACAGCATCAGTGAACTGTTTGTGGTGGATGACATGCACCTGCGCAAAAGAAAAATGTATGAACTCTGCGACGCTGTGATCATCCTGCCCGGCGGCTTCGGAACCCTCGATGAACTGTTTGAAGTTCTAACCTGGAATGTATTGTCGATCCACGATAAAGCCGTCTTCATCCTGAATACATCAGGCTTTTATGATCACCTGCTTCAGCACATCCACCATGTGGCGAGCGAAGGTTTTTTGTGGGAAGACCTGGAAAAGCAGCTCACGGTGATCACTCAACCCGCTGAACTACTTCCTTACCTGCATCAATCCGCCCCGTAGTTTCTTCCCCTGAAAAGCGGGAAGTTGATGCCAGCCCGGATGATGGGAATGGCACGGCCATTATCGAGATATGGTGAGTTTTTATTCTTGGTTACATCAAACAGGATGGCAAGATAACCATAAGCGCCGCCTCCATCAGGGTTGCGGCCGGAAGTGTATCCTCCTCCCACCAGCACACTATTGGAGGTAACCCTGTCTTTCTGGGTTGGCATCATGCTGTTTGGCGGAGGCGTGTACTTGGCATAGATCCGGTTATGTTCCACCTGTCCCTGCACAAAAAGAAATTTAACCGGAAAAATCCTGGTGAAGACCCCGCCACCATAAAGTGACTGCCGGAGTTTATCATCATAATAGATCTGGTCGCGGTAGGATGCATAGATATAGTTGATAACGATACCGGCATCTGCCCAGCGTGTGAGATTATAACCCAGTACCGGGTTCACACCAGCAAGGAAACTCTGGTTAAAGAAGGAAAGTGACAGGCTTCCCCCGGAGAATAATTTCTCTTTCTGAAAACCTTTGCGTTCTTCATTTTCTTCATCCTGTGCCATTGCTGCGCCGCAAGCCATACTTACCATTAAAAACAAGAAAAAAATCTTTCGCATGATTACATCTTTTTAATCAAAAATCTTTCCCGCGTTAAGGATGTTGTTGGGATCAAATACCTTTTTGATCTGCTTCATCAGGTGCATTTGCACATCGTCAAAAACTATGGGCAGGTATTCTTTCTGCACCAGTCCAATTCCATGTTCGCCACTGATGGTACCTCCCAAACGTTTCACCAGTTCAAATATTTCAACAATGCCGCTTTTTAAGGAACCATTCCATTGTTCTTCTGTGAGTTCGCCCCTGATAATATTTACATGAAGATTGCCATCACCCGCATGCCCGTAGCAAACGGAATGAAAACCATATTTTTTCCCGATCTCCTTAACGCCTTTCAAAAGCACAGGCAGTTCAGCCCTTGGCACCACGGTATCTTCCTCTTTGTAAACCGAATGTGATTTCACCGCTTCGCCTACCCTTCTTCTTAGTTTCCACAACTCTGTTTTCTGCTGGGCATCTTCCGCGAAAAGGATCTCGCCACAGTCAAATTCCATACATACACCTGCGATACCTTCGATCTCTTTCATCAAAACGTCCATATCATTACCATCTACTTCCACCAGCAGGTGGGCCTGGATATCCTCTTCGATAGCTACAATGGAATTATCAACAAAACGCATTACCCACTCCAGTGCATCCCGCTCCATGAATTCCATGGCGCTGGGTGTGTATCCCGCCGTAAAGATGGCGCTCACCGCGGCACATGCATTTTCAGGCTTGCGGAATGGCACCAGCATCAGCAGGTCGTATTTGGGAAGTGGAATCAGTTTGAGAACGGCTTTCGTCACAATCCCAAGTGTTCCTTCACTGCCCACCATCAGTTGCGTGAGGTTATACCCGGTGGCATTCTTTAATACATTGGCACCCGTCCAGGTAATCTCGCCTGTTGGCAGCACCACTTGCAGGTTGAGCACATAATCTTTCACCACTCCGTACTTCACGGCTTTTGGACCGCCGCTGTTTTCGGCGATGTTGCCGCCAATCATGCAGGATCCCCTGCTGCTAGGATCAGGAGGATAAAAAAGTCCTTTCAGCTTCACTGCATCCTGCAACACTTCAGTGATCACACCTGGTTCGGTGGTCACCTGCAGATTTCTTTCATCGATTTCTATAATGCGGTTGAGTCTTTCAATGGAAAGCAAAACCCCTCCGAGGTGTGGAAGCGCGCCTCCACTCAGCCCGGTACCAGCCCCTCTGGGTGTGACGGGGATCTTATGCTGGTTGCAGATTTTGAGAATAGCGCTGATCTCTTCAGCACTGCCTGGTTTGATAACTACGTCGGGAAGAAAATGAAGATCTTCGGTTTCATCATGGGCATAATTACCCAGCACTTCCTCATCTACAAAAACAAAATCATCACCCGCTATCTTCCTGAATGCATCCAGGTGGGCAACGGCCTGTGATTTTTCTATGGTGGTGGCGATCATGAATGGTATTTGCCGTAAAAATCGGTGAAAAGCCGTAAAACTAAAAGCTAAAGATCAATAAGTGCGGAAGGTAGGGCAAGGTGTGATCCTGTTGCTGCTTGGGTTGAGCACACCCTGGCGGATCAGTGAAAATTCAAAAGCCCCTCTTGAATTATTGAAAGCTTTCAGTGAAGACATGGTAGCATCATAGCTGAAAGTGAAAGTATAATCATTGTATCCAAGACCTACCATGGGTATCACGGCTTCCTTATGGCGGTAATAAACACCTACGATCAACTGGTACATGCCATCGCCTGAAAGATTGTAATGGGCAGTGAGACCTCCAACGAGTTCCTGCACATTGGCCTGGTTGGTATAATAAATATTTGGATTGATGATCCACTGGTCATTCAGCTTGAAACTGCCATTAAGAAAACCAATGTGGCGCATGGGCACCCTGGCAGCG
>CAYWSQ010000152.1:0-9537 GCA_964460925.1 uncultured Flavisolibacter sp. | reverse complement strand
GGTAGTTCAGCGCCGTCCAGAAATTGCAGATACTGATGCAGGCAATGGTGTGGAGGCAGATAATGATGGAACAGGAACATCGGCAACTCCATTTACCAAACCTATTCTTTCCAATATTACCTGGATCGGGCCTAATGGTGCTCCCAACACGGAAGCCAATCTCAATTTCGCCAACCGGTGGAGAAGAGCAGTGAGATTTGAAATTCACAATTCCATCATGATGGGTTTTCCTAAAGGTGGATTTTCACTGGAGAGCGCCGCAACTGCGGATGCTTTCAACTCAGATGCTTCAGTTTTTAAAAACAACCTGGTTCATGCCCTGGTAAGCCCTTATAAGGTTGATGCTACGGCAGGCGCTGTGATCACCGCTGCGCAACTGCAGGCCAAGGCGGAAGCGAATGGTTCCATCACCTATGCCAATGCGAATGATATCATGCTGGAAGCACCTTTTAACTGGGATGCACCGAATTATCTTCCTAAATCAGGTTCACCTGCATTATCAGGGGCTGCTTTTAGTGGTATGGACCCGTTCTTCACCACTGTTGCACATCGCGGTGCATTTGGCACCACTAACTGGACAAACGGATGGGCGAATTTTAATCCGCAGAATAATGAATATTGACTGGAATGACCAGCTAATACGAAGCCGTTTCCATTCGAGACGGCTTCGTTCATGGTGTACATTGCTGTTACTGATATCCCTGCATTCCATGATGGCTTCATCCTGCATGAATGCTGAAAAAGATAAAAAAAAGGAAGCCGGCTCTCCTGACCTTACTAAAACAGCTGGACTAGAACCAACATTGATAAATGCCGATAGCATCGTGATCATTGTTTATGATGATTCAGTAGATGATTCTCTTCGTTATTCCCGTTATTACCAGTTTACTTCCACTTCAGACATTGTGGTACTGGGCATGCTGGCAGAACACTGGAAACAGCAGCCAATAGTTACAGATAATTTAAGGCCTTGCCGGTCAGAGGGCAAGTTGCAGTTGTATATGAAGGGTGATCCGGTTAAGACTGTTTATTATGCAGACAAGGATGGCGGCTGCAAATATTTATACTTTATCAGTGATGGCTTGTTTTATTATTTTGATATATGTAATGAACTCAGTAAATACCTGGCAGAAGTCCGGAAAAAACAGCAGGTGACCCTGAAAAAATAAACCCGGTGTAAAAACACCGGGAATGTACACATGAGAAGTAAAATATTTTAGATCTGGTTTAATGATTATTGTATAGCAGTACCAACCCCTCACTGATTTTGATATAACAAAGAATAACGAATATTACCAGCGCGGCCATAATACAGAGTTGATAAATTCTTTTGATACTTGCGGGCCTGGTTTCAATCCATTTCCTGATCATGCCGCTAAGAAAGGACAGCTTCGTTAATGCAACATCAAGCGAATGTTATCATTGTATGAATGGAATTGTCAGATTGCGCCGAAAATATACACCAGCAGGAAAAATACAAGGAATAATCCCGCACAGGTCAACACTGCTGAATGTTCACGGATAAAATACCTGTAATTCATAAAGTTCATTTTAATTGCCTTGTTTTAGTTGAGACGTCCGGAGAGGTCCCGATGTTACAGGGCATATCAAAAAAACAATCATTAAGCATACAAATCTATCATCGAAAACGGGGGGCTGCCACCGTATTACTACGCAGCCGGCAGGGTTTAACAAATCAGAAACAGTCAGGCAAACCTTAATTTTGACCTTTAAGAACACCTGCATGAGAAAAATAATAACCCTGGCTGCCCTTACATTTTCCCTATTGGCAATAGGCCAGGCCGATAACGAGATCCAGGTTTATGCCTCTCCAACCATTCAGCACAAATGGACCATTTTTGAACTGCACAGCAATTATACTTTCAAAGGGTTGCCTTCGCTCAACAATCCAAAGGATGCCCGCTGGACCAACGAAACCTTGGAGATCACGCATGGCTTCGGGAAAAATTTCGAGATCGGTTTCTATACCTTCTCCGCTTTTGATCCGGATGGAAGTTTTCATTACCTGGGTAACCAGATCCGGCCCAGGGTAACGGCGCCTGCCGAATGGAACTGGAAACTGGGTGCCAGTCTTTCCGCCGAATTCGGGTTTTTCCGTCCGCATAGCGACAGCTCTTTTATCTGGCAGGGAGAACTGAGACCCATCATTGATAAGACCATCGGAAACTGGTATTTTTCACTCAACCCGAATGTTGATTTTGTATTAAGCGGCAAGGAGAAGTCTGCAGGCATCGCCCCGCAATTCAAAACAGTTTATACCATCCGGGAAGTATTCGGTATTGGCTTCGAATATTATGGAGCGCTTGGAACGTTCAGTAATATTCAGCCCTGGCAGATGCAGGAACATTTGTTGGGACCAGCGGTGGATCTCTTCATCCATCCCAAATTTGAATTCAATGCCGGATTTTTATTTGGCTTAACTGATGGGTCGAATCAAAGAGTGTTGAAATTGTTACTGGGGAAGAGGGTGGGGAAGTAGAGAAGGCCATTAGCCATTGGCTTTTAGCTATCAGCCGCCATCTCCGAGTTTGAAAAACTATCTCTTCTCTGATGCACTCCAGCCAATGGCCAATGGCTATAAGCCAAAGGCCTCTCTCAGGCCAATAGCCAACAGCCAAAAGCCGTATATTGTTCCGAAATCATTCCACCTTGCCTGCAACCAGATCGCAAGTCCTTACTTCCATTTTTGCCGCTGCGGTTTGTTTTGCCGCCTATGCCTGCATCATCTCCTTCCGCAAAGCATTTAATGTAGCCTCCTATAGCGGGTATGAACTGGGTGGACTCGATTACAAAGTGGTGCTGATCATTACGCAGGTGGGAGGATATATGCTCAGTAAATTCTACGGCATCAAATTTATTTCGGAGCTCAAAAGAATGGGTCGTGGTAAACTGATTCTTCTGCTTGTTGGAATTTCATGGGCAGCATGGCTCTTATTCGCGATCATTCCTCCGCCTTATAATTTTTGGGCGCTGGCACTGAATGGTTTTCCATTAGGCATGCTCTGGGGGGTGCTGTTCTCTTACGTGGAAGGCCGCAGGGCCACCGATTTTATCGGGGCTGCACTGGCTGTAAGTTTCATTTTTGGTCCGGGCCTGGCAAAATCAGCAGCGCAGATGGTGATGACCACTTGGGGAGTGAATGAATACTGGATGCCCTTTGTTACAGCCTTGCTGTTTTTTATTCCGCTCTTATTGTTCGTTTACCTGCTTGAAAAAATTCCGCCTCCCGATGCGGAAGATGTGGCCAGCAGAACCCAGCGTGTGGCCATGAATGCTAAGGACCGCCGGCAGTTCGTTAAAACCTTTCTTCCCGGCATCCTTCTCCTGGTATTCATCTACATTTTTGTAACCATGCTAAGGGAAGTGCGTGATGGTTTTATGGCCGATATGTGGAAGGCTTCCGGTGAAACTTTCAGCGCAGGTGTTTTCGCGCAAACCGAAACATTGATCTCCATAGTGATCCTGGTGTTGATCGCCAGCATGGTGATGATACGCAATAACATGAAGGCCTTTATGATCGCGCAGGTCATCATGATCGCCGGCTTTATTTTATCGGGTGTGGTTACCTGGCTTTACCTTGACAAATCAGTTAGCACTTTCACCTGGATGACACTGGTGGGACTTGGTTTGTATATGACCTACATTCCTTACAACAGTATTTTGTTTGACAGGATGATCGCTGCCTTCCGCTATGCTGCCAATGTTGGTTTCCTGATCTACCTGGCCGATTCATTTGGCTACCTCGCCAGTGTAGGAGTGCTGCTCACCAAGAATATATTCCGCATTGAAATGAACTGGCTGAATTTTTATACCACCCTTGTGCTGATCACCTCCATTGCCGGTGTCATTTTTATAAGTTGTTCTCTTATTTATTTTGAACGGAAAAGAAAAAGGCTGGCAGCCTCCTAATTTTAATGATAGTTTCTTAAGCCAATGGCCAATGGCCAACAGCCAAAAGCTTTTTTCTGAAATCCTGTCCGGAAACAAAAACCTCATTCGTCATATACCAAAACCATTTTAAAATTTAAAAAAACTGTTATGGAAAAATTCATGTTGATCTTCCAGGGCGGGATCAAATTCGACGCTTCACCTGAAGCTATGCAGGAAAATATGGGTAAATGGATGGCATGGGTGGATAAACTGAACCAGGAAGGCAAATATGTTTCCGGTGAAGCCTTACTTCCCGGAGGTAAACTCGTGAGCGGTAAAACTGCTGCCACTGATGGACCTTATACTGAAAGCAAGGAACTGGTGGGCGGATATTTTGTGATCAATGCCAAAAGTATGGAAGAAGCGGTTGCCAATGCCCAGGAAAACTATCCCGATTTCGAATTCGGTGGAACCGTACAGGTTCGTCCCGTGATGAAATTTGATATGTAACACGACCCGGGTGTCTTTCTTTTCCTGGAAGACACCCTTTTTTTATGGTGAACCCACTGAACCATACCGTAGATCATTTGTTCCGGCATGAATGGGGTAAACTTGTGTCGGTGCTTACAAGGCTGCTGGGTATCGACAGGCTCGAATCTGCGCAGGATATTGCACAGGATACCTTACTGCAGGCATTACGCACCTGGTCGTTGAACGGTACCCCCCATGACCCCACTGCCTGGCTGCACAGGGTGGCGCGAAATAAAGCCCTGGACCTTATCAGGAGAGATAAAAATTTCAGGGAGAAAGTACAACCTCAATACAGCTATCTTCTGTCTGGTAAAGAGCTATTGGAAGAAATTGATCTTTTTGAAGAGAGCCATATCCGGGACAGCCAATTAAGAATGATCTTTGCCTGTTGCCATCCCTTAATCCCTCCTGAATCTCAAACGGCTCTTGCCCTGAAAACTTTATGTGGACTGAGCAGCGCAGAAATCGCAAGAGCCTATCTCACCTCCGAGGACAACATCACCAAAAGAATTTTCCGGGCCAGGGAAAAGATCAGGCAGAATGCAATTCAACTGGAGATTCCTTCTGGAAAAGAATTGAAGCACCGCCTGGAGGTGGTGGTCAAATGCCTCTACCTGCTTTTCAATGAAGGTTATAATTCATCACATCCCGATCACCTGATCCGGGAAGACCTTTGTGAAGAAGCCATGCGACTTTGTCTATTGCTTTGTGAATCGGATTTGACCGCCCAGCCACGCTTATTTGCGCTCATGGCACTTTTTTGTTTCCAGGTCTCCCGTTTCCAGGCCAGGCTGGACGACAAGGGAAATATTATTTTATTAAAATACCAGGACCGCAATAAATGGCATCGCCCTTTGATCGAAAAGGGTTTTTATTTCATGGACCTGGCTGTAACCGTTCCTTTCGACACTTCAGTCTACCACCTTGAAGCAGCCATCGCTTCCCTGCATGCTTCTGCTAAAAGTTTTGAAGAAACGGACTGGAAAGGCATCTATTTTTTATATCAAAAACTATTTGAATTGCAACCCGGGCCGGTAATTGAACTCAATAAGGCCATTGCGTCCGCGTATGCGGTTAACCGTGAGTACGCGCTGGAAATGCTGAAAAGAATTAAAGGTTTGGATAAATATTATATCTACCATGCTTCCATTGCTGAAATCCAAATGGAACTTCGTAACAGAGCAGAAGCAATGAGGCATTTCTCCATTGCATTAGCGCTTACTTCCTCCAAAAAAGAACAGGATTTAATCAGAAATAAAATGGAAGCTATTTCATAAAGTTTAAGCCGTTTAGGCGGGAAGGACGGTAAGTAGTGAATCAAAGAGTAGATAGCACTATTTATACCTTTGATATATCAAGAAGTGAAGAAATCTAAATACCGTCCTTACCGCCAAAACGGCAATTTTTCCAGAATAAAAAAATGCATGCACAAAAGCGCATGCATTCCGGGAAATTTCATTTTCATCAAACATCCGTGTCGCGTGTCACGGTTTTAGTAACAGTTACCCTGTCGCTGCTTGCACTGGAGCGCCTGCTGCCGCTGGTGAGCGCGATCAAAAGAATAATAAATAAGGCAGCGCCGATAACCCAAACCCAGGGATTGGCATACCAGTTACCTGCAGTTTCACCATCCTTGTCAATGTTCACATTGATATCCGTTGTTTTTTCCTGGGCAAACAGGATCACGGAAGCAAGTATGGTCATCAAAGTGAGATAAGCTCTTTTCATGTTCATTATTTTGATACAGTACTTAAAAAAATATGCCATTGGTGTAACTTACCCTTCCAAAATCTAACTCCTTCATGCTGAATGTAGAATTCCCGGTTTTCCCCAAACTGGAAACAGAGAGGCTCGTACTCAGGGAAATTGTTCCTTCCGATGCGCCTGCCCTCCTGGCCCTTCGTTCCAATGAAGAGGTAATGCAGTTCATAGATAAAGACAGGATGAAATCGCTTGAGGAAGCATTGCAATTGATCAGTAATATCAAAGACACGGTTAGTAAAGGAGACGGCATCTCATGGGCTATGGTTCCTAAGGGTGAGGAAGAAATGATTGGTTTTGCAGGCTTATGGCGGATTGATAAACCGCATCACAGGGCCGAGGTTGGTTACACACTAATGCCCGAATACTGGAATAAAGGATTAATGTCAGAAGTGATGAAGGCCATGATTGATTTTGGTTTCAGAACTATGAAACTCCATAGCATAGAAGCCAACATTAATCCATTGAACCAGGCTTCCAGGCGGTTGCTTGAGAAGCATGGATTTGTACAGGAGGCCTATTTCAGGGAGAACTTTTATTACAATGGGAAATTCCTTGATTCAGCTATTTTTTCCCTGCTTACTCCTTACAAATAAAAAAACCTTCCCGCAAAAGGGGAAGGTTGGTCGGGTGAATTATTTCAACTGGAAATCAACCAGCATCGTGCCCCATTGCAGGCTTACTTTTCCCGATGGGTCAATTGTGTACTCAAGCTTTTCCTTTGAATCAGAAGCAACTTTCACTGGAACGTTTACTTTCAGAACATCTTTTTCTTTGTTCTTTTCATAAGCGGTGCCCCATATATCGGCTGCTTCATTAAAGATCAGGGTGATGCCATCGTCGGTCAGCAGTCCGAAGAGTGAATACCTGCCTTCCTTCAATGTCTTGCCTTCAACTGTAATATCACGGGTAGTTTCAAATACTGTTGCCTCGTTGGCACCCATACGCCAGACCTTTCCTTTTTTAGGTTCGAGGTCCTCTCCAATGGTTCGTCCTTTCAGCGAAGGCTGGCTGTAGTTGATGGTGATTACAGATCCGGCTGGAATTTTTTGAGTAACTACTGCAGGAGGGCTGGCTCTTTTGGACTTATCCTGCTGGGCACAAGCGGTTGTTAATAGAACACTGCTCATTAAAGCAAGTGCAAAGATTTTTTTCATGACAATGATTTTTAGGAGAGGGAAGTTAAGCAGATCCACCCGGCGAAAAAGGATAATTTGAAGAGTGGAGTAGCGGAAATAGTTAGATCTGTCCTGGTTGCCGCAAATTGCAGCCTAAAACTTGAATCTGGAGGCTGGAATTTTAACTAACTCCCGCCGCATAGTTTTATTACCTTAGCCTTCATCATGAAAAAACTAATCCCCGGTTTTATAGCCATAGCCATCCTCACTGTTTCCTGCGAAAATAAAGCCGGGAACCAGGCTCCGCCACCTTCTGTGAACCTGCAGACGCCCATACCAGCGCCCCAGCCTTCACAGCAACAAACAACACAGCCACAGCCGGTCAATCTTACCCAGGCTCAGCAACCCCAGCCTTCGGGCGGCACAGTTACATTGAACCCCAAGCATGGTCAGCCAGGCCACCGTTGTGATATAGCTGAAGGTGCCCCGCTCAACAGCGCACCCGCTCCTGTTATCCAGAGCCAGGTGAACCCGGGTGTTCCTATTCAGCAGGCTTCACCCCAGCCAGCCGCAGCTACGCCAACCGGAACGGTGAGGTTGAATCCTCCTCACGGACAGCCCGGTCATGACTGCGCGGTGGAAGTAGGCAAGCCCCTGAAAAATTAATTATCATCACAGCCAATTGGTGCCCCGGGAGGCATTACCGCATGCTGGGCGGGTTTCGCTTTGTCTGGCATGCGCATTCTTTCCAATGCCAGGAGCAAATGACCTGCATAGGTATAGTCCAGATTTCCTTTTCTTTTTTCCTCTATCCAGTTCCGCAGGTCTGCCACCGTTTTATTTAAGACTGACCTGGTAATGAACGATGCATTTTCATCCAGGCTGGCTGTCATAAGGTAGGTTAGCAGGATGTGTTCGGTCTGCATCTGTACCAGTGCTTCCATTCCTTTTCTGCGCTCCGCTTTCCAGGTTCTGTCGATAATGGTTTGTAATACTTTTTCAAGTGAAGGGCCCATATTAAGCGCTTCAAACTGGGCCAGGCGGTTTAAGCGTTCAGAGTGAAGCAACAGGGATAGAGGAAGATCGGCTGCCATCTCTGCGGGACTTAAGGCATCAAAAGAAAGGCCGGTGCGTTTGCGGAACAATTCTTTTGAGGAGGCATAACCTGCGGGTCTTGGAGGTATCATCTTTATAATATTTTCCGGCAGCACCAGCACGGATGGATCCATCGCATCGAGCAGGGCATTGAGTGCTTTCAACTGGTCATCAGCATTTACAGGGGCTGTTGCAACCTGTCCATCACCTTTCAATGCATAACTGTAATTGATACCTCCCACCATTTTCACGGCTGCTTCCACCTGGTAGCGGTGGAATAGATAAACAGGCACCAGTACATCTTCGAGCGTGGAAAGAGGCATGCCTTCGCGGATATTATTTGATCCAAACCTTGAAAGTGCTTTTTGTCTCACCCTCATTACATGCTTCAGTTCTTCTACCGCGTTCGCGCCGTTATCCCAGAGGTGGGCTGATGGATGAAGTCCTCCACGCGCCCTGGCATCCTGGTCGGATATGAATTGTAATCCTCTTGCCGCAGCATCCTTCAGGATTTTATCAAGTGCATCTTTTTCATTGATCCCGGGTGGAAAATCTGCATACCCCCAGCGAATCGATACCTTGTCCCATTCACCAATGGCTGCATCATAGGCCTGTGCCAGGTCAAGGTCACCGGCAGCAGTGAATTTTATGGCAGGATGAGGATAATCCATCACCGAACCCAATGTTGATACGGAAGCAGCATAATTATGCATAAGGCCAAGTGTATGCCCCACCTCGTGCGCTGATAATTGTTTCAACCTGTTCAATGCCATTTTCAGCATCTGGTCATCGGCAGGCATTCCATTTTCAAATGGTGCCAGCAATCCCTGAGCAATCAGGTAATCCTGCCGCACTCTCAAAGAACCCAGTGTAACATTCCCTTTGATGATCTCACCTGTGCGCGGATCAACTACTGAAGCGCCGTACGACCAGCCTCGCGTGGAGCGGTGCACCCAGTTGATCATGTTATAACGGATATCCATAGGGTCTGCGTCTTCGGGAAGGATCTTCACCTGGAAAGCATTGATATAACCGGCTGCTTCAAAAGCCTGGTTCCACCAGCGGGCACCTTCGAGCAGGGCTGAACGAATGGGTTCAGGTGTGCCATTATCGAGATAATAAATGATGGGTTTTACAGCTT
>CAYWSQ010000151.1:7978-9593 GCA_964460925.1 uncultured Flavisolibacter sp. | reverse complement strand
AAAAAGCACTTTGTAATACAAAGTAATTGATTGAAAATCTCATTTCAAAATATTTTTCAGCTTTTTAAGATCTTTTAAAGCTTAGTCGTCCTCTCCTTCCTCCAGGTATTCTTCCATAGACCTGAGCAGGTCACGCAACTGCTGTTCCAGGAGTGAAGGTTTGAAACTGTTTTCCCAATAGATGCCGCTGGCCCTGGTATCAGCAATTATTTCATCCTTTTCATAAGGCCCTGTTACCCCGAGGTAATAATCCATTTCGCCTTCTTCATTTTCATAACCTACCCGGAAGAGCAGGAATTTTCTTTTTGCGTCCATGAACAAAACCTCTTTCTCCGCGAGAAACTCTACCGAACTTACATCCAAATCATCAGAACCGATATTATAAATCTCACTCTCCGCAATCTTCAACCGGGTGGCATATTTTGAAGGGAATAATAAAAGTCTGTCGATCTTCTCAAGCTCAGTATAAAAATATTTCCGGAACGAAAGTGAAGCCGCAAGTGTGTCGATGGTCTCGTGATCCACCGGCATTTCGTTATTGATCAGGGCCATCACCGCCTGGTATTTGATGTCAAAATCGTCAAGAGAGGTCAACTTTCGGAGAAGCTGGTTGCTTTCCAGTTCATTTAGCTTGCCCAGCATCGAAATCCAACTGTTATACCACCAGTAATAGTCTTCGGTATCTTCCTGGTGTTTTTTTATTTTCTCCTCCGTCTTTTTATATAAAACATTTTTATACAGGGCAAAATCAGCGAGGGAGAGATAATTGCTATCAATCAGCAGTTTTGAAAGGTTTACGATCAAATCAGAAAAAATTTCCGAATCCAATTGTTCCAGGATCCCGGGATAGAGTGTGGCCGTTAGTGGAAATGAATCCTGCAAATAACTATATAGGTTGTTAGCATTCCCGCTTTTTGGCGGATCCTTCTTCACCAGCTTACTGAACAGGGCATAGGATTCTTTGCTTTGGTGATTTACCAGGATCTCCAGCATATTCAGCTTTACCGCTTCTTTTTCTCCTTTCAGTGAACCATAATTTTTTGAGATAAAGTCCAGGGTTGTTTTGTCATTAATCAGTTTCAATTCATTTGAGATCTTCTCATATGCCGTGGAATAGCTGTCGCTTTCCAGGTAATCCTGCATCAATGCTTCATGCAAAAGGGGCAGCTCGGCTTTGGTGAAGCTAACCTGGTCAAGGGCTGAAAAAGCCTGGTTGAATACAGCCGTATCCTTTGATCTCAAAGCAGTGAGCAGTTGTTTTGCCTTATTGGTGTAAATCGCAGGATTTACTTCCCTCGCCATCCGTATATCTTTGAAGAAAGAGGCAACATTTTCGTTTTCCCTGAACTGTTGGGGCATGAAACTGATCAGGGTATAAACCGTATCGCGGTTCACAAAAACCCTCACCTTCCTCAATGAAATATTATCATCCTTTTTCAGGGTATAATCCATCGCCTTCAGCTTGCCTACTGTAACAAATTTTTTCTCAACTATGGAATCATTATAATTCCTGTACTGTTTTATCTGGTCGGCGAAGAAAGAGGAATCATCCTTTACCCAGTAATAGGGTGAAACCACAGATTTAAATACTTCATAGGAGATAGTGGTGAGTTCA
>CAYWSQ010000151.1:0-7968 GCA_964460925.1 uncultured Flavisolibacter sp. | reverse complement strand
GTTCATCATAACTGGTATAATGTTCTTCATGTACTTCATTTTCTCCAGGTTCCATCTCCTCATCGAGCTGAAAAGCAGCAGGAGCCTTCGTTAAAAAGCCTGTTCCGCTAAATACATTCCAGGGTTTCTCCTGGTAATCTTCAAGGACCAGGGATTTAAAAAATCTTTCAGAAGCGGTATAATCAACTGGTGTAGCGCCACCTACAATGAAGGAATAGATCCTGTTAGCCTTTTGGATATTCAATATCCTGAAACCTGAATTTTTCAGATCAGCCATCAATTCAAATGCAGGCCAGCCCTCGAAGTGAAAATGACGGTTGTTATAAATTGTATCAAACCTGGAACGGATGTCGGTCAGATACCCTGCGTAATAGCTGGTATCTCCTTCCAGATAATACCCGGAGGTAAGGTCACGAACCTGCACTAAATAATAAATCCCATTCAAATGATCTGTATAATCATAAGTACTGAATTTCCATTCCGTGCCCTCTGCCTGCTGATCAACTGCTTTGTTTGGTTTTGGCTTTCCCGGAATTTCTATACTGAATCCTTTGCCCGGTATCGTAAACCGCGACCAGCTATTGTTATTTACAGGAATCTCTTTTGCAACAAATGAATTGTAAAACCTGCTCACATCCCTGCTATCCAGATTAGCCTCCCTGGAGGAAAAGGCTACCAAAAAGTAAACATTGGGATATTGATGATAGAGCCTGATTTTGACCGCGCCCTGTTCCGTGTTAAACCTTCCTTCCCTTCCGGCCAATTTACCAATGCTGATCTTTTTTGATTTTACCTTTTGCTCCAGGCTTCCCATGCGGCTGACCATGTCGGCAAATAGTGTATCGAGGTCAAGGTCTTTCTTACCGTTTACGCCGTTGCCTGCCATGTAAAAGGTCATGGAGGGAAGATCAAAGAATACTTTCATCTTCATGGCATCACCAAAAAGGTCAAAATCTTTAGCAGGACCAGGCATTTCAAGGTTGAAGGCGGTTTCTTCTATTTTATGCCAGGGTTGTGCGGAGAGTTTAGCTGCATACACTTCAGGTTTTACTGACTGGCTGGAGAATATGGGTGTTACGGTGAATCCTTTTTGCCTCAATAAAGTAATTACCCCTTCCTCCCCCGGTAAATGGGCAGCACCAACCGCATAGAACATTGTTCTGCGCATACTCAGGCTATCCATTCTTGCAGCCATCTTATAATTTCTCTGGACCTGGATGATCTGCCTTTGTTCAGAACTATACCTCGTTCTTGTATATTCATCGATCTTCTGCAAATCCTTATTCAAATAAATTTTGACAAGGTCCTCCAGTTGGCTCCTGAGTATTTTTTCGGGGAGGAAAACTTCATCAGGACTAAGGTCTGCACCCAGTTCATCTTTCAGATCCAACTGGTCAGTCACATCTTCGATACCACCCAGCCATTTACCCATACGAAGAGCAAGACCATACAAATAACCATCAACAATGGTCTGCATTTCGCCACGCTGCACCAGCCTGTTCATCCTGTAATCACGGATCTTTTTCAGGTCTTTATTGCTGATGCTTTCAGGATCCACGTTCAGCGCTTTTACGATCGAGTCCATATCATCGTCTGTTGCCTGGTCTTTCAGGCGCAGGCGCATCTTATCCAGCAGGTCCTCTTCAGCTTTTTTGAACTCACGGGAAAGCATGCTGTCGACCAGTTCATTAAAGTCGATTTCCAGGGCGAAACCCTCAACATTTTCCAAAGCCTGGTACACAGAATCGGTGAACTGGAATAACCTTTTGTCCTGCAGGTGCATAGTACCATACAGGTAGGATGGTTTTTTCAAACCATTACCACTGATCTTCCATAAAAGGGTGTTGGGCCATTTTTGCTGCGAGAAAGAGGAAATAGAAAGAACGATAAAGGCAAATAGGATTGCCACACGGGTACCTTGCATCTGTTTTGGTTTGCGGCAAGATAATCAAAAGCAGGAAAGACTAAAATGAGCGTAATTTACCTGCTGCCTTCCTTATTATTTGTGCAGCTTTCATCATTTCATCTTTCGATAAATTCAGGGGAGGTGAGATGCGCAGGCATTCAGGGGCAAACAGGAACCAGTCGGTGAGCAGCCCCTGGCTGATACACTCATCCACCACTTTTTTACACTGCACTGCATCTTCAAACTCCAGCGCCATCCAGAGACCTGCGGAACGGATTTGTTTTACGGGCAAACCTTCCAACTGTTTTCTGAAAAATTCCCCTTTTTCTGCTGCAGTTCTGTGCAGTTCATCTTCCAACAACACTTCAAAGGCCGCCAGGCCTGCGGCACAACAAACAGGATGTCCACCGAAAGTGGTGATATGTCCCAGCACAGGTTGATCTGTAAAATGATCCATCATTTTTTTATCTGCAATGAAAGCGCCTAAGGGCATGCCTCCACCAAGTGCCTTCCCCAGCAAAAGAATATCTGGAAGAATGCCGGAATGTTCAAAACCCCATAGTTTTCCCGTACGTCCAAAACCAGTCTGGATTTCATCTGTCACAAGTAAGGCACCTGTTTCCTTGCATTTTTTTTCAAGGGCTTTTAACCAGTCAACCGAGGGTAATATGATCCCTGCTTCAGCCTGCACCGGTTCTACAACCACGCATGCCGTTCGTTGTGTAATCAGGGATAGGTCTTCAAATGATTGGTAGTCGAGGTGATGAATTCCAGGTAAAAGTGGCCTGTAGGCATTACGCCAGTATTCATCTCCAATGATGCTCAGTGCTCCCTGGGTGGAGCCATGATAAGAATTTTTAAATGCGGCGATCTCCTGGCGGCCGGTCACTTTTTTTGCCAGCTTCATGGCACCTTCCACTGCCTCTGCACCGGAATTGGTAAAATAAACCGAATTCAGTGAGCCCGGGAGATGACTAGTCAGCAACTTTGCATATTCCACCTGCGGGCCCTGCACAAATTCACCATACACCATCACGTGCAGGTAGGCATCCAGTTGTTTTTTGATGGCTTCAATTACGGAAGGATGCCTGTGTCCCACATTCGCCACACTGATGCCTCCGATCAGGTCAATGTAATTTTTTCCGGAAGCATCGGTGAGAATGCAGCCCTCCGCCTTCACGATCTCTATTGCCAGCGGTGCCATGGAGGTCTGCGCTACATGCTGAAGAAATAACTGCCGCAGGTTCATGCTGCAAATTAAGGTGCAGCGCCTCATCATTCCCAATTAGGCCACCTTTTAAAAAATCAGATATTTGCCGCATGGCCCTGATCCTTCCTGTTGAATCGAATATGCCCAGTTGGGGAAAAGATTGTTTTATTGCGCCTAATGCCACCATCGTTGGCGATGTGGTTATGGGTGATGAATGTTCCATCTGGTTCAATACCGTGGTACGCGGGGATGTAAACAGCATCCGTATCGGGAATAAAGTGAATATCCAGGACGGGGCGGTGATTCATTGCACCTTTAAAAAAACCAAAACCCTGATCGGCAACAATGTTTCGATTGGCCATAATGCCATTGTACATGGCTGTGAACTGCACGAAAATGTGCTGGTGGGCATGGGTGCCATTGTGATGGATAACGCAGTGGTTCACAGCAATACCATCATTGCCGCCGGCGCCGTGGTGCTGGAAGGAACCATTTGTGAAGGAAGTGCTATTTATGCCGGTGTACCAGCAAAAAAGGTGAAGGAGATTTCTTCAGAAAAGGTTGAAGGTGAGATCAATAGGATTGCCAACAACTATGTGGGCTATGCCAGGTGGTTCGACGGGGTAAATAAAGCCGGGGAAGCCTTTTGATCTTCCGCAAATCATTTTATCTTTATACAAACCGTTTTCATGAAAACTGTACGTTACACTTTTTATCTCCTCAGTTTTTCGTTGATTGTTTCTTCATGCAGTTTGTTCCAGCCCAAATACGGGTGCGGCAACAACGGCCGCAATGTGGGTGCCGAAAAAGCCCTGGATATGTCTAAAAAAGAACAGCGCAAAGCCGGAAAGTTCAAGGCATAACAATTGCATAATGCAACAAAACGGTTCCTTTTGTTGTCTTATAGAAAAGTATTCATTCAAATAAAAACTGGTTTTTTATGAGCCTGACCCTACGAACAACTTTAGGTTGTACAGAAGCTGTTATCGATGATGACGGCGGATTAAAGCGCTTCTACCAGATCGCTGATATCTTAAGCGATGAACTTAAACTGCAATTTACCAGTAAGGAAGACGACTTTGATGCTATTAGCTGGCAATTCAGCATCGGTCATCATGAACTGACCCTGCATTACAGCATCTATAATGGTATTTCCGTTTTCCCTACAAAGACCAAGGATGCCCGTAAAAAAGACAACAAGGCCGTTGTAGAACTGGCCAATGTTATCGAAGGCAAACTGATGACAGTTGATATGCGCAAGCAGCAGATCGCATAAGACCATACACCATGGCCAATAGTCCATGGAACATCTCCGCTCCTATTCCATTATCCTTTTATTATTTCTGCCCAAAAAAATTTCCTGAATCTTATTCGGGGTGAGAATGGTTTGTGAAGACCATGGACTATAGACCATGGACCATGGACTAGTCACCAGAGAACGGTGTCATTGGCCATTGGCCAAGCCTGGGATATTCTACTTTGAAAAGAGTGATCAACTTCATTCTTTAAACCTTTGTCCATTCACCATTGGCCATTCACCATTTATTCTGATAAAAGTGATCCACCCTATTCTTTAAACCACTGTCTATGGTCTATTAACCATGGTCTATCGTCTTTTCTCAATACTCTCCAAAATATTATAATAACTCACATACCTGTCCTCATGAATCTCACCGCTGGCTACAGCGTCCTTAATGGCGCAACCTGGTTCGTTGATGTGAAGACAGTTATTGAACTGGCAATCATTCAGCCGCTGGCGCATTTCAGGAAAATAACCTGATAGTTCTTCTTTCTCTATCCCAACCAACCCGAACTCCTTCATTCCCGGGGTATCAATGATACTTCCGCCGCCAGGCAGGTCATACATTTCAGCGAATGTGGTAGTATGCTGACCCTTACCACTCCAGCCACTCACATCCTTTGTTTTGATCTCCAGTTCCGGAACCATGGCATTAATGAAAGAGGATTTACCCACGCCACTATGCCCGCTCACCAGTGTGATCTTGTTCTTCAGTATTGCTTCAACCCTGTCAACACCCTTGTTTTCCAGGATACTCATGGAAAGCACCTGGTAACCGATACTTGTATAGATTGCCTCCATGTATTCCAGCAAGGCCATTTCTTTTTCCTCATACAGGTCAAGTTTATTAAAAAGGATCACTGCCGGTATATGGTACATCTCGCATACCACGAGAAAGCGGTCTATAAAGCCTTGCGAAGTGCGTGGTTCTTTGATGGTGGCAAGCAAAAGCGACTGGTCAATATTGGCTGCAACAATATGCTGCTGGTATTTATGACGCGGTGATTGCCTGTTGATATAATTTTTGCGGTCATGGATGCCCTTGATCATCACCCCTCCTTCTGATCCTTCGGATTCATAATCCACGATGTCTCCCACTGCCACAGGGTTGGTGGAGGTGATGCCTTCCATTTTAAAAACGCCTTTCATCCGGGCATTCAAAAATTGCCCCTGCTCATTTTTGATGAAGTACCAGCTTCCGGTTGATCTGTAAACGGTTCCTTGCATGTCAGGGGAAAGTTCTTAAATAAGTGTACCTCAAAATTATGTCGAGCAAAAGGAAGAACAGGGCTGCCATGATAAAATAAATGAACTGCTCCTGGAAACGCGTCCTGGTGATAACTTCTATTTCTGATTTTTCAAGCTGGTCGATCTGGTCATAAACTTTCTGCAGGCTTTCGCGGTCAGTAGCCCTGAAGTATTCACCCCTCGTTTCCGCAGCAATGCGTTTCAGCAAAGTCTCATCCAGGAATGTATTTTCACTTTCCACCGTTCCTTCGTCCACCGCTTTTGTTGCGCCGGGAACGCCCATACCGATTGTATAAACTTTCACACGCTTCGCTTTCGCGATCTCCAAAGCAGTGTAGGGATCAACCAGTCTTTGCGTGGAAGGTTGTTCATTACCATCCGTGAGCAGTATCACTACTTTCGAGCGGGTGGGGCTACCCATCAGCCTTTCCACTGAAGTGGCCAGTCCTTCACCAATGGCGGTACCATCAACCAGCATTCCACTTCGCAGGTTCATGATCTGTTCAAGCAGTGCCCCGTGGTCGGTGCTTAAGGGAAATTGTGTGAAACTCTCCCCCTGGAAAATTACCAGCCCGATCTGGTCTATTGGTCTTTGTCTTACAAACTCCGCCGCCATCTGCTTGGCCACATCGAGCCTGGACGGAAGAAAATCCTTTTCCGTCATGCTTCCACTTACATCCATGCAAAGAATGATGTCAATGCCCTGTCCTTTGGTGCGTGACTGCACATCCCTGGTCTGTGGACGTGCCAGTGCCAGCAGGATGCAGCCAACAGATAAAAGACGCAACCAGAAGGGAAGGTGGATCAGTGTATTTTTTACGGTACGTATCCTGAAGGCTTCCGAAGTGGTGACGAGAAAAGAGGATTTACGCCAGTTGCCTGTACGGTAATAATAAAATGCCAGCACCGGCAGCACCAGCAGCAGTGGAAGCACCCATTCGTATTTGAATTCGATATGTTGAAGCCAGTTATACAGCATGATGGTTCCGCTCTATGTACTCAATAGTTTCCCTGATATTATGAAAGGCTTCATTTTTTTCCTGTTCCTGCGATTGGTACTTCGCGAATTTCACCATGTCGCTTACCTGGAGAGATACTACCAGGTTCTCCAACTGCTCACGTGGCAATTGCAAAGCCCTTACTGGCTCAACCAGGTCATCCGTGGTTTTGGAATGTGACTGGATGCCTTTTTTTCTCTGCAGGTATTCACGGAAAATATGTACCAGTTCGGTGTAATAGGCTTTCTCTTCCTTGTTCCCTGCTTCCTTCAGCTTCTGAAGTTTTATCATAGCCGCGTCATAGGCTTTTTCCGGCGGCAGTTCAGCAACCACCTCCTGCTTTTTCATTTTCGGAAAAAATAAAAGAAAGAGCCCTGCCAGAACCAGTCCGAAGATGATGTACCAGTACCACTTAGGATCGTTGGGCCGCTGAACCAGGATGATGTCCTTGATATCGTTATAATCCTTGTTTGGATCAAGTGGCAAATAACCCACTTCAATATTTAAAGGACGGGTGCTGTACCTGCCAATGCGTATGGGGGGTATTTTCAGGCTGCCGGAATCCCAACTGGTAAGTACCAGTTGCTGTGTAATGGAAATTCCACTGGACGATTCAGAAGTATCAGGTTTGGAAGCACTGATGATCTCGAAGCCCGGAATACTGTCCAGCTCAGGCCATGAAACAGCACTGTTTAAAGACGCCACCTTCAGGGTCAGTTTGAACTGTTCTCCTATTAGTATGGTATCACGGTCAGCCACAGCCGAAACTTCCTGCCCCTGCAACCAACCAGGCATTAATAAGATCAAAAAAATGTGAATGCTGTACTTCATTATTTGTTCCGGCTGATAAAAAATCTTTGCAACACTTTTACATAATCTTCGTCCGTTCGCACATGAAGCAGATCACAGCCTGATTTCCGGAAAGTATCATTTGAATAATCTGTGATCCTGAAGAATTCTTTCTCATATTCAAACCTCACAAAGGAACTGCTGGTATCCACCCATTTCTGTTGGCCAGTTTCAGAATCACTGATCCTCAGCATGCCAACGTTTGGCAGCACCCTGTCCATCTTATCATAAAGTTTGATCCCTATGATATCGTGTTTATTACTGGCCACTCTCAGCGCATCGCCATAGTTGGCATCAATAAAATCGCTCAGAACAAAGGCTATGCTTTTCTGGCGAGTGGTATTGTTGAAATAACGAAGGGCCACACTGAGCTGGGTTGTTTTTTGCATGGGCTCCATCGAAAGCAGTTCCCTTATAATGAAAAGGGCATGCTGCTTTCCCTTTTTGGGCGGGATGT
>CAYWSQ010000150.1:0-9635 GCA_964460925.1 uncultured Flavisolibacter sp. | reverse complement strand
AAATCGGTATCTTTCATTGCTGATCAGCAATTCTTGTTCTTTTTGATGGAGATCAGTGATATCCTGGAGTGAGCCAATCATGCTTGTAGCTTTACCACCGGCATCTCTGGTAATGAAAGCGCGGTCCAGCACATAGCGGTACTGATCTTTTGCGTCTTTGAAACGGTATTTCATCTGCCACCTGGTCTGGCTCCTGAACGATAATTCCAGCGAGCGGTTTACCAGGTCCCTGTCTTCGGGATGCACCAGTTCCTTCCATTTTTCAATGCTGATGTCCTGCGGCTTATAACCAAACAGGTGTTGCAGGCCTTCTCCCCAAAATAATTTATCGTTCAGCAAATTCCATTCATAAATGGCGTCAGAGGTCGCGCGGCTGGCCAGTTTGAATCTTTCGTTGCTGCGGCGAAGTTCTTCTTCGGTTTCATTTTGAATCTCTTCGATCCTTACTTTTTCCGTTACATCATGGCTTACCACCAGTTTGGCGTTTACGTTTTCATACTGGATCGTATTGATATTGATATCAACAAAAATGAGGTCACCATTCTTTTTACGGTGTTTCCATTTATTGTAGCGCTGGATGGGATGGGTTTGCTGCTTTTGCAGTCTTTCCTGCAATTGACTGATAAATTCTGGGGGGTGGATCAGGTAAAGATCTGATGAAAGGAATTCCTCCCGGCTGTAACCATAATGATAGATGGCCGCCTGGTTCACTTCAAGGAAGCTTAGCGTTTCTGAATCATAGATCCAGCAGGGCAGTGGATTGCTTTGGAAAAGGTTGCGGTAATACTGTTCTGATTTTCGCAACTTTTCCTTTGATATTACCTGTTCGGTGATATCAGTATGTGTGCCGATCATTCTTACTGGTTGGTCGTTCTGATCACGTTCTATGATCATACCCCTGGCAAGGATCCATTTGTACTGGCCATTTTTTGCCCTGATCCGGTAAGTGCTTTCATGAAAAGGATCTTCAGTGGAGATATGTTCCTTCACTGCTTCCTTCATCTTCTGTTTGTCTTCTGGATGGATCAGCGCTTCCCATTCTTCGATGCGGTTATGCAGTTCACCAGGTTCATAACCATATAGTTTTTTATATCCTTCGGAATAAAAACATTCACCAGTTAATATATTCCAGTCCCACACGCCTTGCTGCGCACCCTCAAGCGCAAATCGCCAACGTTCTTCAGCAACTTTTAATTGGTGTGCTGCAGTTTTTTCTTCTGTAATATCCCTTGATGTTACGATCAATCCAATAATCTCACCCTGGTTGTTGTAAGCTGGCCGGAAATGGTTTTTTAAAATGAGTTTTTTTCCTGCCAGAACAATCTCGTGTTCCATGCACCGGTCAGGACCGCCGCGCAGGATTTCATCGGTCATAAGTTTAACTGTGGCATGACGGTCAGGAGAGATCATGGTGAACAGACTCATACCTCTTTGAAATTCAATATTGAAATATTGCCTGATCCTTTTTCTTGAAAGTTCTGTAGCAGTGATTATGTTAAGATCTTTGTCGAGCAGTACGAAAGTATCCTGCAGGTTATTCAATATGAGGCTGAATGATTCTTCATCACTGATTGCGTTTTCAGCAGTATTTTGCAGAGTAGGTTCTGGCGGGTTTTTCATGTTGCCATGGAATAGAAGACGAATGTACATATTTGCAATTTTGGCAATACGATTTTAGGTAGAAAACTTCCGAAGATTAAGTGTTTTTACTTGCCGGTTTTCGTTTAAAATGTAACTTGACCTGAATTCTCTTGTTTCAGATCAATAAAAAATTGTCTGGTTTTATGGAAAGAAATCTAAGCTCATGGTATAGTGAAAGATTGCAAAGGGAAATGCCTGTTGCCGTTTATGGTTATTATGGATTTGCCTTGCTGATGGTGCCAACCGCGGCGGCAGATTACCTGGAGTATGAACGGTTCCAGTTGATAGATGCCATGAGTAGCGCCATCAATGGAGGGAAGGTGAAAGTTTTTTCCATCAACAGTATCAATAATGAAAGCTGGCTGAATAACCAGGTGGATCCGTATGACAAGATCAGGCGGCACCAGTTATACAATGAATATGTT
Organism: uncultured Flavisolibacter sp.; assembly: GCA_964460925.1. GTDB lineage: Bacteria > Bacteroidota > Bacteroidia > Chitinophagales > Chitinophagaceae > Flavisolibacter. The sequence goes on along the minus strand of CAYWSQ010000150.1, from coordinate 7,569 downwards.
TACCAGGAAGTGATCCCTTTTATCCGTATGCATACCAGTGCCGAAACACCCATCATCATTTGCGGCGCTTCCTTCGGTGCTTTGCACAGCATGAATCTTTTTTTGAAACGGCCTGATTTGATCAACGGAGTAATAGGTATGAGCGGGGTGTATGATCTTACCGAATACACCAAAGGTTTTTATAATGAAGATGTGTATTTCAACAGCCCGCAGCATTATATGCCCAATCTTACAGATCATCACTTGCTGGAACAGATCCGGCGCAGTCACCATATCCACATCTTCACCGGCAGCGGGGCTTATGAAGATCCCGACGGCAGCAGGCGTTTCGCAGGAATTTTATACAATAAAGGAATTAATTATGAACTTGATGTGTGGGGCAGCGAGTGGCCGCATGACTGGAATACATGGAAAGCGGTGCTGCCGCATTATTTGGGGACGAGGTTTTAGGGTGGCGGGAGTGGTGAATGGTGAATGGTGAATGGTGAATCGTGAGATCATAGCCTGCCCTGACGAAGTAAGGGGCTAAGTCATCAAAGTCGGGTCGTTTAAAGAATGGATATGCTGAGGATGTATGGGATTTTTTCCAAATCAGAGAAACCTTTCTCTAGAGAAATATTATTCATTACGAGTTGCGTCTTCTTCCTTTTGCGCCTTTGCGTGAAACTTTCCTGGTGAAATTCTCAGCGTGATAGATCAAGCTAGTTCTTCTACCGTTGCATTGATGCCTCTTTCAGTGATGGCATCTTTCATGGGCTTAAGGTCATCATATCTGCCTTGCTTCACCGCATATTTTCCCCTGAAGTGAATGATATAGGCGCATTGTTCGGCCTGTTCATGGGAATGTTTGCAAACCTCCATCAGGGTTTCAATCACCCACTCAAAAGTGTTGACCTCGTCATTCCAAACCACGAGATGAAAAGGGTCATCCATATCCTCCATCACATCCACCCACACTTCCTTCTGTATTTCAGTAGCCGTTTTCATGAGGTGTAAAGATAAAAAAAACAGGTAGAATGTCGCGGGAGATGTTATCAGTGAAAAGAAAGGCAGGCGAATATCTTTGCACTTCTTTCCTAAAGTCAATCAAAGGCATCCTTTTCGTCATCAGGATTTTGTATACTAAAATCATTATCTATTTCACACATCAAACAATCCTGCTGCAGGCCGGTACGTCAGCTCCCCATTTTCAATTCTTGCAGGTGCAGTATATGGATGTTCTTTCCATTTGCCGGCTTCCATGATATGCCTTACTTCCCAGCCGGCTGCTTTCAGGTAATCGGAGATCATGGAACGGTGGCAACTCCACCAGACGGCTTCGGAACACATGTAGGCAGTAAGCTTTTTACCTGCTTCTTTTTCCAGTTGACTGGCAGCAGATTTGAAGCTTGCGGTTTCCATATAATCAGCATACCCCCTGAACGCGCTGTGTCTCCATGCAATATTCTGGCTGTCTTTGGCGGCTGCTCTTCTTCCGCCGAGATCTTCAAAATGGAGGTAGCTGATCTGTTCTTTTTCCAGTGCTTCGGAAAGTTCAGCCTTGTTGAAATATGGATATTTGCGTGAAGCGGGGAATCTTCTTACATCTGCCAGGAGTTCGATTTTAAAAGAGCTTAGCATGGATATAAAATCTTCCAGGCTCCTGTTGGAATGACCGATCGTATAAATGCATTTTTGTTTACTCATGATCCATGCAGGCTGCTCTTAATCTTTGCATATATTCAATTCCTTTGCCACGTGCAAAGGCTACATTTTTCTCAGGGATCAGAAGGGTATCCGGGTGTCCGTCAATGACACGGCTGACGCTTTCTTCTCTCAAAATGTGCAGCATCGGGTAAGGTGAACGGTTGGTGTAATTAGCAGCATCGTTGGGTTCACTTCCGGAGAATATATAATCAGGATGAAAAGAGGCCACCTGGTAGATCCCTTCATAACCATTTTTCTTTAGCATTTGTTCCGCTGCTTCAACCAGGTCAAGGTAGTTGTCAAAGGAATGAAATTGATCAGGAAGAATAAGGAACATGGTTTCAATAGCCGCCTCATCATCCATTTTTTCCAGGCTCTCTTTTAAAAATTTAACAACATCCGCCTGATTGCCTTCAACTACCTCAAAAAAAATACTGTTCCTTTTCACTTCACGTGCCGCAAATGGACAAAAATTGCAGCCTACGACAACATCAATGATCCATTTTTTTGTGTGAGCGATATATGTTTCCCTCTTGATCATATCGTATCTGCAAATGTAAAAGAAAAGGCATAGCCGGGAAGGCGGGCTTTGTCCGCCGTAGCTTTAGCGAAGGTGGGAAGTAGTGGGGTAAGTAACATTTCTTTGCGTTTCCTTAGCGTTCTTTGCGCACTTTGCGGTTTTTGTATTTTACCGCTAAGGACGCTAAGTGCGCAAAGAAGAAACGCAAAGAATAATGTTCTTAAATTTCTAAAGTTTTATTTCCTCGCGGTAAAAAAACGCTCAATTCTTTGATACGCTAAAGCCAACGGCTAATAGCTAACAGCCACTAGCTTCTCTCTTCTCTGCGGTAAAAAAAACTCTCAATTCTTTGATACTCTAAAGCCAACGGCTAATAGCTAACAGCCACAAGCTTCTCTCTTCCTGGCGGTAAATAACTCTCAATTCTTTGCTACTCTAAAGCCAACGGCCAATAGCTAACAGCCAATAGCCCTCTTCCCTGTAAATTTGTGCAGTGGACACACCCATACTTTTAATTACTCCTCCCTTCACCCAGTTAAATACTCCTTACCCGGCGACTGCCTACCTGAAAGGATTTCTCAATACCAGGAATATTCCAGCCTACCAGTCAGACCTTGGCATTGAAGTCACACTAAAGATGTTTTGCAAAACGGGTTTGCAGAAACTCTTCAGGCATGTACAAGAACTACAGCCGGCGGCTTCGCCGAATACAGCAAGGATCATCTCGCTGGCGGATCAATATATCAATACGATTGATGAGACCATACTTTTCCTGCAGGGAAAACGACCTACACTTGCCCACATGATCGCAGGCAGGAATTTTTTACCGGAGGCCAGCCGCTTTGTGCAGTTGGATGACCTGGGCTGGGCTTTCGGACAAATGGGTGTGCAGGACCGCGCCAAGCATTTTGCCACCCTCTACCTTGAAGACCTGAGTGATTTGGTAAAGGAAATCATTGATCCGCATTTTGGCTTCAGCCGTTATGCCGAAAACCTGGCAAGGTCGGCATATGAGTTTGATGAGCTGTATTCGGCCCTGCAACAGGAATACACCTATGTAGATGAGATCCTGGTGGAATTGCTAAAGGAAAAGATGGATCGCATACAACCCAGGCTGGTCTGTTTTTCTGTGCCCTTCCCGGGAAATCTGTATACCTCTCTGCGTTGCGGGCAGTGGATCAGGAAAAACTGTCCGGGAGTAAAAGTTGCCATGGGTGGAGGATTCGCCAATACCGAGCTACGCAGCCTGCGTGATCCACGTGTTTTTGAATTCTATGACTTCATTACCCTTGATGATGGAGAAGCACCACTGGAACACCTGGTGGAATGGATGGATGGCAAACGGAAGCTGGAGGAACTGAAAAGAACATTCACATTGGTGAATGGTGTGGTGACTTATATCAACCTGACAAAATCACCTGATTACCGGCAGGGGCAGGTAGGGACACCGGATTACAGCGATTTTTATCTTGACCAGTACATCTCCGCTATCGAAGTTGCTAATCCCATGCATGCGTTATGGAGTGATGGAAGATGGAATAAACTCACCATGGCTCATGGATGTTACTGGGCCAAATGCACTTTTTGTGATATCTCCCTCGACTATATTAAAAATTATGAACCCGTTGCTGCCGGCCAGTTGGTTGACCGCATGGAAGAGATGATCGCGCAAACGGGGCAAACGGGTTTCCATTTTGTGGATGAAGCGGCGCCTCCGGCATTGATGAAAGCACTGGCTATTGAGATCATCAAAAGAAAACTGGTGGTGAGCTGGTGGACCAATGTGCGGTTTGAAAAAAGTTTTACAAGAGATCTCTGCCTCTTGCTGAAAGCTTCCGGCTGCATTGCTGTCAGTGGCGGATTGGAAGTGGCATCAGACAGGTTATTGAAGCTGATTCAAAAGGGCATTACTGTGGCACAGGTGGCGCGTGTGAATAAAAATTTTACCGATGCCGGCATCATGGTGCATGCTTACCTGATGTTTGGTTTTCCCACGCAAACGGAACAGGAGACCATTGATTCACTGGAAATGGTACGGCAGCTTTTTCAAAATGGAATCCTCCGCTCTGCCTTCTGGCATCTATTCACCATGACGGCGCATAGTCCTGTCGGACTCGAGCCTGAAAAATACCAGGTAAGGAAATTAACGAAGGTGGTGGGTTCATTTGCCAACAACGATATTGAACACGAAGACCCCGGCGGAGCTCCACATGAGGATTTCGGATACGGACTCAAAAAATCCTTGTTGAATTATATGCATGGACATCACCTGGATTACTCTTTGCAGAAATGGTTTGATTTTAAAGTACCGGCTACAACCATACCCAAAGATTATATCAGGATGCAAATAGAAGAGCCGGAGTACCAGCCCTCGCCGCAGAATGCAAAAGTGATCTGGCTTGGAGGCACTCCCAGGGGGCAGCGATTCACAAAATCCAAAAAGGGTGCGCAATGGGAAGTGCTGTCGCTTACATTTGAAACAAAAAAAGAAACCTTTGCCATCAGTGTTGATCCCGCGAAAGGAGAGTGGCTGGCAGGATTATTAAACAAGATCAGTATTTCAAATCCTGTTCATCTGACCCTGTCCCAGGTAAAAGCGGATTATGAAGCGGCGGGGCTTGAGGATTTTGAATTATTCTGGGATAACAAACCGGTGAATACGCTGTATAAAGCGGGGTTGCTGGTGGTTTAAAAAGTTCTAGCTGTTACTTTTTACCTGCGAGCTCCGAGCAAGTTTAAAACGGGACGAAACGGTTTAGATTTAACCATTAAAAAAATATTTTTTTCCGTGAAGTCATTACCCTTATTTTTGCACTCCATCAGAAAAAGGGAGTTTAGCTCAGCTGGTTCAGAGCATCTGCCTTACAAGCAGAGGGTCGGCGGTTCGAACCCGTCAACTCCCACAACTACAAAGAAAAGAGTTCATTCAATGAACCCTTTTATCTTTTCTGCATTTCTGTAAATCTTCCTACACTTGGACTTTACTGACTGGAGCTGAAATTTATTTTTTCAAAACAGATATCGTTATAAGTAAACCCATTGATCCTATTATATAAACTATAAGCCAAATATTTGCCTTATAAATCCTCCTTGAATCATTATTATACTGTTCCCTAAGTTGATGTAGGTGCTTTCTTCTAATGATGGCTGTTAAAATCAAATAAAATGGCAGAAGGATCAACCCCATTATCAACCGCCTTTCAGTTTTCCCATTTTGGGAGTCCGGCAACAGATTCGCACTATCAAAGATTGCAAGGAGTGTCAGAAAGTTTATGAATAAGAAAAGAGTCATACTTCCTTTGGCCCGGAATAGTGCCATTCCTTCCGATTCTGAATACTTGCCTTCAGAATAATATCGGAAGAATAAATAGACTGCAAATCTGATCAAATTCATATTTTTTGCCAGGAGACGATTTTGCTTATCAAATATCGAACATCCTGTAATTGAATCGATAGAATTTAAATGAGGAAAAATTAAATGTGGTAAAGAAACTGATTGACAAGATTTATAATTGAAATATGTTGCAGAGGAACGTTAGACCGCCTATTTCCAAATGATTGATTGAAACGCTTGATCTCACTCGCAGCTAGCAGCTAGAAGCTAGAAGCTCGCAGCTCCTAATTCAACTGCACCACCGGCAACCGGTAATTCTGCCCGTCCCAGATGATCAGCTCATGCACCTCCAGCTTCCAGTATTTTTTGAAAGGGGATTTATTAAGGATCCTTTTGACCTCGTTCTTGTTCTTGGCGTTAATAGTGATCCAGACCGTCAGTATTTCCATACTTACGGCATAATGTTCGATCACCTGGTCGTCGATCAGGGAATTGATATACTCACGGTGCTCCGGTATCACGTCCATCGCCTCTTCCTTCCAGTCAAACTGCGCTGTTACCAGGTATTTATTCATTCGTATCTTATGAGATTGTCCAGTCAATTATTTTATTAGCCCATTCAGCCCTGTATGGAGTGGAGATGCGGATATAATTGTCGGTATAACCCTCCATCATCCCGTTCTTCATATGGTCTTCAAACAACACCTTGCGGGTTTGTCCATGATGCTGTGCAGTAAAATACTGCATCTTCATATAACTCAGGTTGCGCAGGATCTTGTTCCTTTCATGTCTTACTGATACAGGCACCACCGGTTTGATCTCCAGTGCTTTTGTATGATCTCTTTCCGAATAGGTAAAGACATGCAGGTAGGATACATCCAGGTCATGCAGGAAATCATAGGTTTCTTTGAAGGCCGCTTCGGATTCCCCCGGAAAACCCACGATCACATCCACGCCAATGGCGCAATGCGGCATGAGTGATTTGATCATGGCTACACGCTCACTGTACAACTCTCTGCGGTACCTGCGACGCATGGCGCCAAGAATCGTATTGCTGCCGCTTTGCAATGGAATATGAAAATGGGGCATGAACTTTTTGCTTTCACTCACCAGCCGTATAATGTCTTCTGATAAAAGATTGGGTTCTATCGAAGAGATGCGGAACCTTTCAATGCCTTCCACTTTATCAAGCGCCTGCGCAAGCAGGTAAAAGTTTTCTTCATACTTCAGGTTTCCATCCGGACCTTTTCCAAAATCACCAAGATTCACTCCAGTCAGTACAATCTCTTTCACACCCGAAGCAGCCAGTTCTTCCGCATTGCGTACAACGTTGCTGATACTGTCGCTGCGGCTCTTGCCACGGGCCATGGGAATGGTGCAGAAAGAACAGGTGTAATCACAACCATCCTGCACTTTCAGAAAAGTGCGGGTGCGGTCATTCATGGAATAAGAGGCATTGAAGCCGCTCACTTCATCAATATCGCAACTGCTGATGCGGGCGGAATCGCCTTTAGCCAGCTCGCGGATATGAGAGGCCATGTTGAATTTTTCCGCGGCGCCCAGTACCAGGTCAACACCGGGAATTGAGGCGATCTCCTTTGGCTTGAGCTGGGCATAACAACCTGTGATCACCACCAGGCTTTCGGGTGATTTTCGCTGGATGCGGCGTACGATCTGGCGGCATTCCTTGTCGGCATTGTCGGTTACGGAACAGGTGTTGATCACATACACATCGGCCAGGTCGTCAAATTCTTTTTTCGCGAAACCTTCGGCTTCCATTTGCCTGGAAAGGGTGGAGGTTTCGGAAAAATTGAGTTTGCAACCCAGGGTATGAAAGGCAACGGTCCGCTGTTTTTCCATGAGGCGCAAAGGTAGATAAAACTGGCTGGTTTGAGGGGTCGCCGCGGCGTGGGCTCCTAAAGGAATGTTTAAATTTTATTTCAGGGAAATAGCCGTTTAGGCGGGAAGGGCGGTAAGTAATTTCATCTAATTCCAAAATGACTTAAAGAAACCATTCAGACCGTTTAGA
>CAYWSQ010000149.1:0-9664 GCA_964460925.1 uncultured Flavisolibacter sp. | reverse complement strand
CAGTTCGCATGTGATCTTTGAACTGTTTGAAGAAGGCAATCAAACCAGGCTGAGACTTACCCATGAGGGACTGGATTCTTTTCCTGACAATCCTGATTTTGCGAAAACAAATTTTGAAGCCGGGTGGAATGATATCATTGGAAATTTGCTGCGGGAATATTTAGTAAAGAAAACGAGATGACCTGCCAGCTTCTGGCATACTGTGTAAAAAATTAATTCTCTGATAAATTACTTATCGTCTTCCCGCCTTCCCGGCCTTCTTCATTATTATAAAGACGGTAAGTAGTGGTTCAGAATATGAAATGCTTTTATTGATTCTAAGTTTAATTATTCAAAAAGATATTTAAGAGCGCATCAGCATATAGCTGCAAATTTTTTTGATGCTGTTGCAATTCAATGCCGGAAACCATTTGTGAAGCCGGTTTATAACCCGGAAATTCAACAGTAAAAAGCATCATTGCTTCTCTTAGATCATTGCCTTCGCATACCGCTGTTGTAGCCCAGCCGCCAAGTGATACACCGTAGCCCCTGTTTGACGGAAGTTTGGACCCATGCAGGTTTCTTTTTTGTAGCTGTCCGGCAGAAGCAGCGCGAGGATCGCAATGGTATAAGGCAGTAGGTTCTGTATCGATCTTATTTCCGGGAACCATTCCTCCTCCTTCATGAATGATCCGTGCCATGGAAACGGCAAGACTGCTGTCTGTATCAAAGCCCAGGGCAATGCCCCTGCAGTCTGTCCGGGGATCAGCAAAAATCCCGGCTTTGCTTACATCACGGATGGCATGAATATTCGCGATCCTTGATGGGCGGAAAGATTGGATCAGGCGAAGCAGGTACTGGTTTTCTATTTCTATCATCCTGCCTGCATGATCATAAGGGATCAATGGATCATAAGCACGTCCGAGCGAAGGCATCTGCCGGTTGGGATCAGCATGCTCGTTTGAAGTGTATCTTCCTTTGTTCACCACCTGCTCAGCACCAGGCGTTTTGGCACGCACGGCATTATCAGGAAACAAAACCGGGATCACGATCACGTCAAATAATGGTCTTGGTCCCTGCTGCAATTCTTTGATCAGAGTTTGCGCCACTTCCACAGATGAAAGCTCGGATCCGTGCATGCCACCAATCACCAGTGCTCTTTCATTGCTATAGCCAGGAAAATACCAGGCTTGTACAGGCCTGCTCCCTGCTGTGTATCCAAGTGTGACACGACCTGCTGATTTATGCATTACCATAGCTTCCAGTTCTGCAAGAGGTGAGCGCACAATCGAGGCATCCATGGCTACCTGAATGGAATCCATAACCGGGAAACCTGTAAAGGCAAGAGCCGGTTCATATAATTGTCCGGATACCTGCCCGGCCCGGAATTGAAGGAAACAAAAAATGAGAAGGATCGAACGTTTCATTTTAATGAAATAGAAGAGATGGGAAAAACGGGTTGATGGAAGAACCTTGCTGAACATGCAGGGAAAATCTTGTGCTTATGGCTCCGGTAAGCACCCATGCAATGATCGCCAGTACAAAAAGCATAGTGATGACCAGGAAGTTTTTTCTTGCCATCACTATGAGGTAATATGCCAGCAGGAATTTCCGGGTAAATCTTTTCTTATTTGCCATAACGCTCATTAAAACGGAAATAGAAATAATAGGATTCTGCTTCCGCGGCATACAACTGGAGAGGTCTCCTGTTATCGCCGCCCCAGCCTTTTTCATCACGCAACTGCGCTTCACATCCCTTGCAGGAAATGCAGGCTGATTGCTGGCAGGATGGATGTTGTTTGGTTTCAACATGGTTCATATCACAAACCTACATGGCCGCAGCAGCCAGGTCAACCTGCAGATGAATGAACTGAAGTTTGCGTGGCATTAACTGTTAGAAGAAATTTCCTTTTCAATTCATTCAAAAAAACATCTGGTTCATCACCTGGCTGATTGACAAGCGTATCTCGCCATTCTACTTTAGCATCTCATTCTTAACCCTACAAATTATTTTATGAAGCTTTCCGCAAATACCCTTTTAAACAGTGCAACCGTAAAACCAGGAACAAAGGTGCTCTTCGCGAATGTGCCGGCTGACGGACATTTCAACCCGCTCACCGGCCTCGCGGCTCACCTGCTTGCCAAAGGATGTGATGTTCGCTGGTATACTTCACCCAAATACAGTGATAAGATCAAAAGGCTGGGCATTCCATTCTACGGAATGAAAAAAGCGCTCGATGTTTCCGCAACAGATGGTGACATGACAGCCTTGTTCCCGGAAAGAGAAAAAATCAAAGGACAGGTGGCCAAGCTGAAATTTGATATGGTGAATGTTTTCATCCTCCGCGGCCCTGAATATTATGCAGACATCGCGGACATCTATCAGTCTTTTCCTTTCGAGATCATGATCGCCGATGTAACCTTTGGAGGCATTCCCTTTGTGCAGGAGAAAATGAATATCCCCGTGATAGCTGTGAACGTTATTCCCAACCCGGAGACTTCCAAAGACCTACCACCTCCCGGCCTGGGTATGACACCTTCATCCAGTGTTGGTGGAAAAATCAAACAAAGTGTGCTGAGATTTGTTGCAGATAAGATTCTATTTGCCGGACCTACCAGGGTTATGAAAATGACACTTGCCAAATACGGCATACAGACTAACGGAGCGGGCATATTTGATGTGATGATTCAGAAGTCAGCAGCAGTTCTGCAAAGCGGAGCACCGGGATTTGAATATAAAAGATCGGACATGAGCAGCCATATTCATTTTGCAGGACCACTTCTTCCCTTTTCAAAAAAGAAAGAAGGCCCCTCATGGTATGATGCAAGGCTGGAAAAATATGATAAAGTAATCCTGGTAACCCAGGGTACAGTTGAAAAAGACGTTGAGAAACTGATTGTTCCAACACTCGAAGCTTTCAAAGACAGCAATCATCTTGTTGTGGTTACAACCGGTGGCTCCATGACAGCCCAGCTCCGGAAAAAATATACCTCGCCCAACCTGATCATCGAAGATTTTATTCCCTTTGATGATATAATGCCTTATGCCGATGTATATATTACTAACGGTGGTTATGGCGGGGTGCTGCTATCTATTCAAAACCAGTTACCCATGGTTGCAGCAGGTGTTCACGAAGGCAAAAATGAGATCAACGCAAGAATTGGCTATTTCAAACTGGGTGTAAATCTCAGGACCGAGCGTCCCAAACCAGCACAGCTAAAAAATGCAGTAGAGGAAATCCTGAACGACCCGGGGTACAACGAAAATGTGAAACGTTTATCTGAAGAATTCAATACGTACCAGCCCGGGAAAGTTTGTGAAGAACTGGTGGCCAGGCTCACCGGTAAGCGCCACCTGACCCTTGTGGAGCTGAAAGATGAAGAGTTGATCTACTGAATTCATCCCAGGATTAAGTTTCAGGACGTCTCAAAACGGTGTAGAATAAGTTCTACAACCTCATCGGTTTTCTTTGATTTCTCCTTGAGAGACTGGGTTTTAAAGCCAATCTTGAAGTTATGGCAGGGCATGATGCACAGGCCTGTGATTTGTAACCATTTTACAGCCCATCCCCCCATACAATGGATAAAGAAAAAAAACCGATTAACTATCCCAGGAAAATAGGCCGGATCTTATTGAAGACCATTTTATTCCTGCTACTTTTTGTTTTCGTTATTTTTTTACTGGTACTTACCCCGCCCGTACAGCGCTTCATGACCGGCAAGGTGGAGAATTACCTTGAAAATAAACTGAAGACAAAGGTTGAGGTAGGACGTATCGCTTTCGGACTTTCCGGTGACATCAGCCTGACCGATATTTATGTTGAGGACCTGGCAAAGGATACCCTTCTTTCAGGTGGCAGCATCAGCGCCAACCTCAACCTGCTCAAATTGATTTCAGGAGAGATCCTGGTGAAGGATCTTGAAATGAAGAATATTACGGCCAGGGTTAAACGCACACTGCCCGACACTGTATTCAATTTCCAGTTTATTGCTGATGCATTTACCACGGCCCCGGCAGCAAATGATACTGCCCAATCGGCCCCGCTTCAATTCGCCATCAGTGACCTGAGCCTGGAGAATATCAGTCTCACTTATACTGATGTGGTTACTGGGAGCGACATGTATGCGCACATTGGTAATATGTCGGCCACCATTGATTCACTGGATCCATACACCCAGCATTTTGATATTCCCAGCATTATTGCGCGCAATGTAAAGGCCACCATTAAACAGGTAAAACCTTTAGTAACACCTGAATCACCGCAGCAGGATCTCCAGGAAGCTGCCGCACCTGTAGCCATGAAACTGAGCCTGGGTAGTATAGACCTTAGCAAGATCAATGTGCAGTACGACAATGATGTTTCCGCTTTTTATACAACCGTTAATATAGGTCAGCTCAAGACTGATGAAAAACTGATGGACCTCAGTAATAATACCGTACACCTGGATCAGGTTTTACTGAACAATTCAAAGGTTGCCATCAGGCTGGGGAAAAAAGAAACTGCTGACCTGATTGTAAAAGAAGTAAGCCAGGAAGTGGAAGCCCAGAAACAGGCAGGATGGAATGTGAGGGTTGACAAGATTCTTTTGGATAATAACCGGATCGCTTTTGATAATGATAACCTGCCAAAACAGGATTATGGAATGGACTTCGCCCACCTGCTGGGTGACAGCCTCACACTTCATGTTGAGAATTTTGTAATGAACGAAGATTCCCTGGGGGGCCGCATCACCCGGGGTTCTTTCAGGGAAAAGAATGGATTTGAACTTGATGCACTCCAGGGAGAATTGTTATATGCCAATACACAGACTTACCTGAAGGATCTTTACATTAAAACTCCTGGAAGCGAGATCCAGCGGAATGCCATGCTGCACTACGCATCCTACGAAGCGCTGGCAAATGATTTTGCTTCCGCTGAAATGGATCTCGAGATCGTGAACAGCAGGCTCCAGGTAAAGGATATCCTGGCCTTTGCACCTCAACTGAGGTCAAATCCTGCGCTGGCCAATCCAAATGATACCTGGTACCTGCACCTTGTAGGCAATGGCACACTAAACAATCTTGACCTGGAAAGCCTGAAGTTCGATGGCCTGCGCAACACCCAGATTGATGCTTATGGAAGGCTCACTAACCTGATGAAACCGGAAAGCGCAGGTGGAAATTTTGTGATCAATAGATTCCATACTTCACAAAACGATATCGCCCTTTTCACCGGTCAGCGTTTATCCACCGCAGAGATCAACCTGCCGGAAGAATTTGATATCAGGGGAACCGTACAGGGGAATGCAGGCAGCTTAAATACCAACCTCGCCGTGAATACCACGGCGGGCGCCCTGCAGGTGAACGGGCAGTTCAGCAACCTGGTGAATCCCTCAGCTACCAGTTACAATGCCAGTGTGCGCACCAGCGGCTTGCGGCTCGGCAGTATCATGCGACAGCCCGAACAGTTTGGAACCGTTACAGGAAATTTCAGGTTCAATGGAAGAGGCCTTACACCTGATGCCATCAATACAAAATTCACTGCAGATGTCAACAGTTTTGGTTTCAACCGCTACCAGTACAGGAACATCAAAATGAATGGTTCGCTCAACAAAATGGTGTTTGATGTGAAAGCTGATGTGAATGATCCAAATGCAGACCTGGATATTGTGGCAAGCGGAAATTTTTCAGACAATCCTTCTTTCAGGATCAATGGAATGATCGACAGCATCAAAACACTACCGCTGAACTTTACACCGGATGCCATGGTGTTCCGCGGAAAGATAGACGGTACTGTATCCAACATCACGGCCGATAATATGGACGCTGATGTTCTCATCACCAAAGCATTACTGGTATCGGGCAAAGACCGGTTGCCACTCGACAGCATTCAACTGCTGGCGGGTACAAATGCCGCCGGCAATTACATCAGCCTGAGAAGTGATGTAGCCAATGCAGACATCAATGGCCAGTACAGGTTATCGGAACTTGGCAGCATCATCCAGAATACCATCCAGCCCTATTTTTCCGTAACCCCTCCTGCCAACAGGCCATCATTGCAACCTTATGATTTCACTTTCAGGGCCGATGTGGTTTATTCACCCATCATGTCATCCTTTGTTCCCGGGTTAACTACCATGGAAACCATCCATGCGCAAGGAAGCCTGTCATCTGATAGTGGGATGAATGCCGTGGTCAACACACCTTATATCTTATACAATGGAAACGAGATCAGCGATCTTAACCTTCGTGCCAATACTTCTGACAGTGGCTTGCAGGTTACAGGAAACATCGCCAGGATCAGGCAGGGAAATTCCTTTGATGTTTTTAATACGAGGATCAATGCCGTAGCACTGAATAATGTAATTGATTTCAACCTGGGCATTGATGACCAGAACGCCCGCAATAAATATTATCTCAGCGGGGTAGTTACACAACCTGCTTCGGGAACTTATTCCCTGCAACTGAATCCTGACAGTCTTATGCTCAATTATGAAATGTGGACGGTAACACCGGGGAACAGGATCAGTTTCAGTCCAACCGCCATCACCGCGCAGGACTTCAGTTTACAAAGAGGGAACCAGCGCCTCAGCATCAACAGCATTGCAGGTGCCGATAATCCATTGCAGGTGAATTTTGAAGGCTTCCGTCTCGCTACTATCACAGGATTCATTAAATCAGACTCCCTGCTGGTGGATGGTGTCATGAATGGTGATGTTACACTGAGAAATCTTTTGCAAACACCGGTATTCACGAGTGACCTTACCATTTCCGATCTGAGCATGAAGCAGGATACCATAGGCAATGTAAACCTGCAGGTGAGTTCCGGTTCCAACAACCGCTATATTACCAACGCAACTATAACGGGGAGAGGAAATGATATTGCATTGACAGGTTCTTTTGCACCCTCAGGCAATGATATCGACCTTGATTTAGACCTTAATGTAAGAGCGCTGCAACTGAATACCATCGAAGGCGCGCTCGCTAATCTTATTACCAATGCCTCAGGAGCGATCAATGGAAATGTAAATATTGACGGAACCACCGGGGATCCTGATATCAATGGTGATCTCAATTTCAATAATGCAAGCTTCGCGCTTACCATGCTGGGCAGCCAGTTCCGCATCGACCAGGAAAAATTATCCGTAACCGATGAAGGATTCCGGTTCAATAACTTCACCATCCGTGATTCTGTCAACAACACGCTTACCATTGATGGAACGGTGCTGAGTTCCAATTTCATCAATTATGATTTTGACCTTGATGTAAGAGCTGAAAATTTTGAAGTGCTCAATTCAACCAAGGAACAAAACGAGATCTATTATGGTAAACTGAATATCACTTCCAACCTCAATATTACCGGAACTGAAACCAGGCCTGTGATTGATGGTACACTTACCGTAAATGATGGCACCAACCTGAATGTAGTGATACCACAGGCCGAACCCGGCGTGGTGGACCGGGAGGGCGTGGTAGAATTTGTGGACATGGATGCACCGGAAAATGATTCCTTATTCCTTGCCTATGATTCGCTGAACCAGTCGAGCGTACTTGGCTTCGACATCGCGGCCAATATCGAGATTAAAAAAGAAGCCATCTTTAATGTGATCGTTGACGAGGCTAATGGAGACTTCCTGAATGTACAGGGTGAGGCCCTGCTTTCTGCGGGCATTGATCCCAGCGGCAAGATCACCATGGTGGGGAACTATACTTTGGAGAACGGCGCTTACCAACTCTCCTTCAATTTCATCCAGCGAAGATTTGAAATTGAAAAAGGCAGTACCATCACCTGGACAGGTGAGCCCACAACGGCGCAGTTGAATGTAAAAGCGGTGTATGTAGCCAACACTTCACCAATTGATCTTGTGGCTGACCAGCTCTCTGCTGATGCCAACAGGAATATTTACCTGCAAAAACTTCCTTTCGAGGTACACCTGTTGCTGACCGGTGAACTGTTGAAGCCAGTAGTTGATTTTGATATTGTACTGCCGGAGGGAAATTATGGAATCTCCAACGAGATCATCACCACGGTTGATGCCAGGCTCAATATCATCAGGCAGGAAGAAGGGGAGATCAACAAACAGGTATTTTCCTTACTGCTGCTGAACCGTTTTGTGGGTGAGAATCCTTTTGAATCAAGCGGAGCTGGATTCAGCGTAGGCACCTATGCCAGGCAGAGTGTGAGCCGCCTGCTCACAGAACAATTGAACCAGCTTGCTGCGGGACTGATCAACGGCGTTGACCTGAATTTTGATGTAGTATCAACAGAAGATTATACAACAGGCGACCGGAGGAACCGCACCGATCTGAATGTTGGGCTAAGTAAAAGATTGCTGAACGACCGCCTTAAGGTTACAGTGGGAAGCAATTTCCAACTGGAAGGTGCACAAAACAGCAACCAGCAGAATAATAATATCGCCGGCAATATTGCCGTTGACTACCAGTTGAGTCGTGATGGCCGGTACATGATTCGGTTCTACCGCCAGAATGAATACCAGGGAATTGTAGATGGTTATATCATAGAAACAGGAACAAGTTTTATTCTTTCCGTGGATTATAACCGCTTCATGGAAATATTCAGGAAACGCAGGCAGGCAAGACAGGCCAGGCAGGCAAGAGAGGCAGCAAATAATACAGGCACTAATCAAAACAATTCAGGGCAATGATGAATTTAATTCTGCGGTTGATATTGATCAGCGGATTTTTATGGCTGACGGGGTGCCAGGGTACAAGGCATTTACCAGCAAATGAAAAACTATACACGGGCGCCAGTGTAAAAGTGGAAGGACCCAACCTGAACTCCAAACAGAAAAAAGTATTGCGTAACGATCTTGCAGGTCTCACCAGGCCCAAGCCCAATACTTCTTTCCTGGGCATGCGTCCCAAACTTGCTTTTTACAATACATTCCGCAATGCCAAAAAAGGTTTCTTCAAAAACCTGCGAGATAAATGGGGGGAGCCGCCTGTATTATTCAGCCAGGTGGATCTGCAGAAAAATATCAAGGTGCTCCAGAGTTACGCTGAGAACAAGGGCTGGTTCCATGCAAAAGTAACAGCGGATACCATTGTCAGGGAAAAAACAGCCAAAGCTGAGTACCTGGTGGAAACCGGTAACCAGTATAAGATCAATGAAGTAAGTTATCCTTCGGACAGCAGTGACCTGGCTCTTGCCATTGCCGCCACTGTGCCCAATACCCTGCTGGTAAAAGGGGCTCCTTTTGATCTTGATGTAATCAAAGCCGAAAGACAACGCATAGATGCCAACCTGAAAGAAAAAGGATTCTATTTTTTCAGTCCTGAATACCTGCTGGTAAGAACCGACAGCACCATTGGAAACCACCAGGTGAATATGGCCGTAGTGGTAAAACCTGAAACGCCGGAGAATGCCGCAGCCATTCACCGCATCAACGATGTATTTATCTACAGCGGTTATGCCATCAATGCCGACCGTTTCGATACCATCAAAACACATGCGGAGAATTTCAACGGATATAATATCATTGACAGGAGAAAAAGATTCAAACCATTTTTGTTTGATGAAACCATGCAGTTTCGCCCGGGAGAAGTGTATAACCGCACGGATCATAACCGTACCCTCAGCCGTTTGATCAACCTGAATCTATTCAAATTTGTAAAGAACAGGTTCGAGGTAGCACCAGCAACCGATACAGCTCAACTGGATGTTTATTATTACCTGACACCGCT
>CAYWSQ010000148.1:0-9697 GCA_964460925.1 uncultured Flavisolibacter sp. | reverse complement strand
AGCACAGCCAGCAGCCGTGGCATCAGCCGTGTTTGCAAAACTGAATTATGGTGATGGCCATATCCTGGGAATTCCGCAGGAAGGCAATGAAACCACAGTTACCAATATCATGCTCGAGGATGTTAAATCATACTACAATAATTACATGACCTCGCAGGATGCAAAGGTGGTTGTGGTGGGTGATATCAAACAGGAAGAAGTGCTTCCAAAACTCTCCTTCCTTAACAAGCTGCCAAAGAAAAAGATCAACCTGCCTGTTCCTCCTGCAGCCCCTGCTGTTGATAAAACAAAAGTTTACCTGGTTGATGTTCCTAAATCTGCTCAATCTGAATTCAGGATTGGTTATGTAACAGGAATGAAATATGATCCTGCCGGTGACTATTACCGCAGCTACCTGATGAACTATCCAATTGGTACAGGATTCACAAGCCGGTTCAACCAGATGTTACGTGAGACCAAGGGCTGGACCTATGGCGCCCGCAGTTCTTTCAATAGCGACAGGTACACAGGTACCTTCCAGTTCAGTTCCGGTATCAGGGCAGATGTAACCGACAGTGCACTGGCTGAAGTGATGCGTGAATTCAATGATTACCGGATCAGCGGTCCAAGCGAGGATGAAGTGAATTTTATGAAAAACGCGGTGAGTGCCAGCGAAGCTTTGAATTATGAATCCGCTTTTCAAAAAGCCGCTTTTATCAGGCGTATTCTCGAGTATAATCTATCACCGGATTTCATTAAGAAACAGAATAAGATTCTGAAGGATATGACCCCTGAACAAATGAAAGCTTTGGCCAACCAATACCTCGATCCAGCAAAAATCAACATTCTTCTTGTTGGTGATAAGGCTAAAATCTATGAAGGTGTCAAAAAGCTCGGTTACGAGATCGTTGAACTGGATGCTGATGGTAATAAGGTGGATGGAAAGAAGGCGTTTTAAGCCAATGGCTTCGTGATTTTAACCGCAAAGTTCGCAAAGAGACAGACTACACTAAAGAATTGGATAGTAAACGCAAAGAAAACGCAAAGAAAGATCGAACCTTCTTTGCGTTTTCTTTGCGCCTTGTCAACCATAGTTTAGCGAAAACCAGCCCTTTGCGTCCTTTGCGGTTATTCAGTAATATGAACTTCGACAGCTCACTTTTTTTTCATCAGGTTCGCAATCGTCCTCTGGTTGTAATTACGAGGCAGCTCAAGAAACATCTTTTCATCATCAATACCTTTGATCTTATAGGTATATGTCATCATCATTGGCCCTTCTGCACCCGGGAATGAAAAACTTTCATCTTCATATTTCACCAGCAGCAAAATAGCATTCGATGTATCCTTTTCCAGTTCATACTGCGCGGCAATAGCTTTTTCTTCCTCAACAACATTCACTGTGGAATCTGTAAGGAACTGCAATGAAAATTTTTTACGGTTGGCCACAAAATCACGGAACATTTTACTGGTATCCTTCATATCATCCGACCATACCGGCGGCTCCTGTTTACCCATGAAGGTCTGGATAAAACCCACTTCTTCTGTTTCATAAGAATGTCCTCCGATTTTCTTTCTTACATCCTCCATGCTTAGAGGTGCGGCTGGCAGGCTGGTGACTTTTTTGGAATCGGCATTTTCATTGTTGCAGGCCATTATCGTAAACAGGCAGGCAGAAAAAATGATTTGTTTCATGGTGGTGGTTTCCTCCAAAAATGGGGGTTTGGCAGCAATTATGTAATACCAGCTATAGGGTATATTAAAAATGTATCAATATGAAACTGGCAGATAAACTGGTGAAACTGATCAACCGCAAACATGAACCTGGAACTATGGTCAGCCTTCGATTCGGTCAACAGGATATCAGGTTGAGGACCGATAAGGAAGGTAATGCGGTGCAAATGTTCATTGGCAGGGAGAAGGAAGGAGTGATCTGGGGCGACCGTTACTCCCGGACCATCATCACAGACCGGGAAGGCCAGCTCCTCAAAGATTATTGGGAAAGAAAGGGAAAGGCCAGTTAGGTTATCCTTTACCAGGCCTGGAATTGGGGAAAAATTGAGGAATGCGATCCCTGCAGGCGCTTAACTTTGTTTGCATGGAACGCAAGCAGGAAATTTTACAGGATGTGGTCATCAAATTCGCCGGCGACAGCGGCGATGGCATGCAGCTCACCGGAACCCAGTTCACTAACAATACAGCATTGCTTGGATCTGATCTGTCAACCTTCCCGGACTTTCCTGCGGAGATCCGTGCTCCACAGGGCACACTGCCTGGTGTAAGTGGATACCAGCTACGTTTCTCAAGCGACAGCATTTATACGCCCGGTGATAATCTAGATGTGTTGGTAGCTATGAACGCGGCCGCACTCAAGACCAATCTTAAATCACTCAAAAAGGGAGGAAAGATCATTGTCAATACCGATGGTTTTGATTCCAAAAATCTCAGGCTGGCCAATTACCCTGATGGAGTGAACCCTTTGGAAGATGAATCACTGCAGGGTTATGAAGTGATCCGCATGGACATCACCAAGATGACACGCGAGGCGCTCAAGGAATACCAGATGGGTACGAAGGAAAAAGACCGTGCGAAGAACATGTTTGTGCTGGGTTTTCTTTACTGGATGTACGGACGCGACATGGCCAACACAGAAAAATTCCTGCAGGATAAATTCTCTAAAAAACCTGACATACTTGAGAGTAATCTTAAAGCCCTTCGAGCGGGTTATAATTACGGAGATACCACGGAAACCTTCACCACCCAATACAAGGTGGAGAAAGCAAAGATCGAGGCAGGTTCGTACCGGAGTATCATGGGAAACCAGGCACTGGCCTATGGACTTATCGCCGCTTCTGTAAAAAGCGGGCTTACCATTTTCCTGGGAACCTATCCTATTACCCCTGCTTCGGATATTCTCCATGAATTGAGCCGTTACAAAAATTTCGGTATTAAAACCTTCCAGGCCGAAGACGAGATCGCGGGTATTTCTTCGGCTATAGGAGCCAGTTATGGAGGTCACCTGGGTGTGACCAGCACTTCGGGTCCCGGTCTTGCGCTGAAAGCAGAAGCGATGGGACTGGCCATGATGCTTGAGATTCCGCTGGTAATTATAGATATCCAGAGAGGCGGTCCTTCAACCGGTTTGCCTACCAAAACCGAACAAAGTGACCTGCTGCAGGCTTATTACGGAAGGAATGGAGAATCGCCTATGCCGGTGATCTCTGCCTCCACACCGAGCGACTGTTTTGAAGTAGCTTACGAGGCAGTACGCATTGCCGTTGAACATATGACACCCGTGATCCTTCTCAGTGATGGATATATCGCTAATGGGGCCGAGCCCTGGAAATATCCCTCTACAGATATACTGCCCTCCATTCATGTGAAATTCAAAACAGATTTGGGTCATGGTGAAACCAAATTCCAGCCTTACCAGCGTGATGAAAAACTGGTAAGACCCTGGGCGCTACCCGGCACACCCGGACTGGAGCACAGGATCGGGGGTCTGGAAAAAGAAAATATTACGGGCAACGTAAGTTATGACCCGGAGAACCACCAGTTGATGGTAAAGATCAGGCAGGAAAAAATTGACAAGATCGCGGATCACATACCTGAACAGAAACTGGACAACGGACCTGAAAAAGGCGATGTACTGGTGCTGGGATGGGGATCCACCTATGGTGTGATCAAAACAGCAGTGGAGCAGATGATCAGTGAAGGCCATAGCGTGGCGCATGCCCATCTCCGTTATGTTCGCCCATTCCCCAAAAATCTGGGTATAATTCTCTCCAATTATAAAACTGTGCTGATACCTGAGATCAATAATGGCCAGCTCATTAAGATCATCCGTGATAAATACTTAGTGGATGCGAAAGGGTATAACAAGATCATGGGTGTGCCAATCACCAAAACAGAGCTGGTGGAAGCGATAAAATCTGTGATGTAAAAAAGAAGCGCATGTACTTTATGTTGGTACATACGCTTCCTTCAAAAAATGTCTGCGATCAATAATCAATAACAGTTGTTGAACTTGCCGTGGTAATGGATGACCCATAAACCGCAGCGATGCCGAAGGCGATTACCGCCGCTATCATACCCCACATGAAAATGGTATAGGAGATCCTGATGAATTTGTACTTGCGCGCCAGTACCACTCCCAGGAAATAAATGTCCTTGATCATGCTGTCATACAGGTATTCACGGTCTTTCAGCATTTCATTCATGGCCCAGCTATATTCATCAGGTTTCATCCGGTGAAAATTTCCGAAGAACAGCAGGTTGGTTTTTTTATTACGTATGTCTTCTTCCGTGAATTCACCCCTGCTCACCGAAGGCCGGGTAGCCAGTATGGCGAAGATGATGGAGGAAAGGCAAACCAGCAATAGGATCACGGTAGGGATGATATACTGGGGATAGAAGGCCAGTCGGGCCACCAGCACAGTAAGAGAGATAGACATGATGATAGAATTCACCGAGATCATGATATTTCCTTTACCATCTGCCAGGGAACTGAGTTCAAAATGATTGTTGGACGTGGTTCTGAACATCGTCTGAATGCCACGCTCTGTATTTTTGCGTTGCTGCGCCAGGTCAATTTTTTCATCCGAAGGAGCGGCATTGGTAACATACGGAAATACTTCTTCTTCTTTTTCTGCTTCCTTCTTTACTTCTTTTTTCTTTTGAAGGCTGTGGAGGTTTTCCTGTTTTTTAGGTTCCAGTACCTCCCTGCCGTAATCGGTAAAATATCTGTGGGTGCTCAAAAATTCCACATTATTCTTTCTCCAGTCTTTCTTGGAGATCTTTTGTCCTAGTACGGTTTCCTGCTCCTGTTTCAGCAACTGGTTCCGGGCTTTGAAATCATTGGTAGCCAGGTGAAACAGGTCCGCGTCGCAAAGGATCTTCTCCACATGGCTCATAGGTGATTGTGGCATGCGCGTAGCCTTAATGCAGGAAGTGACCCGCTGGATTGTTTCATCATCAACATGATGGTTCTGGAGAAAGGCCGTAGCGATCTTCACGCTTTCTTCCTCATGACCCTGGGCGCTGCCCGACTTATAGCCGGTATCATGAAACCAGGCGGCAAGGATCAGCACAAAACGGTCTGCATCCTCAATTTTCATATGATCTGCGATCTGGCTGCAGGCTTCCGCCACATCCTCCGTGTGATCAAGATTGTGAAATACAAACCCGGGATCAACCTGGTGGGCGTACAATTCGGTAACGTAATGGCGGGCGGCCGATAAAATTTGTTCCTGGGTTTCGTTCATGTGGTGCGCTGTTTGATATTTAAAATTATACCGATGAAGAAGTTTATTCAAACCAAGTGCCCGCTTTACGTGCTATGCATCGTTTACGCGGTAACGTTACTGCCTGGCTGTGATATGCAAAGCTATGAGTCGCCGGCCGGCTACGACCTGGAGAAACCCCAAAAATCTGAATTGGGAAAAGTTCTCAACGAAATTTCCGGGATCAGTTACAATTCCAACGACAGTTCCCTGCTCGCCATTTCCGACAGCAAGCGAAAGGTTTTTGAGATCAGCCTCTCCCACAAAAGGCTGAGGGATTATACCGCCGACATCATTCCCGGGAACCAGGACCTCGAAGGTATAGTAAACCTGGAGCATACCCTTTACCTGCTGAGCAGTAAAGGCCTGCTCTATGAAGTGCCATTGAATGATTCAGATTCCCTTAACGTGGTGGAACACCCCTTCTGGTCTAACGATAAAAATGATTTCGAAACACTTTATTATGATAAGGAAGCAAACGGACTCATCATGTTGTGTAAGTCTTGTGCAGGAGATAAAGGCCAGCAGCAGCGTAGTGCTTACCGCTTTGACTTGCAAACCAAGCAGTTCGATACTACTGCTTATTATATTATCAAGACGGGTGATGTAAAATCACTAATCAAGGATGAAGATGCCAAATTCGACCCCTCAGACGCAGAAATTCATCCCATCAATAAAAAATTATATATCCTTTCCTCGGCAGGCAACCTGATGGTGATTGCAGACACTAAGGGGAAACCGCTGGAGGCTTTTCATCTTAACCCTGATGAACATCCACAGGCTGAGGGCATTGCTTTTGCACCTGATGGCGATATGTATATCACCAACGAAGGGAAATATGGTACTGCCACCCTGCAGGTATTTCCCTTCCTGGCCAAGAAAAATAAACAGCAAAAATGAAATCATCTTTCCTGACCGGCTTTATCCTTTTACTTGTACTGAATGGCTTTTCCCAGCAGCCGGATACTGCTTCCCCTGTTCCTGACAGCATCAACCAGCGCATTTTCCTTGTGGGTGATGCGGGCGAACTCCAGGGAGACAGCCATCCGGTGATTGACTGGCTCAAAAAAAATGTTGACTGGAATGAAGAGACGAATACAGTCCTTTTCCTGGGAGATAACATCTATCCTTACGGACTTCCCCTTGAAGGCGATCCCACTTACGATATTTCCAAAAAGATTCTTGATTACCAGATCAATCTTGTAAAAGGTAAAAAGTCCAAAGCATATTTTATCCCCGGTAACCACGACTGGCGAAACGGAAAGCTGGGTGGCTGGCAGCAGGTAATGAACCAGCAGGATTATATCAATTCAATGGAAGAAAAAAACATTGAAGCCTGGCCACACAATGGCTGTCCCGGACCCATAGAAATAGAAGTAAGTGATAAAGTGGTAGTAGCCATTGTTGACAGCCAGTGGTTCCTGTTTGTGCACGACAAACCCGGACCCGGTTCCAACTGTGAATCCAAAACCATCGAGGAATTTGAAGTGCAGCTACGCGAGATCGCCGCAGCGCACCCCAACCAGTTGCTTGTTGTAGCCATGCACCACCCGCCTTATACTTATGGTGTACATGGTGGTGATTTTACCTGGAAGGATCACATCTTTCCGTTGACAGCCATCAATCCCAAACTTTATATTCCGTTACCTGTGCTGGGATCCGTTTATCCCATCACCCGTGGTATCTTCGGAAACATCCAGGATGTGAATCATCCTTTATACCGTGCATTGGCCAATACCGTGATCGATGCCATCAAGGATCATCCCTACCCGGTAGTAGTGGCAGGCCATGATCATAGTCTGCAATACATCTTAAAAGACAGCATTCCTTACGTGGTAAGTGGTGCCGGCATCAAATCAACCAGGGCAAAAACAGCGGATGACCTTTTATTCTCTGATGTAACGCAGGGATTTTCTGTGATCGAAGTATGGAAGAGCGGAAAAGTGGACCTGAAATTCTTCAATATCAACAGCAAGGATTATAACAGCCCTACTTTTAATGCGCCTTTAAAAACGATCGTGCAGGTTACACCTCCGGCCACCATGGATACAACCCGGCCTGTATTTGACCCTGAAATCGTGATCGCTGCAAACCCTGCTCTAAAAGGTTCGGGTCTGAAGAATTTTCTTGTTGGAAAAAATTACCGGAAAGAGTGGACCCAGCCTATCAGGATCCAGGTACTGGATATGTCGAAAGAACTGGGTGGACTTACACCCGTGAAGCAGGGCGGTGGTAAACAAACCCGTTCGCTGCGCGTGGTGGACAGTTCTGGCAAGGAGTGGGCTTTGCGTTCTGTGGAGAAAGATCCAACCGCGGCAATCCCTCCTGATCTAAGGCAAACCTTCGTAAAGGATGTAGTGCGGGATGGAATCTCGGCTTCTTATCCTTATGGAGTATTATCAATGGAAACTTTTTCAAAAGCTGCCGGCGTGCCTTACATGCGTAACCGGCTTGTTTACCTTCCTGATGATCCGAGGCTGGACCGTTTCAGGGCGGATTTTAAGAATATGATGGCGCTGATGGAAGAAAGAAAACCACCTGGGGTTGAGAAAACAGATAATACGGATGAAGTGGTCCTGAAAATGGCGAAGGATAATGATGACCGTGTGGATCAGAAAGAAGTGCTGAAGGCAAGGCTGCTCGATAATTTCGTGATGGACCTTGACCGCCATGAAGGCCAGTGGGAATGGGCTACACGTGATACCGGCAAGGGAAAGATCTATTATCCCATTCCAAAAGACCGCGACCAGGTGTTCTACACCAACCAGGGGCTGATTCCAAGATTTGTAAGAAAGCCCTGGTTTGCTCCCGAGTTGCAGGGCTTCAGGGCAAAAGCACTTAACATTAATACTTTTAATAAGGCAGCCCGCAATTTCGACCGGGTGTTCCTCAACCAGCTTACTGAAGAACAATGGAGGAAGCAGGTGGATAGTTTCCTCACCACCATGACAGATGATGTGATAGAAACAGCATTGAACCAGCAGCCTCCTGAAATACACCAGTATTCGAAGGACAAGATCATAAGTACGCTCAAGGAAAGAAGAAAATATTTCGCAGGCGAGATGATGGAATATTACCGCTTCCTTTCCAAAACCGTGACGATTGTGGGATCCAACCAGCGCGAGTTGTTCACGATCACAAAATCTGATGATGGCGCTGTAAGGGTTGTGGTAAACAAGATCGCTAAGGACAGCACAATCTCTTCGGTGATGTATGACCGTACTTTCACAAGGGATATCACAAGGGAGCTTCGTTTGTTCGGGCTCAATGATGATGACAGGTTCGTGATCACTGGTGGCCCATCTAATATCAAGATCCGTATCATTGGTGGTTCCGGCAATGATGAATTTATCAATGATGGCACGGGGCGTAAAGTGAAATTATATGATGCCTCTTTCGAACAGAATAAAATTTCAGGAAGCACACGGTTCAGGGAGCATATCAATGCAGATCCCCAGGTGAACAGCTACAACCGTCTTAATTTCAAATACAATTTCTTTAACCCGGGATGGAAGTTTGAATACAATATTGATGATGGCATTTTCGCGGGTTACGAGATCATGTACACCCGCCAGGGTTTCCGTAAAGAACCTTATGGCATGCGTCATTATATTTCTGGCGCAAGAGCTTTCAATACGGGTTCCTGGCATTTCAGGTACAATGCTGACATCATTGATGCCATCGGATCCAGTGACCTGATCATTGACGCTGATTTCAGGGCGCCGGTGAACGTTACCAATTTCTTTGGATTGGGTAATGAAACCGCTTACGATAAGGATCATCCAAAGGGCATACAGTATTACAGGGCCCGGTATAATTTGATCAATGTATCGGTCTATCTTAAAAAGCAACTGCAGTCCTGGATGCGCATCAATGTGGGTCCAAGCTTCCAGCATTTCAGCCTTGATTCTTCGCAGAACCTCGGCCGCTTTGTTTCAACAGCTTTCCCGGGAACCGATAATGCTACGCTCTATGGATCGAAAACTTTCCTGGGCGCAGACTTCAAGCTGGACATCAATTCAAAGAATAATCCTACCATACCTACAAGGGGACTATTACTTGATCTTGGTGTAAGGCCTTTGCTTGGGTTGAATGAATTATCCAATAATATTCTGCAGGCACGCATGGACATGAGGATCTATATGAGTCTTGCTTCCAAAACCAAGCTGGTACTTGCCACCCGCCTGGGATGGGCCAAGAATTATGGTGATTATGAATTCCCGCAGGCTATGTATCTCGGTGGCACAGAAAACCTCCGTGGTTACAGGAGGGATCGTTTTGCAGGGCGCAGCATGTTATTCAACAACACGGAGCTGCGGGTGAAACTGTTTGATTTTAATACTTACCTCTTCCCTGGTTCTTTTGGAATGTTGGTATTTAATGATGTGGGAAGAGTTTGGGCTGATGGCGAAAATTCAAAAGACTGGCATGTAGGTTAT
>CAYWSQ010000147.1:0-9726 GCA_964460925.1 uncultured Flavisolibacter sp. | reverse complement strand
AGAGGATCAATGTAGCCGAGATCAGGAATGTACCTGTGCTCTTTGGTGAAAGGGATGTGCTTAAGACCATGCAGTTATTGCCCGGCGTTAAATCTGCAGGTGAGGGTAACAGTGGTTTTTATGTGAGAGGAGGCGCGGCCGACCAAAACCTGGTGCTGCTGGATGAAGCGCCCGTGTATAATGCCTCGCACCTGTTTGGATTTTTTTCAACTTTCAATTCAGACGCCATCAAAAATGTAACGCTTTACAAAGGCGGTATGCCCGCACAGTACGGCGGACGGTTGTCATCAGTGGTGGATATTAAAATGAACGAGGGCAATAACCAGGAATTTGGCATGAGCGGTGGCATAGGACTGATTGCTTCAAGACTGAACCTGGAAGGTCCGCTGCAGAAAGGCCGCTCTTCTTTCCTGCTATCAGGAAGGAGAACCTATGCAGATGTTTTTCTAAAATTATTGGGCGACAGCACACTTCGAAAAGCACAACTCTATTTTTACGACCTCAATGCCAAGGTCAATTTTCAGCTAAATGAAAATAACCGGCTTTACCTCTCGGGGTATTTTGGAAGGGATGTTCTGAAACAGGATCAACTTACCGGACTAGACTGGGGCAATGCCACGGGCACACTCCGCTGGAACCATATCTTCAACACCAGGCTGTTCTCCAACACTTCACTCATTCACAGTAATTACGATTACAGGATCAATATCAATTCCGAATCCGCCGGTTACAGGATCACTTCCAGGATCAGGGACTGGAACCTGAAACAGGAATTTCAATGGCATGCAGGCAGCAACCATACTTTGCTCATGGGTGTGAATGCCATTCACCATACTATCAGGCCGGGAGAAATTTCAGTGACCTCCTCTTCAGGATCCGTTGCACAGGTTTTGCAAAACCGCTACTCAATTGAGAATGCCCTGTATGCAAGCGACCAGTGGAGAATTTCTGATAAACTGCAAATGGTGCTTGGGTTCCGTTTATCCGCATTTACCATACTGGGTAAGGGCGATTATTACAAACTGGATGATGAAGGAAGGGTTACAGATACCCTCCGTTATCAAAAAGGTGAAGTAGTGAAAACCTATCTCAATCCTGAGCCACGCTTTTCCCTCAGTTACCTGCTCTCCCCAACCAGCTCGATCAAGGCCAGCTATACCCGTAACGTCCAGAACCTGCATCTCATATCAGGTTCCACTACTACCTCTCCTACTGATAAATGGGTGGCCAGCACCAACATCATTCAACCGGGGATAGCAGACCAATGGGCTATTGGTTATTATAAAAGCCTGGGTGAACAGTATGAATTATCTGCAGAAACCTATTACAAGTCCATGCAGAACCAGGTAGACTACCGCAACGGCGCCAGGATATTTTCCAATGAAGCCATCGAAACACAATTATTATTTGGTAAAGGAAGGGCATATGGAATTGAATGGCTGCTGAGAAAACATACGGGCCGCCTGAATGGCTGGATCAGTTACACGCTGTCCAAAACTGAAAGAAAGATCAACGGCATTAACAATAATCAATGGTACAATGCACGCCAGGACCGCACGCATGATATCGCCATTGTAGGTATTTACCAATTGAACAAAAAATGGACACTCTCCGCCAACTGGATCTTTTACACCGGTGATGCAGTTACTTATCCTGATGGAAAATACATGATTGATGGCGAGGTATATTTTTCTTACAGCAGCAGGAATGCGCACCGCATGCCACATTATCACCGGCTCGACCTGGGAGCAACGAAGGTTCTAAAAAAAGGCAGGAAGTTTAGTTCAGAACTGAATTTCAGTTTGTACAACGCTTACGGAAGGGCTAATGCCTGGCAGATCAGTTTCAGGGAAAGCGAAGAAGACCCACTGCGTACAGAAGCGGTCAGGACCTCGCTCTTCACCTTCATTCCTTCCATCACCTATCATTTTAAATTCTAACCATGAAATACCTTCTTTTCTTTTTTTTAACCACCTGCGTTTTATCCTGCCGGAAGGTGATTGAGCTGGACCTGGGAGAGAACCAGCCGCGTTATGTGATCGAAGGCATTATTACCAATGAGGCCGGCAGCGCAAAGGTGATCATTAAACAGTCTAAGAATTTTAATGGCGACAACCAGTTTGCGGCCATCAGTGGCGCGGTGGTGGTGATCAGGGATAACGGTGTTGCCTATACGCTTTCCGAAACTGCTCCCGGCATTTACCAATCCAGCCAGTTGGGCGGCACAACGGGACATTTGTATGAACTGAGTGTGAACATCAACGGGGAACAATTTTCAGCTTCCGGGCGCATGCCGCAGCAGGTACTGCTTGATACTTTGCTGATTGAAAGCGGTCCGTTCGGGCGTTTTAAATTCCCCACCATTGCCTATACCGACCCTGCCGGCGAGGATAATGGCTACCGTTTTGTTCAATACCTAAATGGAGTGAAAGACCCTGCCATTTTCTGGAATGATGATGAATTTACTGACGGGCTGCAGGAAGTATTGCAGCTTGATTCAGGGATTGACCGCGAAGATGATCCACGCAATATCAAAACCGGCGATGAAGTAAGGATCGAACTGCATTCCATTAATGATGATATGTTGCGGTACTGGTACAGTTTACGCAACGGGGGCGCTTCCGGCCAGGGCAATACAGTAGCGCCTGCTAATCCCCTAAGCAATATCAGCGGAAGTGCCCTGGGCTATTTCAGCGTGCATAGTGTGAGCAGCAGGACTGTAATTGCTCCCTGAACCGGGCTGGCAATTGATTTGCATACCTACACCATCAACCATAAATTATTATACAATGAAAAGAATGATCCTTTGCCTGGCAGTTGTTTGCCTGCTGGCAGCCTGCAACGACAATGATGTTGCTTCAGACTCCGTTCCGGATGTGGTGAAAAAAGCGGTGACTGACAAATATCCTGACCAAAAGATAGACTGGAAAAAAACAGGAGAAATGTTTGAGGCGGAAATAGATGTGAATGACAGTACCGACATTACCCTGCAACTGGATGCTTCGGGCAAGGTGATCATGCAGAAGGAAGACGTACCCGTGAGCGAAGTGCCTGCTTCCATTCATGATGATGTAAAGCAGCAGTACGATGGTGAGATCGATGATGCCGAAAGACTGGAAAAAAACGGCCAGGTATATTACCAGGTGGAACTGAAAGGCATGAAGGACCGTAAACTGGTGTATAACCAGGAAGGCCGTGCAGATTCCACGCAGAAGTATTGGGAATAAATCAGCTACATCTTTTATCAATAAGGCTTGCAGGAATGCAGGCCTTATTGATTTGTGTATCTGCCGTTTTGATCCATTGATTTTTTTTTGCACCTTCCGGCCAAATAGAATACATGCCGCAATTCGCCACAAGCATAGTCCTCCCTGGAAAAACAGCCAGCCAGCTAATTTCTTTGAGTTATGCAACTTTCAAACAACTCGGTTGGACAACAGAATTTATTTTTGATAACAGGATCGTTGGGTATACCAAAAAGACCTGGAATGCCTATGCCGACCACATTATAGTGGATGCTGCGGACGGTGAACTTCATATTACCAGCAAGCTGCCCGAAACAGCTTCATTTGACCTGCTCAAAAAAAATAAAAAGAACGTATCAGCTTTTGAAGCTGCCTTACATCAACAAATGCAAACCAGCGGATCTGGTGAAGAAGATAAATGGGAAACAGAGATCCAGGCTGCCAGGGAAAAAACTGCCATTGCTGTTCAAAAAGAAACAGAGGAAGCTGAAAAAACTGATGCGGTAATGAATCTTTCCGGGGGGTCCCGAATAGTTACTTATACGATCATGGGTTTGAATATTTTGGTATTCATTGCCATGGTCATTACCGGGGTTGCATTGTTTGAACCCCTTGTAGCTGATCTCACCAGGTGGGGTGCGAATGTAAAATCCCTAACTCTCAATGGAGAGTGGTGGAGGCTTATTACCTCTGTTTTTGTTCATATAGGCCTCATCCACATCCTGTTTAACATGTATGCTTTATATATGGTGGGCATCTACCTGGAACCCATGCTGGGGAAGGAAAGGTATATCACTGCTTACCTCGCTACCGGTCTGCTGGCCAGTGTCACCAGTACCTGGTGGCATGATGAACACCTGGTAAGCGCAGGTGCTTCAGGTGCGATCTTTGGATTGTATGGTGTTTTCCTGGCCTTACTGACCACACGTTTAATTCCAAAAACCGTAAGGAATGGTTTGCTGCAAAGCATCGGCATTTTTATAGGATATAATATTCTTTATGGTGCCAAATCCGACGCCACTGATAATGCCGCCCACCTGGGTGGACTGGTGAGCGGATTTGTAATCGGCTATCTATATTATTTCTCAATCAAACAGCCTGCGCGTATAGGCAAAACGGCCGCTATCGGGATAGTGGCCCTTATTTCAGTTGCTATTACCACCTGGTACCTAAATAGGCCATTGGATCAATCCACCAGGTATTTGCAGGCTATAAAATCTTTGCAGGAGATAGAGACCAAAGCTCTTGCTCCTCTCAATAATGATGATCCGGGAACAATGCTAAACGAAGTAGTTGCCATTACGCAACCTGAATGGAAAAAAGCAAAAGAACTCATTGATAAAACAGCTGGTTATGATTTGAATACCAATCTGTCCAGGAACAGGAAACTGATCAGCGAATACATAGCATTGCGGATCCGCCAGACAGAACTGATCATTCAATCACTCAAGGGCGATTTTTCAGCCAATGAAGAATTGTCAACCATGGTTGACCAGATCAATTCCAAAGTGGAGGAACTAACCAAAAACCAAAACTGATCAATCTATTCCTCGTCAGTTCAACAAATCATCAATCCGTATATCATCCAAGTAGGGATTGAGCGAATGTGTTTGCCCGAACATCCTGTATTCCTCGATGGTTTTATCTCCCTGGTTGCACCAGGTCTCCACATAAAAACCATCCAACTGGAAAAGAAAGATCATGGAAGTATGCTGCTTTCTTTTACCGATCAGCACTCCCTGGTGCAGAACGGTCATTTTCTTTTCATCGTTGCCTAACATAATAAAATCAGAAAGTTTCATAGTACAAGTTTTAAACGTTACTAAACACGGACAGTGCGAACTATAAAAAACTATAACCGAACCTGATGCTGCCGGGATAGCCGGCTTTTATGAATTGAGGCAAGGGGCAATAGAACGAACACCCCCGATAAGCGCTGAAGCAGGGTAAAGCTATACAATTCTGGGGAAGAATGAAAGCTGTTGGCTTTTGGCCTTTTGCCTTTTAACTTTTGACTTTGTCCTTTGGCTGGAATTCTCATAACAATGTAATGCAGAAATTAAACGCAAAGGGCGCAAAGTGGCCAGTCTTTGATTGAATTCAAGCTTTCAAGACGCAAAGGATACGCAAAGAATTCTCGAACCTTCTTTGCATCTCCTTTGCGTCTCCTTTGCGCACTTTGCGGTTAAACAACCAGTAGCTAATCACTTTTAAAGACATTTATGAGAAAGCCAACTGTACAACATTATTGATTTACCCAATCTTATCGCGGCATATTTTTTACAGCATACAATTTCACGCAGTATGCATCAAAGCGCATACTCATGTGTAGCACTAATCAATCATTTTAAAAAAATACAAGTATGCTGGCAATGAATTACCGCGGCCCCTTCAGGGTAAGAGCTGACCGCAACAAACCTGACCCCGAAATTCTTCACCCCGGTGACGCAATTGTGCGTGTGACAAGATCCTGCATTTGTGGATCTGACCTTCACCTCTACCATGGCCTTGTGCCCGACACACGTGTAGGCATGACCTTCGGACATGAATTCACCGGTATTGTAGAAGAGGTTGGCTCAGGTGTACAGAACCTCAAAGTAGGTGATCATGTACTGGTGCCCTTCAACATCGCCTGCGGATCCTGTCCGTTCTGTAAGCAGGAACTGTTTGGCAACTGCCATGAATCCAATACACAGGCAACAGCAGTAGGCGGAATTTTCGGCTACTCTCATACTGCGGGCGGATATGATGGTGGCCAGGCTGAATATGTGCGTGTACCCTATGCTGATGTTGGCCCCACCATCATTCCAAAAGGAATGGACCTTGATGATGCAGTACTGCTGACCGACGTGGTGCCAACCGGTTACCAGGCAGCTGAAATGGGCGGCATCAAAAAAGGAGATACTGTAGTAGTATTCGGTGCAGGTCCTATCGGTATCATGGCAGCACGCTGTGCCTGGTTGTTTGGTGCAGGACGCGTGATTGTTATCGATGAACTGGAATATCGTTTGGAGTTTGCACGCAATTATGCCAAATGCGAAGCTTACAATTTCCGCGATATGGATGATCCTGTAGTCTTCCTCAAGAAGACCACGGGCAATTTTGGCGCGGATGTTTGTATTGATGCGGTAGGTTGTGAAGCTGCGGGTAATACACTGCAGACCATCACAGGAAGAAAAACTTTACTGCAGGCAGGATCGGCAACCGCTTTGATGTGGGCGATCAATTCCGTGAAAAAAGGTGGCATCATTTCTATCGTAGGTGTGTATGGTCCTACCTGGAACCTGGTACCGATCGGTAACGTGGTGAACAAAGGCATTACCATCAGGGCCAACCAGGCTTCGGTGAAAAGATTACTTCCAAGGCTGATCGACCATGTCATGAATGGTGTGCTGAATCCAAAAGGTTTGATCACACACAGGATACCGCTGGAAGAAATCTCAGATGCTTACCACATCTTCTCACGCAAACTTGACGGCTGTATCAAACCCATATTAATTCCTTCATCTGCCCAGGTGGCATAAAATATTTTTTATGGAAAGAACAATCAATCCCGAAATGGACAGGCAGATTGCCGACCGTTATAAAGACATACCCGGATGGGGCATCGATGCTGACCCGGAAGACCATCCCAACTACCCGATCAAACATTGGAATGGCGCGGATCATGAGCGGCTCAATTATGCCAGGCCGCCATTGCAACCGAAAGATGTGGAACTGCTGCGCTCTGTTGAAAGGCCCAGCGACAGTGCTGTATTCGGCACCTCTACTCCGCCTTCAGGTTTAAGCGGACATCTGCGCAGGTTCGCTTTCCGCTTCAGTGAAGGACATGCCGGTCACTGGATGACATTGATCCTGGCCGACAGGGTGAATGCCGTGGAAGGCATTGTTGAAGATCTAAGCCGCGGTCATATTCCAAATGTTTTCGCCGAAAGAGGATGGAATGCTGAGTGGAAGTATAACCGTAAAAGCATGGTGACAAAGATTGCAGCTACTGTGCTGGTGACTACAGTGGCTATTGCATTGTTATCAAGAAAGAAAAAATAGGTCAGGTTCAGTTTAATAGAAAACGGGAGCAGAAATGTTCCCTTTTTTTGTAAATACAGGAACCGCAAAGGGCGCAAAGGGCCAGCCTTCAATAAAATTCCAGCTTAAAAAACGCAAAGAAGACGCAAAGAAAATTCGAACTTACTTTGCGTCTTCTTTGCGTCTCCTTTGCGCGCTTTGCGGTTAAATCTTCCTCCTTCCTTAACTTTAAGGTTTCCCAATTTTTACAAGCCATGAATAGAATCTTTCTCGCGCTGCTTGCCTGCACGGCCATGCTCTCCACTTTCGCACAAAACAAAAAATGGAATGTCAATGATCCAGGCCTTCCTTTAAAAGAAGTCAAATTCACCACCACTGAAGGCACCTGGATGAACCTCGACCTCTCACCCGATGGAAAGACCATCGTATTCGACCTGCTGGGTGATATCTACACCATGCCCTTCACCGGGGGCAATGCAAAAGCCATCCGCACAGGACTCGCTTTTGAAGTGCAGCCCCGCTTTAGTCCCGATGGTAAAAAAATTCTCTTTACTTCCGATGCCGGTGGCGGAGATAATATCTGGATCATGGATGCTGATGGCAATAATGCCAAACAGGTAACAAAAGAAAATTTCAGGCTGCTCAACAACGCGGCCTGGACACCAGACGGGCAATACATCGTTGCAAGAAAACATTTCACCTCAACAAGATCAGCCGGTGCTGGTGAGATCTGGATGTATCATACCAGCGGCGGCAATGGCTTGCAGCTCACCACCCGCAAGAATGACCAGCAGGATGAGAATGAACCCATCGTTTCTCCTGATGGCCGCTATGTTTATTTCAGTGAAGACATGTACCCGGGTGGTTATTTCCAGTACAATAAAGATCCCAACAACCAGATCTTTATCATCCGCCGGCTGGACAGGGAAAAAGGAAACATTGAGAATGTAACCGGTGGTCCCGGTGGTGCGGTACGTCCGCAACTTTCCCATGATGGGAAAACTTTAGCCTTCATCAAAAGAGTGCGCACCAAAACAGTTCTCTTTCTCCGCAACCTGGAAACAGGAGAGGAATGGCCCGTGTATGAAAACCTGAGCAAAGACCAGCAGGAAGCCTGGACCATCTTTGGATCATTCACAGGTTTTGACTGGACACCCGACAATAAACATATCGTGATCTGGAGCAATGGCAAGATCAATAAAATAGATATCAGCAAACCAAATAGCGCTACTGAAATTCCTTTTACCGCGGAAGTGAACCAGAAGATCGCCGAAGCAGTCAGGATGAAACAAAATATCAATCCCGATGAATTTAATGTGAACGTCATCCGCCAGGCAGTCACCGCACCCGGTGGTAAGTGGATCGTATTCCATGCACTCGGGCATCTTTATAAAAAAGAACTCCCTTCGGGAAAACCACAAAGACTGACAACCGGTTCTGATTTTGAATTTGAACCCTCGTTTGCTCCTGATGGAAAAAGCCTTGTTTACACTACATGGAATGACCAGGAATCAGGCTCCATACAAATATTGAATCTTGCTTCAGGCAAGTCATCAAAGCTTACCAGCCTGAAAGGTATTTACCGGATGCCTTCTTTTTCTCCCGATGGAAAATGGATCGTGTTCAGGAAGGAGAATGGCAATGATGTACTCGGACCTGCCTACACTTCACAGCCCGGGATCTATATCATGCCTGTTACTGGTGGAGAACAAAAACTGGTAAGAACCAGTGGTGACTTGCCCCGTTTCAATAAAAAAGGAGACCGTATTTATTACCAGGCCGGTGGCGGAATGAACCGCCAGTTCGCTTCCATTAAAACCGATGGCACCGATGAAAAAATCCATTTGAAAAGCACTTATGGAAGCCAGTTCAATGTTTCTCCCGATGAGAACTGGGTGGCCTTCATTGACCTGCATAATGTTTATATCGCCAGCTTCCCGGTTACGGGAAAAACGATTGACCTGGGAAGCACTACTGCAGATTTCCCTGTGAAAAAAGTTTCAAGGGACGCGGGACTCAACCTGCACTGGAGCGATGATGGCAACAAACTTCATTATACCCTGGGTGATCAGTATTACACGATCGCCATCGAAGACCGTTTTGAATTCGTGGCAGGAAAACCTGACAGTAGTTTCGTGATCCCTGAAAAAGGCATCGCGATTGGTCTCAAAGCAAAAACAGACAAACCATCAGGTGTCATTGCTTTCACCAATGCCCGCATCATTACCATGAAAGGCAATGAAGTGATCGAGAATGGAACGATCGTGGTGGATGGAAATACCATTAAAGCAGTTGGCAAGACTGGTGAAATAACGATTCCTTCTGGTGCCAAGATCATCGACGCTAGTGGCAAGACCATCACACCCGGCTTCATCGACGCGCATGCACACGGCAGTCATTTCCGCAGCGGTATCACCCCGCAAAAACACTGGCCTTATTATACCAATCTTGCCTA
>CAYWSQ010000146.1:0-9820 GCA_964460925.1 uncultured Flavisolibacter sp. | reverse complement strand
ACTCAGATGACCTGGGCTCAGTTAAACTGACCCTGCAGAAATTTTACAGGATCAGCGGTGGTTCCACCCAGCAAAAAGGAGTGGTGCCTGATGTGATCATTCCAGATTATTATGAATACCTGAAATTCCGTGAAAGGGATAATCCAAATGCCATGGAATATGATGAAATAGGAAAGGCCTCTTATACTAAATGGCAGCCCGGTTTCAGCTTCCAGCCCATTACCAGCCAGGCCAGGGCCAGGGTGGCAAACGATTCTGTATTCAATATGATCAAAAAAGAAACAGATATACTTGCCAGGCAGAATGACCGGGAATACCCCCTTGAGATCAACCAGTTCAGGGCTGAACAGAAAATCACACGTGATGCGGTAAAAAGAATAGAGAAACTGGTTAAAATGGATTCCAACATGCAGGCAGCATTCCTGAAGCAGGATGAGTCACGTTATATTTCAGAGGATAAAGACAAAACAGCCCGTTATAAACAGTGGCTCAGTAATATCAGCAAGGATATATATGTGGACCAGGCAGTAAAAGTGATCAACGATATGGTGAAACAGCACAACCTGGCTAAAGCCCAGTCTGCACCGGCCAAGACATTCTGAACTAACAAATTCGATTAATAAAAAACCCATTCACCAGTGAATGGGTTTTTTATTACCAATACTATATGAGTTAAATACATTTAGTGGCTAGCGGCTAGAAACTAGCTACTAGTAGCTGCTCGCTCCCAAATACCTTTCCTTCAATACCTCTACATGATGCAGCGTATGACCCACAACAATAAAGCCGATGGCTTTCACATAGATCGGGTTGTTATTGGCTACACCGCTTTGTTCCAACATTTCGGGAGTGAATGAAGCAAAGAGCAGGGCAGAAGCTTTCTGAACTGTTTTCATTTCTTCAATAAGCTCCGTTGCCGGCCTTTGCTGTCCGGCTGTTGACACTACATAGCTGTTTTCATCAAAGCCTGGCAGTGCATTAGGGTCTTTCCTGGCGAAACAGAGCGCACGAAAACAAAAAATCCTTTCAGCATCTATCATATGCTGCACCATTTCACGGATCGACCATTTACCTTCCGCATACCTGTAATCCCATTTGCTTTCAGGCAGGGTATTGAGCGTATTGATCAATTCCCTTTGATGAATGGTGAAAGCTTCTTCCAATTCGTCTGCACTTACCTTTTCAATGTATTTGTGATAGAAAGATGGAACCCTGGTGAGGTCTACGTTTGGCATAACAGTTATTTGA
This sequence comes from uncultured Flavisolibacter sp., assembly GCA_964460925.1. Classification (GTDB taxonomy): domain Bacteria; phylum Bacteroidota; class Bacteroidia; order Chitinophagales; family Chitinophagaceae; genus Flavisolibacter. The sequence continues at coordinate 8,572 of CAYWSQ010000146.1, read as the reverse complement.
TACAAAATAAAAAAATCCCGGCACTAATGCCGGGATTCAATATCTATACTGTGCAGGAATTAATTTCTCACTGCTTTCTTTACTTTCATTTTCTTTGGCTGGGGCTTTTTCTCAGTTTTCTTATTGGATGTCATGGTCTCGGCAAGTTTGGCTGCTTCAAATGCATTCACGAGTCCACCTGTACGACTTAATTCAGAAAGCTCCATTTCCTCATCAGTTCCAGGTACAGGAACCTTGGTAGAAGGCTTCACTGCGCTTTTCTCCAGCACTTCTTTGAGTTGCTGAGGAGAAAGCTGCGGGTAATACTGGAGGATGAAAGCGGCTACGCCTGCTGTAACAGGTGAGGCCATGCTGGTACCGCTTGCATTACCATAAGTATTGCCGCCAGGGATGGTAGAGTAAATGTTCACACCAGGGGCAAATACATCAACTTCAGTTTTGCCGTAGTTGGAGAAACTGGCAGTAAGCCCGCCATTCTGGGGATCACCACTGGCACCAATGGTTAACCAGTTGCTCGCTTTTTTTCCATCAGCTTCCAGGTTGGCATTGGGGAAATTAAATCCTTTATCCAGGTTTTTGGCATCGTTCCCAGCCGCATGGATCAGGAGCACGCCTTTGCTTTCGGCATATTTCACAGCATCATCAACCCAGTGTTTCTGGGGAGAAAAGCTTTTACCAAAACTCATGTTGATGATCTTCGCACCATTATCAACAGCGTAACGGATAGCGAGTGCAATATCCTTGTCATGCTCATCGCCATCAGGAACTGCGCGGAGCGTCATGATGCGCACATTGTCAGCAATACCATCGATACCCTTTCCATTGTTGCGCACCGCACCAATGATACCTGAAACGTGTGTTCCGTGGAAAGGTGTGTTGGCCATGATATCATTATTGCCGTAGAACTTATCATTGATATCATTCTCGTTGTCCTGAACGATCTCGCCACGGAAATTACGGGGAGGAGTTTCAGCAGCTTCTGCCTTGCGGAGCTGTCCTTCAATATCATCGATCAGCATTTTATTGGTGATATCGAAATTATTATTGTTGGCCGCGCAGATGCTGAGGATGATATTTTTAGTAGCGATCGCATCAGGATTCGTGGCTTTATAACCCTGGAGGTCTTTACCGCTGTATTCTTCTTTTTGAAGATCTGCAGCGATCACGGAGTCTCCCTTGATCAACCCGGGATATAATTTTTTCAGGAAGATCAGCTCTGTCTGGTCCACACCTTTCACTACATCACCTTCAGCTCTTTTCCATGTTTTATACAATTCCTGGTCTTTGGCGCTCAATTGGGAAGGATCTGTAACCCCTTCGAATTGAGCTTTGAACATATGGTAAACACGGGCGGCTTCATAGGAGTCCTGCTTTACATTTCTTCCATCGCGGCCACCAAGAAAATTCCATCCATGTACATCATCAATATAGCCATTTCCGTCATCATCAATTCCATTACCAGGAACTTCTTTGGGATTGGTCCAGAGTATAGGTTTCAAATCTTCATGCGTTGTATCAATTCCCGAATCGATTACCGCAACAATCACGGTCTGGCTTTTTTTACCCTTTACAAATTCATAGGCTTTGTCGAGACTGATACCGTAAAACCCGGCACCTGACTTATCCTGCAAATGCCAGCCATTGGGCACCCTCACAGAAGTCTGGCCCACAGACGCCAGGCTTGCAGTAGCCAAAGCAACCATCAGTACGGATCTTTTGAAAAGAATCATCATGTTTTTGTGTTTAAATTGAGTCTGTAAAATTAGATAATGCCTCTTAACAGAGTTGCCAAAAACAGGATAAGTGGTTGGCTGCAATTTGTTAATTAACACTAAAGATCAAACTTAATGCCCTGGGCAAGTGGCAGTTTATTACTGTAGTTGATGGTATTGGTCTGCCGGCGCATGTAAATTCTCCAGGCATCGCTTCCGCTTTCACGGCCACCCCCGGTTTCCTTCTCGCCCCCGAATGCCCCGCCGATCTCTGCACCGGAAGTACCGATGTTGACATTGGCGATACCGCAGTCGCTTCCGCTTACGGACAGGAATTGTTCGGCCTCGCGAAGGTTAAGTGTCATAATGGAAGAAGAAAGTCCCTGGGGTACACCATTCTGTATTGCAATTGCCTCCTCGAAAGTTTTATATTTCATTAGGTAGAGAATGGGTGCAAAAGTTTCATGCTGTACGATCTCGTAACCAGGCTCAACTTCAGCGATGCAGGGTTTTACATAACAACCCGATTCATAGCCGGGTCCGCTGAGTACCCCGCCTTCTACAATGAACCTGCCGCCTTCAGCCTTGCATTTTTCTATGGAACTGAGATAGGCCTGCACGGCATCTTTATCAATGAGTGGCCCCACATGATTTTTTTCATCCAGCGGGTCACCGATTTTCAATTGTTTGTAGGCATGCACCATTTTATCGCGGAACTGCTCATACACATCTTCATGAATGATCAATCTTCTTGTAGTGGTGCACCTCTGGCCAGCCGTACCCACAGCGCCAAATACGCATCCTACCAGCGAAGTTTCAAGGTCTGCATCTTTAGAGATAATGATGGCATTATTTCCTCCCAGTTCAAGGAGTGAACGCCCAAGTCTGGCACCTACAGCAGCGCCAACAGCTTTGCCCATGCGGGTGGAACCGGTTGCTGAAATAAGAGGGATCCTGCTATCATGCGTGAGGTATTCTCCAACTTCCCTTTCTCCCATAACAAGACAGGAAACTCCTTCCGGAACTTCGTTCTTTTCAAACACACCCGAAATTATATTCTGGCAGGCGAGCGCGCAAAGAGGCGTTTTTTCTGAGGGCTTCCAGATACATACATCACCGCAAACCCAGGCCAGCATCGCGTTCCAGCTCCATACGGCAACCGGGAAATTGAATGCAGATATTACACCTACGATCCCCAGCGGGTGCCATTGTTCATACATCCTGTGACCAGGCCTTTCACTGTGCATCGTTAAACCATGCAACTGGCGGGAAAGTCCCACGGCAAAATCGCAGATATCAATCATCTCCTGCACTTCACCATATCCTTCCTGGAGGCTTTTTCCCATTTCATAGGAAACAAGCCTGCCTAATGAATCTTTATTTGCGCGAAGGGATTCACCAACCTGCCTTACAATCTCCCCTCTTTTTGGTGATGGCCAGTTGCGCCATTCAAGGAAAGCCGCGGCAGCAGTGCTCACCACTTTCTCATACGATTCCTTGTCAGTTTTTGTAACTGCTGCAATCCTTTTACCATCAACAGGCGAAAAGGATTCGATCGGTGTTCCACCAGTACTGATCCATTTCCTCCCGGTTGATGTGCCTTCATTCTTTTCACTTATGCCCAGTTTTTTCAATACGTCCTGCATGTGCTTTATTTTGACAAAGATATTTTGAATCCGCCCATCAGCCATCTGCCTGGCATGCGGGCACCCAAAAGGTCTGCATAATTACTATCAAAAACATTATCTGCCTGAAGAAAGGCAGCTATTTTATTCTGCCAGGCAAAAACTTCAGCCTTCACATTCATAACAAAATAACTCCTGTCAACTTTTGCAATGTCAATCGCGGACACCTGTTCCTTCCTTGATTTATATAATCCACTTACAGTGAAAGCAAAGCGCTGCACACGGTAACGCAGACTGAAATTGGTCAGGAACCTTGCATGGGATGAAACATAAAGAGATGGACTGGCATCACTGCTCACGCTGTTTAACCAAACCATACCGAGGGTACCCCAGGCTTCCTGTTTATTTGAAAAAGTTTTGGAATACACAAGGTCTGCTTCAAAACCAGAGGTTCTTACCCTGGCAATATTTTTTGCCAGCGCATAGCTGCCTGTAGGCGAGAGGTTGAACTGCCGGGGCATTTCATTAAATGGAGTGGGTACATAATCGATCAGTTGCCTGTGATGGCGCTGGAAAAACCCCGCTGAGATTTTAAACGCTGTATTTAAATAATCTACTCCCGCCTCATAACTGAAGGATTGCTCCGGCGACAGGTCAGGGTTACCGATACGGCCGCTGCTTACAAATATTTTATTATAATTATTGAACCGTTCTGTGAAGTCTGCATCACGTATGGTTTTGCCTGCGCTTCCCCTGAGCTGAAAATTTTTGAGCCGGTAGGACAAATTGAGTTGCGGCACCAGTTCCCAACCAGACCTTTCATTCCACTCGATCCGGAATGCCGGGCTGGTGAAAAAACGCTCTCCAAACTGCTGGTTCGCAACAATAAATCCTGCAGCCTGGTCTACACGGTGCCGGCCCCGGTCGTTGCTGAGTATCCTTTTATTGATGTACTGACCTCCAACAACGAGATGGGTCTTCTCACCCAGTTTCCATTCATCTTTCAACAGGGCCTGCACCATTTTACTGTTGCTTTCATTGGGCGCTCCCATGCTGTTGAAACGGTATTCATCATCAAGATCCTTATAGCCTGCGGAAAAACTCAGGCGGTTTTGATTCGTTTTGTAGGATACTGATAGCTGGTTCCAGAAACCGGTGATTTTTTCAGTGGCCGTATCAGATATGAAGCTTGTATAAAAATTCTGCGCGGAAAAATTACGGGTATCATAAGCATACCGCATCTGCATCGACCACTTTTCGCTGAAGTGATGACCCAGGGAAAACGAAGCAGTATGCGCATACACAAAACCGTTAGTACCCCTTTGCGGCTGCCCGGCTGTGTTGTTGGACAAAACACCCGCACTCACAGAAGTATTGCCATTGCTGAAATAGATACCTGCACTGGCCGAGAACAGGTCATAGGCACCAGCTTTGAGCAGAGCCCCTGCATTGAGGGAAGCATTTCCCTTGCGTGCTGAAAAAGTTTTTGTGATGATATGAACCACGCCTCCTACGGCTTCCGATCCATAAACAGCGGAAGAAGCTCCTTTAAGAATCTCTATCCTTTCAATTTCATGAGGCGCAATGGGGATGTATGAAGAAAAATGCCCGGTATTGGGATCATTCAGCCGCATACCGTCAAGCACTACCAGCACCTGCTGAAAAGTGCCCCCCCGCATCACGATATCACTTTGTGCACCGAGTGGCCCTCTTGCCTGCATTTCGATACCGGGAAGAAAGCGCAGCAATTCATCAATGGACTGGACCGGAAGGTCGTTGATCTTTTCTCCCTGTATTATAAAAAGATTTCTGCCGGATCGGGATGTTTTTTCCGGCGTGGAAGAAGTAGTAATGGTTACCGGGTCCATTTCGGTATCCTGTGCAAGAAGGCTGTTGCATAGCATTGAACCTAACAATGCACATAGTGCAAATGTCTTTCTCATAAGTCAGATTGATTAACTATAAAGTGTACGGGAATTTAATATGATTCAGATTCATTAGGGAAATTATTCGACCTGACGTCGGTAATATATTGCTGGATGGCGGAAGTTACCTGTTCATGCATATTAAGGTACTGGCGCAGGAAACGAGGTTTAAATTCGGTATTGATCCCCAGCATGTCATGCATCACCAGCACCTGCCCGTCGCAATGAGGCCCGGCGCCAATTCCTATTGTGGGGATGCTGAGACTTGTTGAAACTTCTTTTGCCAGTGTGGCCGGGATTTTTTCAAGCACCAGTGCGAAGCATCCTGCTTCCTGCAGCAGGCGTGCATCAGCTCTTAACTTAGCAGCTTCATCTTCACCTTTTGCCCTCACATTATAGGTACCGAATTTATAAATTGATTGAGGAGTGAGGCCCAGGTGTGCCATTACGGGAATCCCGGCCCCGATGATCCGCTTCACGGATTCCAGCACTTCTTCACCCCCTTCAAGTTTGATGGCATGAGCACCGGTCTCTTTCATAATCCGGATAGCGGAAGCAAGAGCAATATCACTGTTGGACTGGTAGGAACCAAAGGGCAGATCCACCACCACGAGGCATCTTTTGGCACCCCGGATCACCGATGATGCGTGGTAGATCATATGGTCGAGCGTAATGGGCAGGGTGGTTTCGTGACCCGCCATAACATTGGATGCTGAATCTCCCACCAGGATCACATCGATACCTGCCGAGTCGAAAATGCGGGCAAAAGAAAAATCGTAAGCAGTAATCATCGAAATCTTCTGACCTGCGCTTTTAAGCTTCTGTAAAGTATTGGTGGTTATTCTTTTTAATTCAGATGTACTTGCACTCATGATCAAATTTTGCGGGAAAGTTAGAATAAAGTTGCTTGACCACACCTTCGCCAAAGCTTGCACCTCCGCAATAGCTTCAGCGCACTCAGTCAGCGCACACAGTCAGCGCACGCGGATGGTTGGCGCAGCATTGACCATCACTTCCTCCTAACCTGGTCATACAAAATATGCAGCAACCCGTCTGCCAGGCCGATCTTGGGCACAAAGATTTCTTCGGCTTCGGCCCATCTCATTACATTGATATGGATCAGCAGGGCCGGAACAATTACATCAGCGCGGTCTTCACGTAACTGGTATAGGCTGATTCTCTGAGCCAGGCTGATGCTGCTGAATTCCTTATAATAATTACGAAGCAGTTCGAGGGTGAGTGGTTTGCCTTCTTTTCGCTTAGAAAGAGAGAATATCTTGTTGATATTACCTCCCGAGCCAATCACAGAAATATGGTGGTAACCGCTGGTTTTTTGCTTGATAAATTCTTTCATTTCTGCCCAGTGCTCTTCGTTCACCTGGTTCTTGAGCAGGCGGATGGTCCCGATATTGAATGACTGTTTGGCCACGAGCCTTCCATCGCTGAAAAAAGTGAGTTCGGTACTGCCCCCGCCAACATCAATATACAGGTAGGATTCCATACTGCTTAGGTTTTCAGCAATATGGTTCTCGTAGATGAAACTGGCTTCTTCTTCTCCTGTTATCACGCGGATTTCTATACCCGTTTCTTCCTTCACTTCCTGCAAAATATTTTTTGCATTGGATGCATCCCTCATGGCTGAAGTGGCCGCAGTAATGAGATGCTGCACCTGGTACACATCTATTAGTAATTTGTAGGCCTTGATGGTTTTAACGAGCATTTCCTTTTTCTGCCCAGATATGGAACCGGTTTCAAAAACATCGAAACCCAGCCGGAGGGGAACCCTCACCAGTGTGAGCTTAATGAATTCAGCTTTGCCCTGCGGACCTTCGATCACATCATTGATCAGCAGCCTGGCTGCATTACTGCCTATATCAATTGCTGCCAGTCTCAACGTTTTCGGTTATTTTTTGATATAAATAATTATAAGTTTCTTCCTGTGACCTCACCTGTACACCATTCGTCTGTACATATTCATTAGTCAGCTCATTATTCAGCCATCTTCCCTTCACATTATCCTTAAGCTGGATGGCAATGATGTCTTTCAGCTCTTTTTTGATATCCTCATCAAAAATAGGACAACTGGCTTCTACCCGGTGGTCAAGATTTCGCACCATCCAGTCAGCCGAGGAAATGAAAACCTTTTCCTTGCCTCCATTATGAAAGATCCATACGCGGGCATGCTCCAGGAATTCGTCAACTATACTAACCGCTTTAACTGGCTTGTCGAAACGGGTACTTTCAGTAACCATGCAAAAGATGCCGCGGATGATCAGGTTGATCTCAACACCTGATTTGGCCGCGTCGTAGAGTTCATTAATGATCTCTTCATCAGAAAGAGAGTTCATCTTCGCCGTAATACTCGCCGGATTGCCCCTGATGGCATTACGCACTTCTGTGTGGATCATCTTTATGATTTCCTTCCTGGCAAAATTGGGGCTGGGAAGTATACAGGTACAGGCTTTCAGAAAATGAGTACCTGTTTTATAATGCTCAATGTAATTGAAGATCCTGTTCACATCCGACATGATATTGCGGTTGGAGGTCATCAGGCAATGATCAGCATAAACCCTGGCCGTATCCTCGTTCAGGTTGCCCGTGCTCACAAAACCGTATTGCACGATCTTATCCTGCACTCTTTTCCTGATGATACACAACTTGGAATGCACTTTCATATTAGGAATGCCGATCAGCACTTTTACACCTTCTTCTTCAAGCCTTTCCTTCCATTCAAGGTTGGCCTCTTCATCAAAACGGGCCTTGAGCTCAAGCATCACCGTAACCTGCTTGCCATTGCGAACGGCATTAATAAGGGCATTAATAATCTTGCTTTGTTTTGCCAGCCTGTAAGCAGTCACTTTAATGGAAGTGACATCCGGATCGATGGCCGCCTCCCTTAACAGGTCGATCACTGCATTGAAGGAATGATAAGGAAAATGCAGCATCACATCCTTTTTAAGCACCACATCGGTCACCCTGTTCTCCACCAGGAATGCAGGATGGTCGAGCGGTTTTTTTCTTTTGCTCACCACTTTAAAAACCTGCTTGGGAAAATCCATGAACTCCCGGAAATTATGGATACGTCCGCCCGGGATGATATTGTCTCTTTTGGTAAGGTTGAATTTGCGGATCAGGAATTCAAGCAGGCCCGGATCCATTTCCTTATCATAAATGAACCGAACAGGTTTTCCCTTTCTCCTGTTCTTCAGCCCTTTTTCAATTTTTTGGATGAGGGTGGTAGAAATATCATTATCTATATCAATTTCAGCGTCTCTTGTCACTTTAAATACACCTGAATGGTACTGGTCAT
>CAYWSQ010000145.1:0-9860 GCA_964460925.1 uncultured Flavisolibacter sp. | reverse complement strand
TGCGAATTGGATAAAGTAGTGAGCCAGAAATCATTGTTCTGAACCTTGGTCTGGTAGTCTTTCTTCAATGTTTCCTTAACCTTGTCAAGATCCTTCTGGTCAATCTTTCCTTCCTGCACATTTTTGATCAGGTCGAAAAGCGCTACAGTGAGCTTCTCAACATTCTCAGGACCGCAAGGCAAGGTTGACTGGATCGTATAATGTACATAAGGACGTTTCTGGATGCCGCCGTTGAAGCCGCCTCCATAGATGCCGCCCATTTCTTCCCTCAGCTTTTCAATCACTTTGATGTTGAGCACATCAAGCATGGCCTTCAGGGCAAGATTTTCTTCTGCACTGTATTCTGTTTCACCCGTCCAGGTTACATTGATCATGCTCTGTGCTTCCTTGCCTTTTTTGATATTGGCATTGATCACTCCTTTTACAGGCCTGATGTTGTTGTCCTTAAACGTTGGCTCCATTGGTTTTGCAGGTAAAGAACCCAGGTATTTTTCAAACAAGGGTTTGGCTTTAGCCAGGTCCACATTTCCTACAAAAGTGAAATGCATGCCATGAGCATTACCAAAAACCTGGTTGTAGATCTGGAGCGCTTTTTCAGCAGTTACCTTGTCCAGTTCTTCCGCCGTAGGAATCTGGTTCATCCAGGGATTGCCATTATACAGCAACTGGGTTACTGTATCCTGGTAAAAGGTCTGCGGATCAGCCTTGATGAACTGAAGATAACCTTTGATGTTTTTGATATAGGCACTTACAAGAGCGTCATCCCTTCTTGGATTGGTCATGTAAAGATTCACAAGCTGGAGCATGGTCTCGAAGTCCTTCACACTGCTCGTAGCTTCAATACCTTCTTCATGATTATTGAGGTAAGGTGTTACACTGATAGTTTTACCTGAAAGGAATTTTTGCAGGTCGGTTGGACTCATATCACCAACTCCCATCAGTTGCACTGCCTGGGCCGCGCTTTCTGCATTGGCTTTATCTTCCAGCGGGAATTTATGCCAGCCACCAAGTCTCATCGCATCCATGGTGATCTCATCATTCTTGAGGGTAGTGGGTTTAACAGTGATGGTTACTCCATTACTCAGCACAAGATTGGTTGTACCCAGTTTTTCGTTCTTGGTCTCTGCAGTGATCTTACCTGCAGCAAGGTCTCCTGTAGCCAGTTTATCCGCCACTTCTTTTTCTTCGTAAGCAGTCACTTTCTGCTTTGTTGCTGCCTGCACCTGCGCCAACAGGTCCTCATTGGTAGGAAGCTCTGATTTTTTGCTGGCAGGTCCCTGTACAATCACAAATGGACTGGAAGCACCTGCTGCTTTTTTTGCAACGGCATTCACTTCATCCAGGGTAATGGTTGGTAAGATCTGCTTGATGAAATTGTAATGATTTTCTGTTCCAACTATGGGCTGGCCGGCCAGGAAATGCTGCACGTAATTGTTCACGATCTGTCCTGACTGCAGCTTATCTTTTTCAGCAAAAGATTTTTCAGTCTGGTTCATCAGGCTGGCCTTAGCTCTTTCCAGTTCTGATTTCAGAAATCCAAACTGCCTTGCTCTTTCCGTTTCCGCATAAAGTGCATTCAGTGCTTGCTGGGTAGTGCCGCCACCTACAACGGCGTAGGACATGGATGCATCGTAACCACGGATGAAGGGCACTTTGCCTGTGAAGCCATAGAGGAAGGGCGGATTTTCTTTCTGCGCCAGTTCCTGCAAACGCTCATTCACCATTGAGCTGGCCAGGTCGTCAACGATATCGGAACGGTAATCTCCCCAGGTTTTGATTTTTTTGGAAGGCTTCATGTAATTGATCATCTGAACTGCTGTATTGGGCAGCTCTTCATCGGTCAACACCATGGCCGCAGTTTTTGTCCTTTCTTTTACAGGAATGATAGCAGGACGAGCCGGTGCATTCGCCGGATTTTTATACTTACTGAAATGCGCTTTGATCTTTTTTTCAGCTTCCACGGGATCAAGATCACCCACTACGATCACGGCCATCAGGTTGGGACGGTACCATTGCCTGTAATAACGCTCCAGGGTTGCATATTTGAAATTTTGCAGGATGGAATCCTTACCAATTGGCAGGCGTTCTGCATACTTGGAACCTTCGAACATAACAGGAAAATACTGGCGCATGAGCCTCGCGTTGGCATCCTTGCTCAGTCTTGATTCTTCCAGAACCACACCTCTTTCCTTGTCGATCTCCGTTTTGTCGAGCAGGTTATTGAAAGCCCAGTCTTCCAGCACGGTAAATCCTTTCTCCACCACTTCAGGGTCAGTGGAAGGAATCGGAAGCATATAAACCGTTTCATCAAAACTGGTATAGGCATTCAGGTCAGCACCGAATTTCACACCCACTTTCTGCAGGTAATCCACCAGTTCATTCTTTGGAAAATTCTTGGAACCGTTGAAGTTCATGTGCTCCATAAAATGCGCAAGACCCAACTGGTCCTTGTCTTCCAGGATGGAACCAACATTAATAGCCAGGCGGAGCTCAACTTTCTTTTCCGGCTTGGCATTTTTACGGATATAATACCTCAGTCCATTAGGGAGCGTTCCCACTTTTACATTGGGATCAACCGGGATGGGTTGTGCCAGGTTGAACTGGGCAAAACCCTGGTAACTGGTCAAAAGGAATAAAACAGCACACAATCTGAGAATCAACTTCGATTTCATAAGCAAAAAATTATTAGGAGCGTAAATATAAAAGAATTGATGAATGCAAAATAAAATAGAAAAACTCCCGGCACCGGGAGTTTTATACAGATGGAAAGAATGATTTACTGGTTGCTTTGACCTTCCTTAAATTTTGATTCGGCCTCTTTAGCCTTTTTAAAATCAAGCACCACGCCATTAATGCAATACCGCAGGCCTGTGGGCGGAGGACCGTCATCGAAAACATGGCCGAGGTGCGATTTGCAGCGGCCGCACTGCACTTCTGTACGTTTCATGCCATGACTGTTATCCGGCGTATAAATGATACTGCCCTTGCTGATCGGCTCATAAAAGCTAGGCCAGCCGCAGCCGCTTTCAAACTTGGTATCACTCACGAAAAGGGCATTGCCACAAACCGCGCAATAATAGGTTCCCTTGTCTTTCAGCGTTTCGAGGGGACTGCTCCAGGCTCTTTCCGTTCCTTTCTGCCGGGCAATGTAATAAAGGTCGGCAGGGAGGATCTTCTTCCATTCCTCATCGCTCATGTTCACTTTGGAGGTATCCGTATTGGAATAAACAGGGTTGTTCTTGTTGGACGTATCCATGGTTTTATGATTTTGAGAATAAGTACAAAACTGCAGGCAGAGGGCCAGGGGCAGTAAAAACAGGGCTTGTTTCATCATTATAAAGTTACGCAGTAAGTGCGGCCCCGGATGGCAAGGATTTGTGAAAGCTTACCCTCCCCTGTTTTCCTTATATTTGTCACTCAAGGTAAGTCAATAAGAATGTTCAATTTAATCCTGTTTGGCCCTCCCGGAGGCGGTAAGGGTACGCAAGCTGAAAAGATCGTAGACAAATTCGGGCTCATCCATTTATCAACGGGCAATCTCCTTCGCCAGGAAATTTCTGAAATGACCCCTCTTGGACTGGAAGCCAAAAATTTTATTGATAAAGGACAGCTTGTTCCCGATGAAGTGGTGATCGGCATGATCGACTCCTGCCTGGAAAAAAACGCGGATGCCAAAGGGTTCCTTTTCGATGGTTTCCCCCGCAACCTCGCCCAGGTGGAAGCCCTGGATAAACTGCTTGACCTGCGCAAGAACAAGATCAATAAAGTGGTGAAGCTGGATGTGCCCGATGCAGAATGCCTGAAAAGGCTGATGAAGCGTGGTGAAACTTCCGGGCGCTCCGATGATGCCAGCGAAGCGGTAAATATGAACCGGCTCCAGGTCTATCATAATGAAACAGCTCCCTGCGCTGAATACTACCAAAGCCAAAACAAACTGGTAGTGGTTCATGGTGTTGGTTCCATTGATGAGATCTTTGATTCGGTTTGCAAAGCCATTGAAGCGGAAATCAACGAAGTGACCGAAACGGCCAGTTAGCTGATCTTTCACCGATCAATTCCAGCTATGAATGCAGATAAAGAGAATTTTCTCCGACAAGATCTGATCCCTCTGCTACAAAATATCCCTACCGGCACCAGGCCGCTTTGGGGTAAGATGACCTTCCAGCAAATGGTGGAACACATGGCTGAATATACCCGGATCGCTTCTGGAAAGATTCCCTACGTAGATATCATCACACCTCCCGAATCGCTGGAGCGGATGCGCAATTTCCTGATGAGTGAAAAGCCTTTCCGGGAAAATACGCCCAACCCGCTGATGCCGGAAGTGCCGGCCCCGGTAAAAAATCCTTCACTGGAAGACGCCATCAAAGAATTAAAAACGGAACTGGATTATTTTTTTGATGTTTTTGAAAAGAACAATCTCCAGGTTACCCGCAACCCTTTTTTCGGAGACCTCAATTTTGAACAGAACGTGCAGCTCCTGCACAAGCACGCCGTGCATCATTTGAAGCAGTTTGGAGTGGGGGAATAGCCATTGGCCATTGGCCATTGGCTGTTGGCCTTTACAGCCGCCATTTCTATCAATTTATTCATCCATAAAAAAACTCGGCTTGAGGGGAAGCAAAAGGACAAGACCCGGAAAGTTGAGTCCCAGCGGCGCGTTATAAAATCTCAAAGGCCCAGAGGGCCGTCATGTCAGTAGAAAAAACCCTGACCGCGGGAAGATGAGCCCCAGCGGGGCGTCATGTCAATGTCTCCTCCCTGATTTAAAAATTTCTCTGATTTATCCGTTTCTTTGGAAATACCATTTCTTCCAAATCCATTCTTCTTAAAATCAAGGTTCAGACAACCTTATTGCTTAAATTGCCTGCCACCACCGATTGCAATCAACAGATGAAGCTCATTACCCTAACACCAAAAAAATCACTAAAATCAACTATTCAAGCTATATGAAACTTGGAAACTATATTTCCGGCAACTGGATCACCGGCGACGGTGAAGGCCAGGCACTCTATGATGCGGTAACAGGTGAAACTGTTGCGCATGCAAGCACCAAAGGATTAGATTTTGCTTCCATTCTTCAATACGGAAGAGAAAAAGGAAATGCCGCCCTCCGCAAAATGAGCTTTCATGACAGGGGGCGCATGCTCAAAGCTCTTGCCATGCACCTCATGAGTAAAAAAGAACAGTTCTACCAGGTCAGCTATCATACTGGTGCAACCCGTGCCGATAGCTGGATCGATATCGAAGGCGGCATCGGCAACCTCTTTGCCAATGCTTCTCTTAGGAGAAAATTCCCTGACCTTCCCTATTGCACAGATGGTGATCCTGTGGGTCTCAGCAAGGCCGGCAATTTTATGGCCCATCATATCCTCGTTCCCAAAGAAGGCGTGGCCGTGCATATCAATGCCTATAATTTCCCTGTATGGGGCATGCTGGAAAAATGTGCAGTGAACTGGCTGGCCGGTGTGCCTGCCGTGGTAAAACCCGCCAGCATCACTTCCTATCTCACCGAAGCGGTGGTGAAAGAGATCATTGCTTCCGGCATTCTTCCAGAAGGCAGCCTGCAACTGATCTGCGGCAGCGCGGGTGATATGCTGGATCATGTAACAGCCCAGGATGTGGTAACCTTCACCGGTTCCAAATCCACAGGCCTCATGCTGAAATCGCATAAAAGGATACTGGAAGAATCGGTGCCTTTCAATATGGAAGCAGATTCGCTCAACTGCATTGTGCTGGGAAAAGATGTAACACCAGGCATGGCGGAATGGGACATTTTTATCAAAGAAGTGCGAAAAGAGATTACGGTGAAGGCTGGACAGAAATGCACGGCGGTCAGGAGGATATTTGTTCCCGAACATTTATTGGAAGATGCAACCATCGCACTCGGAAAAGCACTGGGTCAAACCTCCATCGGCAATCCATTGAATGATAAAGTGCGCATGGGATCACTTGCCAGTACCGGGCAGAGAGATGAAGTGAGGCAGAACATCCAGAAACTGCTGGCCAGCTCTCAAATGGTTTATGGCTCACTCGACAGTGTGGAAGTAATTGACGCAGACGCCAACAAAGGCGCCTTCCTTTCACCGGTTTTATTATTGAATGAAAATCCTTTCAAATCCGAAGCGGTTCATGATATCGAATGTTTTGGTCCTGTCAGCACCCTGATGCCTTACAAGGATTTGGATGAAGCCATCACCCTGGCCAAAAAAGGCAAGGGTTCTCTTTGCTGCTCCATTGTAACGGGCAATGACCGCCTGGCAACAGATTTTGTAGTAGGCGCCGCAACACATCATGGCAGGATACTGGTACTGAACCAGGATTGCGCAAAGGAAAGTACAGGGCATGGTTCACCCCTGCCCATGCTCGTGCATGGTGGCCCGGGACGTGCCGGCGGCGGTGAAGAAATGGGAGGGATCCGGGGGGTAAAACATTATATGCAGCGGGTAGCTATCCAGGGTTCACCTACCAGCATTACGGCCATCACCAACCAGTACCAGCCCAATGCGAAGGGACATCCTTCTTCTGTGCACCCGTTCAGGAAATATTATGAAGAACTCCAGGTGGGCGACCAGGTCATTACGGAGAAAAGAAAGATCACCAGCGAGGATATTGATGCTTTCGCGGAACTGAGTGGCGACCATTTTTACGCGCATAAAACCGATACCGATTTTTCAGGCACCATGTTCGAAAGGCAGGTGGCACATGGTTATTTTGTGATGAGCCTTTCTGCCGGACTTTTTGTTGATGGGAGTGAACTGGGACCTGTATTACTGAATTATGGTATTGACGAACTTCGTTTCACCAAACCGGTTTACCCGGACGCTGAACTGCATATCAAATTCACCTGCAAGGAAAAAATACCACAGGATGCAAGGGAAGAAAATGAAATTCCGAAAGGTATCGTGAAATGGCTGGTGGAAATGATTGATGAAACAGGGGAGCATGTAGGGGTGGCAACGATATTGACGATGGTGAAGAGAAAGGTTGTTAGCTAAGGGCTATTGGCCATTGGCTGGGAAATTCAGAAACCGCAAAGGACGCAAAGAAAAGCCAGCCTTTGCTGAAACTTCGGCTGCCACAGCAAAGGACGCAAAGACCCTACTCTGCGCTACCTCTGCCTCTCCTTTTCTCTGCGGTGAAAGAAAATTTAAAAATAAATCGCTACTAGACAATTAAATACTCACATCATGAGCAAAGACATGATCAACGGCTATGTGAATACAGAAACACATAATGGAATTACCACCATTGAATTTTTTCACCCGCAAAGCAATTCATTACCGCACAGGATACTGCATGAACTCGCCATTGAGATCCACGATGCCGGGGCGGATGCAAACACCAGGGTGATAGTATTACGCTCGGGCGGAGAGAAAGCATTCTGCGCTGGCGCTTCCTTTGACGAACTCACCCAAATTGAAAATGAAAAAAAAGGTTTTGAGTTCTTTTCCGGCTTCGCCAATGTGATCAATGCCATGCGTAAATCACCCAAACTCATCATCGGCCGTATCCAAGGTAAATGTGTGGGCGGTGGTGTAGGATTGGCCGCTGCAGTTGACTATGCCATTGCCCATGAGAGCGCTGATATCAAACTGAGTGAACTTGCCGTAGGCATCGGGCCCTTTGTGGTTGGACCCGCGGTTGAAAGAAAGATCGGCCTTTCTGCTTTTTCACAACTGGCCATTGATGCTTCTCTCTGGCGCAAGTCCGAATGGGCAAGAAGCAAGGGTTTGTTTGCTGAGGTACACCCTACCATCGAAAGCCTTGACGAATCTGTACAGCGTCTTTCTAACCAGCTTTCACATTCCAGTCCGCAGGCAATGGCCGATCTGAAAAAAATTTTCTGGAAAGGCACAGATGACTGGGATCATTTGTTATTCAGCCGTGCAGAGATCAGTGGCAGGCTGGTGCTGAGCGATTTTACAAAAGAGGCTATTAAAAAATTCAAACAAACCCCAAAGAAATAGTAGGAAAAAATACAGGAACCGCAAAGAGCGCAAAGAGTCAGAACTATTGAGTCTAAGTATTGAAATCGCGAGCCTGATATTCTAAGATAACTTCTTTGCGTCTCTTTGCGTCTTCTTTTGCGCCCTCTGCGGTTCCTTTATTTTCTCTGCAATGGCGATTTCTTACAAGTTCAACGTTAACAGCCTTCATCAAACATGACACTAAAGCCAGTGACCTTGTTATTGGTGAGATAGAATACGATCAGTTTTCCATCCTCTCCATGCAGCCAGACGGTAGATTTGGTTTTGCTCTTGGTCTGGTAATCATCTTCATAACCGGGGAGAATGTAGATCATATAACCTTCGTAAGCCGAAATGATCTTCAGTTTATCATCTCCAATACCAATGCCTGATTTGGTTTTAAGTGTGGGTCCGTTGCTTTTGATCTCGTACACAATAAATCCAGAACTTTTTTCATTGATGTAATCCTTATCCATGATGACCTGGTAAGGCACATTTTTGTAGATGATATCAAGCGTATCGCGGTCCCAGTCTTCTTTCCTGAGAAGCTTTACGAGCT
Source organism: uncultured Flavisolibacter sp. (assembly GCA_964460925.1). Lineage (GTDB taxonomy): Bacteria > Bacteroidota > Bacteroidia > Chitinophagales > Chitinophagaceae > Flavisolibacter. The sequence goes on along the minus strand of CAYWSQ010000145.1, from coordinate 1,331 downwards.
TGAGCGGCGACCCGGTCAGTTTTTCCACCTGGGCTTTTGTCATGCCCACCTTGAAATCACCAATGCCACCCAGGGTCACTACAGGAGGAGCCTGCGCCATAATCATTTGGGAGAAAAGGAAAAATACAAGAAGCAGTAGTGGTATGCGTTTCATGACATTAAGTTAATCAAAAGCTGCCAGCTTCTCGCAGCTCGTAGCTAATAGCTCGCAGCTTCCCTCTCACATATACAACCCCCCATCCACGCTGATCACCTGCCCCGTAACATAACTGCTCATATCAGAAGCCAGGAAAAGCGTTACGTTGGCGATATCCTCGGCGGTGCCGAATTTTCCCAAAGGAATGCCTGCCTTGTATTTATCTGCCTGCTCCCCTTCTTTAAGGTAAGAGGTCATATCCGTTTCAACGAAACCCGGAGCAATGGCATTGCAACGCACATTCCTGCTGCCCAGTTCTTTTGCCACCGATTTGGTGAAACCGATCACGCCGGCCTTTGAAGCGGCATAGCTGCCCTGGCCTGCGTTGCCCATAAGTCCAATCACCGAACTCATATTGATGATGCTGCCCGACTTGGCTTTCATCATGGGACGGATCACCTGTTTGGTCATATAAAATACACTGTTGAGATTTACCCTGATCACATCATCCCATTGTTCCTGGGTCATGCGCAGCAGTAAATTATCTTTTGAAATACCGGCATTGTTCACGCATATATCCACACTACCGAACTCTTTCACCACATCGTTTACAAAAGTTTCACACTGCGCGAAATCACCTGCATTGCTGCGATAGGCCTTGGCTTTTACACCCAGCCCTTTGAGCTTTTCCTCCAGTGTAGCCGCTTTTTCAGCGCTGCTTTCACTTACATATGAAAACGCGATCGCTGCACCATGTTCTGCCAGTTTGATCGCCACACCTTCACCAATGCCCCTTGCCGCACCCGTAACAATAGCAACCTTTCCTTCGAGTAATTTCATGTGTTGTGTTTTAGTGAAAGCAAATGTATGAAGTCAGGTGAAAGTTCAAAGTTGAAAGTTCAAAGTCGGTAGTCATTAGAGAACGAAGAGGCAAATTAAGTCTGTAGTCCGTAGTCCCTAGTCGGTAGCCTGGCCCGCATTACAAGAAAGGATTCAGTAATGAGGATTGATCTTTGATTATCTACTTACCGTCTTCCAGTCTTCCCGGCCTTGGTTTACGAATCAGGTAATAGCCGTGGCGGGAAGCAAATGTAAGAAGTCAGTGGAAAGTTCAAAGTCGAAAGTTCAATGTCGGTAGTAATTAGAGAACGAAGAGGCAAATTAAGTCTGTAGTCCGTAGTCCCTAGTCGGTAGC
>CAYWSQ010000144.1:0-9940 GCA_964460925.1 uncultured Flavisolibacter sp. | reverse complement strand
CCATAATGCCAATGCTTTTGTTATGTGGCGTTGGCAAATGAAGACTATTCGGTCTTTCTTTGGAGTGAAAGTCCTCCTGGAGCAGAGGTAAGCATTTAGTCAAAATAGCAATATTTTCTGGTTTTCTGATAAGGTTCCTGTAGATCTGATATTTAATTGAATAGTCAAAAGGTCAATGGTGCCTCCAGGATTGATATTTTGGATGACGGGTACTGGCTGGTAACGTAAAGTGGCCTAATGGAGGCTTAGGAGCATACGATAATTTGTCCGGGAATGGTTTGTCCGGCCGGGTATTATTCAGTGTCTTACTCATTCAAATTCCTGTTCTGCCCGATTTTCACTTGTTATCCGAACCCTTATACAGATTTTCTGTCTGGTTGGCTAAGGTTCAAGCTGATCTCACCTGGAAAGGAATGAACATGTCTACCTGTGATTGAATGGAGGTGAAGCTATAAGTCCATGCAGGTCGGTCTCGGTGGAATGGCTAAGGATTATTAGAGACTGCGAATCTGAGTGCAGAGAGGAGAGAAGTTTGAAAGGGATAAAGTAAGTTTGACCTTTTCTCTCAATGCCACATAACGGGTCAGCATTGGCGATGTGGCGGTATTCCGTGTTTCGTCTGCCTGGCGCCCCTTTTGATTAAAGATACAAAAGCTCAATGTTTATTCTAAAGTTCGGCGTTTTCCGTCTGCCAAAACAGAAACTAATAGCGAACTAAAAATCTGAGATATGTTCGTCATGCCGCCATATAGCCAATGCATTGTTAGCTGCCGTTAGTTTTTAGTGCAACCCTTAACTCTTCTAATGTTATCGAACGAAGTTGCTGATCCTTGCTGTCAACATCTCCAAATGCAGTTTTTTTATTCATATCTACAGATAACCAAAAGGCACCGCAGTTACTTATTGAATAATCTGTAGGCTTTTCCCCGTCATTTCCCTTGTTTGGATACTCTTGGTTAAATGCAATAACATAGTGTTGTCCTTCTTTGAATTGAGAAAGATAAGGTCTGCACAAGTTTCCTGGATCTCCCCAAACAATTATTTTCTTTCTAGTTTCATTTCCTTGATAGGTGTTAATAATCTCTACCTCCATTGACATGGGCGTTTTAGAATTATATATGTCTTTGAATGTAAGAAAATTTGTCACTTTAACTAACGCAACAAGATTAGTCTTGGGTGCCATTTTTAGAAACGGTCCCCCGTAGTTGCATTCACAAGCAGAGGTGCTTTTGATAAGAGTAATACAAAACAAAATTGTCGCAAGTAGTTTCATTTATTTTGAATTGTCTAACGGTAAAGGCGTTTTTTATGGCAGCTAACGTTGACGTATTGCCGATGGTGGGGAATTTTAAATTCGTCCGCCCGGAACTGCTGCTTGGCTTTTTGATAAAGTTAAACATAAGAACTGAAGCTGGGCTTTATTCGTCGAGCCCCGAACCACAGCACAGCAAAATTATCGCTGCTGATTGCTCCAATGTCAAGCCCCACTATTGGCAATACCCTGTTATGTGCTGCCGTGTTTTGTGAGCCAGCTTGAAATGTGTTTAACCAGGTCATCTTTTGTTTTGTCAATAAATTGAGGTTTACTTAGTCCAGAGCCTTCATGCAATTGAAGTCCGTCATTTGCTACTTCCCATATGGTAATATAGTCTGCATAGCAATCCGATAACTCTAAGTCACTATGGTCGAATTCAGTTTTGTTTACAATATTGTGAATTTGTTCAAAGCCTAGATATGGGTCAAATTGCCTATGAACAATTTTTGAACCATGAAACTTTAAGACATCAAATAAAGCTGATTTTCTATCGGGCTGAGTCAAATTGAGCTCTCTTAAAACTCGATTGAAGTAGTCAACAAGTTGAAATGGATTATCTTCTGATCGATGTCCTGCTAATATTCGTAAAGATTCAGAGTCGTAACCTTCTTCGAGTCCAGCCATAGCAATATCTGGCAGATCTTTGTCCGTTAGAAGTTTTAGAGTATATGCTGAAATTTTTTGAGTGAAGGTCATTGGAGGTAGCACATAACGGGTGAGTATTGCTGCAGGTGGGGTATTTTATAATGTCCCGCTTAAACAGCAGTTTGATTCTCAATGATGATGAAATTAAGAAATTTTCCTGGCTTTATTCGTCCAGATGAAACCTACTGCAGAATAGCGAATAATGCTGATTTTTCCACGTCAAGCCCCACTTGCTGCAATACATTTGTTAGCGGCATACCCTAGTTCTTACGGACTGTTTTTGTAGTAGTCACTCGTCGTTTACTCTATTGACTTGACCAATTAAATCAGGTCTTACACGCCAAAACACTTTTTTGCCGCTAATCCAAACACAATCATTGTCATTAATTTCCCACTCTTCATAGTCTGCCCAATAACTGCATTGTGATTGACGGGTGCAACCTTATAGTTAAATTGTTGAACGTCGTAAAATTTCAATTCTAAGACTGTATCTGATTTAGATTGTCGCTGAAATAATAAAGAGGCTACTGTTTTATTTTCCAACTTCATTTCATCTACATAGTCACCTGTTGAAATATAGATATCTCTTAAACAGCTATCATGAAATCCACCAAAAGAAATCATCAAAGATTGGATATTTGTTTCGTCCTTAATTTCAGTCCACATAAATCAACTTGAAATGTTTTGGTTGGTCACGAAGGGTTGCCGCTAACGGTTGCCGGCTTGCTGCTGTGCTGATATTATTTACTCGTCAGCCTGGCAACTATGGTCAATTGAAAAACCAAAGTACAAAATAATTCTATTGATAAATAGCATTCCGTCACCCAAGAACTACTGCTGATAAACGAACCATAAGTTGATTTTTGTAGAATCAGCCAGCATAGCTGCAAACCGATGTTAGCGGCTGCCGTTCTGTTCCCATTTAGGTATTTTCCCTTCACTTTCCCACAGAATACATTGCTGTTTATGATTTTCAAAGTTGCCAAAGCATAAAGCATCTAACATTTCTTTTCGGGTCATTTTTGGATTTTGAAGCGTTTTGCGTATTTCTTCGGAGTGTTTATCCACGAAAGCCTCAAATCGCTGGTAGGCCCAAATGTATTCGTTGTGAGAGTTGATGCTTCGAAATTCGATTGGCAAATCATCTACGGCGGTAACACTCCTTAAGTCGAGCCCCATAAACTTTTCAGGCAGCTTCGTTTTGTCGAAAATGAAGGGAACAGAAATTGAAATGACATTATAATCAGATATTAAATTTCCGACACCATGAATCTGCAGTCCAAATATTTGCAGATAGCCATACTGTTTTTTGAATTCGGAAATTATCGATTGGTAATTCATCAATATATTTTCGGTCGTCCTAGGTAGCCGCTAACGCTCTAATTTACACAATTACACGCTGCGGGCCTAAAATCGGGGCGCTAAAAATGACAGGGATAGAGTTATAGAAATTGTATTGTTATTAGGACAATCAGAACCTGCTGTGATTTTATGGATTGCCGGTTAAAAGGGTATGTCTGGTTCGGAATTCTTCTTCCACGTATCCTGCCGGTTTTTGTGATCCAGCATGATCAGCTTATCCCCAATGATCTCTGTTACTGAGTTTTTAACGCCATCCTGGGTTACATAATTCCGGTAACATAACTTTCCTTCCAGCATTACCAGGCTGCCCTTACGGAGATATTTTCCGGCCAGCTCGGCCAGGCTTCTCCACAAAATTACCCGGTGCCATTGTGTGTCAGACCGCAAAGTACCGTCTTTCAACCGGTACACCTCCGTTGTAGCCACCGATATTCTTGCCACGCAAATTCCATCAGCCAGTCGCTTTAACTCGGGCTCCTTTCCCACATTTCCGATCAATGTTAACCTGTTCATGCCTCTCATAACCTGTGATTTTTATTTTATTGATTCTTACCAATCCAGTTGGTGGGATTTCCAGAGATCATCAAAGGGACTGGCTATATTCACCAGCTTCGCTTTGCTTACATGCAAATACCTCTCGGTAGTTTTGATATTGAAATGACCTAACAGGTCCTTGATGTACCGGATGTCTGTTCCCTTATCCAGCAATTGTGTCGCGAAACTGTGGCGAAGACTGTGAACGCCTACATCCTTCCGGATACCTGCCTTATTCTTGGCATTCGAAAAGATCTGCTGCACCGTTCTTACAGGATAGGCTGTGAATGTTTGCTCTGACTCAAATAAAAATTCCCTGGGTCGTGGCTGGTACTCCCTGGAATAGGATCGCAGGATGTCGAGCAATACCGGGCTGAGATTTACATACCGGTCCTTTTTGCCCTTTGCTCTCCGCACTAAAATCTGCATGCGCACACTGTCTATATCCGTAAGCCTCAGATTCACGATCTCGCTCACCCTTAACCCGGCACTGTATGCCGTGAAGAGCATGGCCTTGTGCTTTTTATTCGTTAAGGCATTGAAGAGTCTTGCCAGTTCATCTTCATTTAAAAGCTTGGGTAATTGCATGGGCCGTTTAGGCCTGGGTATATCCCAGAAAAAGCGGTGTCTTTTTAAAACCTGTTCATAATAAAATTTCAATGCGTTCATCCGGCTGTGAAGGGTATTCTCACTGAGCCGCAGCTTTTCATGGCAATGCAGTAAATATCTTTTCAATTGATCCTCGTTCAAATCAGCAGCAGGTGTTGATCCCAGTGTCCTGAGAAAAACAGCCAGCTCATTCCTGTAAGTCTTGATCGTGGATTTGCTGTAAGCTTTCAGTGTCAGTAATTCAATGGTCTTGATCAACTCCAAACGATTGACTTCACTGATTCCTGTCATATTCTGGCTGGAGTGCTGGCTTGAAACTGCAGTTTTGATAGTGGGTCCGGAATCTCCCGGTTGTGTATCCTTATTTCCGGCAATTCCTTTCCCCGTTTTTTTATTTTCCAGGTACTGCTTCAGTAGGGTATGATCAATGATGGCTTTTCCTTTGAAAGCTTTTACCAGTTCATTGTAATGAGCCTTGTCAAGGGGCAACAGCCAGCATCTGAATGTCTGGCTCCATTTCGCGCCAGGAAGCTGGCGCACTATATTGGCAGTTGATTGATGATGTGAAAACCTGACGGCTATACATTCTTTATTGCGGTGCGTGACCGCTTCTAATTTAATAAGATGCTCCCCCATCAGTCATTTTACACAAAACAAAAGATTTGATTGGGGCCTGCAAGGGGGAAACCAACAGGCAAAGAGGCTTTTTTTCTCTTTTTCCTGTGAGAAGAATTGATGGTCGAAGAAGAGGATTTTACCTGGAGGAGTAGGGTAGAATCCTGCATTGCTGCAGGATTCTGGTCATATTAGTCAACCCTGCGGTTGCCTCTCAAGAGTGCCACCAGCAAAAGGATGAACACCGCCACGCCCACAATCCACACCCAGGGCTGGGCATACCATTCGCCACCACCGTCTTTATTGATGTCCACGTTAATATCGGTTTTTCCATCTCCGCCCTCCTGGGCAAAAACGGTAAGGGTTAGGATCATCGTCAGGATCATCGCGGATACGCGGGCTGCTAATTTCTGAATAGGCTTCATCATTGAATGTTTTATGGTTGAACCTACCTATACTAAAGTTATGCCCGGCTGTGACACTGCCGCGCCCGCTACCAGTTGTTCTTATGTTCAGGATTGACGCGTTCCGGCATTTCAGGCTCGTGGAATTCCCATTCCGGGTCGTAATTCACAAAACAACCCAGCCAGAAAACTCTCGAAAAACGCATGAGCCAGGGCTGCAGCGCCACCAGGAATACTGAATTGGAAATGATCCAGGTTAGGAACCTGTTGTCAGCGAAAGAGAAGCCGATGATGGCAAGCCAGAGGAGGAAGTAAATAATGGTGAATAACAAAGCCGCGAGGTAACTGATATATCCTGTTCCATAATAAAAACCGACCTCAATGTCAGTTGGTTGCCCGCATACCGGGCAGGCATCATGCATATCCGTATTACGGTTAAGCCTGAACGTGAGGGGGTGACGGAACAACTTTCCCTCCCTGCAGCGCGGGCACCTGCACTGTACAATTGTTGTTATATATCCACGATGCGGCCTGTCAGTTTTCATACTTTATAAATAAGCGAGGATCTGCTCCATCTGCATGCTCCTCGAACCCTTGATCAGTAAATAAGCATTCTCCAGGTTTTGATGGTGCAGCCATTCTCCCGCGGCTGCCGGCGTTTCAAACGACCGGAAGGAATGCCCGGACTTCAGGAAATCTCCTCCCACTAATATCACTTCTTTCCATTCATATTTTTCTATCTCTTCAACGATCTTCCGGTGTTCGCCTACACTTTCGGGCCCGAGTTCAGCCATCGCTCCAAGCACCAGGATCTTTGCATCTGAAGCATGCCTGGAAAAATTCTCAATGGCTGCTTTCATACTGCTGGGATTGGCATTGTAGGCGTCGAGGATGATCTTGTTACCGCTCTTTTCCAGCAACTGCGACCGGCTGTTGGTGGGAGTGTAGCTTTCGATTGCTTGTTTGATTCGGTCGCCTTCAACATTAAAATAAATCCCTGCCGCCGCGGCTGCGAGTACATTGGGCAGATTATAACTTCCCACCAGCCTGGTGGAAATGGTAGTGGCTATTCCTGTGCTGAAACTCACTTCAAGATAGGGATCAGAAGCAGCTACTGTGCCGGTTACATCTGCTCCGCTGGTTCCATAACTTACCACTTTGATACCCTTGCTCATTTCAACCAGGTAATCATAATCTTTCATTACGAAGGCCGTGCCCCCTTGTGCTCTCAAATGATCAAAGAGCTCACCCTTGCCTTTTCTCACCCCTTCTTCGCTGCCAAATCCTTCCAGGTGGGCTTTGCCACAATTGGTGATCAGGCCATGGGTAGGCAAGGCGATACGGCAGTAAGATGCGATCTCCTGCTGGTGGTTGGCACCCATTTCTATCACCGCCATTTCCGCGTCTTTCCGGATTTTTAAAATGGTTAACGGAACACCGATATGATTGTTGAAGTTGCCTTCAGTAGTGTAGGTTTTATAAGTGGTGGAAAGGACCGCATGCATTAATTCCTTGGTGGTGGTTTTTCCGTTGCTTCCTGTAATGGCAATGAAAGGAATATCAAATTGATTGCGGTGGTGCAAAGCCAGTTGCTGCAATGTTTCCAGTGCATCATCCACTAAAATGGTTTTTTCATCAAGCACATAGGATGCATCATCTATCACTGCATATGCCGCTCCGGCGTCAATGGCCTTCTTCGCGAATTCATTGCCATTGAAACTGGGACCTTTCAGTGCGAAAAAAATATCACCCGGGTTGAGTTTGCGCGTATCAGTTTGAACAGATGGATTTTCAAGAAAAATTTTATAGAGATCAGGAATGGTCATGATGCAAAGGTAAGATGGTGAATGGTGAATGGTGAATAGGCTTCGCGTCCAAAATAATCTTAATTGGAAAATTGGTGAATTTCTTTGCGTAACCTTTGCGTAACCTTTGCGTCCTTTGCGTCTTTGCGTCTTTGCGGTGAAAAAACTAACCGCAAAGTTCGCAAAGAAGAGCAAAGGGAGCAAAGTAGAATTGACTCTCCATTCACCATTCACGACCAGCCTCTCACGAAAAAGCCCCGATCTCTCGGGGCTTTAATTTTTATTTCCAATTCAATTATCTCTTCTGCTTTTTCGTGCGGAAGAAATTACCTGTTTTACGGTTATTACCTTCAGGGCTTCCCATACGGTCCATCGCGCAACGGAAACCGATGGTGCTCATCGCCTGGTCTTCTTCCAGGAAACGGCGGGTACCAGGGCTCAGCCAGTAGGCGCGGTCGTTCCAGCTACCACCTTTGTAAACCCTTGATTTATCAGAAACCAAAGTGGTTTTTCCATAACCATAGGAAGACTCTGACTGCTCATCACCATCAAGGAAGTTGATCACATTACCTCTCTGGTAATTGCGGCGGTGCATGCTTTCTGAATCAGTAACAGGAACCATTTTCACACGGCCCACGCTATCGATCTCGGTTTCACCATCAGCGGTTTTGTAAAGCTTCATGTACTTGTTACCACGCACAGGGGCTACATCATCCTGGTTGCTCGCAATGTCCATATTGGTAAGCGGACGGTAAACGTCGAACACCCACTCACTCACATTACCTGCCATGTTATAGATACCAAAACCATTGGGGTAGAAAGATTTTACATCTGCAGTGTAGATGGCACGGTCATTCAGACCACCAGCCACACCGGCGTTGTCACCGGAACCTCTTTTGAAGTTGGCCAGGAACTGTCCCTGCCAGCTACCATGCTTGGTTTCACGGAGGCCATTGATGTTCTGGGCCCATGGATATACCTGCTTGTTGGATTGTAATTCTTCACCACGCTTTCCTTCTTTCAAAGATGGACGGGGGTTCTGGTTGATCAGTCCGTACGCTGCATATTCCCACTCTGCTTCAAAAGGCAGGCGGTAGTCAGGCAGAAGAATACCGTCTTCCATGGTCACCTGCGTACGCGGTGTACCCATTGGAGTGGTGAGCTTATCTTTTTTGCCAGGCTTTCCGGGCTGTGCCACGTAATGGCCCAGGAGGTAAGACTTGGTGGTGAAATTATTTTCCTGCTGCTGGCCCTGGAGGCTTTGCTTGGCGATGTATCCTTTCTTCATCATGATACCTTCGTTCACGCGGTCGCTCCTCCAAAGACAGAAATCATAAGCCTGCTGCCAGCTTACACCTACAACGGGGTAGTTGTTGAAGCCCGGGTGACGGAAATAATATTCCACCAGCGGCTCATTATAACTCAGCTCGCTGCGCCATACAAGGGTATCGGGCAGGGCCTTGTCGATGATCTTTTGATTGTTCTCATCAGCTTCCGGATCAAAGATCCTGTTCAGCCAGTGAATGTATTCGCGGTAATGCACATTGGCTACCTCGGTACGGTCCATGTAAAAAGAAGGAACCGTAACACGGCGGGGGATATTGTCCCAGTTGCCCATTACGTCTTCTTCTGTCTGGCCCATGGTGAAAGTACCACCCTGGACGAAGACCAGTCCTGGTCCGAGACCTTGTTCCTGGGATTTGGCCACCTGGTAGCCACCCATGTTCTTGTCGTTGTAATTCCAGCCGGTGACTTCCGATTGTTGCGGTTTCTTCTTGAACAGGTTACAAGAACTCAACACCGCGGCTGAGGATAATAGGATTAAAAGATTTTTTACTTGCATGGTTGCATTTTTTGTCTTTCTGAGGACACATGGATTTTTACATGTGCCGACTTGATTAACCTTGTTTTGGAATAACTTTAACGGCCACTGAAGGCAATTATTGTATCCCTCACAGGATTTATCAGGTCAGTTTGCGAATATATATACATTGCCATGAAATAAATAGTGGGTTTTACGTTTTTTTACATGTGAATTTTACGATGCTGCCAATGTTGACTGCCTGCCGAAATCTTTTATTCCCGGTTTTTGCCCTGCTTTGCACCCTTGAATCCAATGGACAGCGCAGCTATGCCCCGCATTCGGTGCTGGCATCAGGTAACTGGTTCAGGGTGAGCGTGAGCGCCCCGGGGGTTTATAAAATGGATGTGCCCTTCCTGTCTTCATTGGGCCTGCCCTCCGGGATACCTTCAGCCCAGTTGCGCCTTTACGGCAACGGGGGTGGCATGCTGCCGGAAGCAAACAGCAGCCTGCCCGTTGATGACCTGGCAGAAAACGCCATTTTCATTTCAGACGGGGGTGATGGCATCATCAACGGAAGCGATTACGTACTCTTTTTCGCCCAGGGCCCCCATCACTGGGAAAAAGACTCGCTCAATAAAAGATTCATCCACAAAAAGAATATCTATTCCGACAAGGCATACTATTACCTCACCGTTGGTGGTGCCGGCTTGAGAACCGGGTCGCAGCAAGGCACTCTTTCACCTTCTCTTTCTGTTTCTGATTTTAGTGAAAGATATTTTCACGAACTCGATACGGTCAATTTTCTCTCAAGCGGGAAGGAATGGTACGGGGAGGAATTCTCCAATGC
>CAYWSQ010000143.1:0-9991 GCA_964460925.1 uncultured Flavisolibacter sp. | reverse complement strand
AAACCAAGGGCACCCTCATCATCTATTTCAAAAAGGACAGTGCTTTCAAAAAACTTGGTTATGGCAGCAGCTTGCTCACCAGGAAAAAACTCCAGCCTGTTCAGAACAGCGGCAACCCCGGCGCATTCGATTACAGGAGGTATTGCCTTTTCCAGGGCATTACCCACCAAGTTTACCTCTTACCACAGGATGTTTATGAACTGGAAGAAAAAACAACAAATCCTTTCCAAAACTTCATCTTCAACAGCCGGTCATGGGTAGTTAAAACTCTTCAACGTTTTATTCCCGGCAAAAAAGAACAGGGCCTGGCCGAGGCCCTGCTGATTGGATATAAAGATGATCTTGATAAAAACCTGGTTCAATCCTACAGCAATACCGGTGTGGTGCACGTGATCGCGATCTCTGGTCTTCACCTTGGTTTGATCTATGGAATCCTGCTCATGATTACACGGCCAATGAAAAAATACAGGCGGCTGAACTGGCTGAGGTTATTACTCGTGATCACTTCCCTCTGGATCTTCAGCATCCTGGCAGGTGCACAACCTTCGGTACTTCGATCCGCCGTGATGTTCACCTTCCTGGCCTGCGGAGAAGTGATCAACAGGAAGGGTTCAGTGTATAATACCATGGCCATGTCTGCGTTTCTCTTGCTTTGTTACCAGCCTTACTGGCTTTGGGACGCGGGCTTCCAGCTTTCCTACTCGGCTGTTCTGAGTATAATCGTTTTTTACCGGCCGGTTTACAACTGGTTTTATTTTAAAAACAGGCTGGCAGATGCGGTTTGGAAACTCAATGCCGTCACCATTTCCGCGCAGTTGCTTACCATGCCGGTCAGCATTTATCACTTCAACCAGCTACCTACTCTTTTCCTGTTCACCAATCTTGTTGCGGTGCCTCTTTCAAGCCTCATTCTCATTGGTGAAATCCTGCTTTGTGTTTTTTCTTTTTTTGGCATGCTGGCTAACTGGCTTGGCTATCTCCTGCACTGGAGTATCTTTCTTATGAACAGTTATATCGAACAATTTGATCTTGTGACCTGGTCAGTATGGAGCGGCCTGTCAATAACTTTTCCTCAAGCCTTAATGCTCACAGCTTTTATCATTTTTTTCTGTACCTGGCTAATGACAAAATCCAGGGTGCTTTCATGGTTGGCGGTCTTCTCGATGATAATTTTTATCTCGATCCGTTCTTTTTCCTTCATCCAGGCCAAAGGCAGGTCAGTCATTATAGTTTACAATATTCCGAAACACACAGCCATCGAACTGGTCAGGGGCAGGAAATACTTTTTTAAGGGGAATGCAACTGATCCGGCTTCAGTCAATTTTCACCTCAAACCATCCCGGGTACTTCACCGTGCTGAGGCGGACAGCCTTCCATTTCCCGCGTTTTTCAGTCTGCATGGCCGCCAGGTACTGATACTCGATACTGCTTACAGGTGGAAAAAAGCCGGACAAAAGAACAGGCTGGACCTGCTGGTACTGACCGGCAATCCAAAAATTTATATAAGGGAGCTGTTAGACAAATTTGAAATCAGGCAACTGGTTATTGATGGATCCGTCCCTTCCTGGAAGTCTGCTTTCTGGAAACAGGATTGCAGGGAAGCAGGCATCAGCTTTCATGATGTTTCTGAAAAAGGTGCATTCATCATGCATTTCTAGTCCCTACCTTTGCGGCTTCCCGGCCTTCAGGGTTTTCGATTGCCTGCCTATAATTCAATTTTCATGAGCAAAAAAATTACATCAGCCCTCATTTCTGTTTTTTATAAGGACGGGCTCGAGCCTGTCGTTCGTACGCTGCATAACCAGGGTGTTACCATCTATTCAACCGGCGGCACCCAGAATTTCATCCAGAACCTGGGTATAGAAGTGGTGCCCGTGGAAGAACTAACGTCCTATCCATCCATTCTTGGTGGCAGGGTTAAAACCCTTCATCCTTCAGTATTTGGTGGGATACTTGGAAGAAGACAGAACGAAGACGATATCAGGGAAATGCAGGAATTCAAGATACCGGTGATAGACCTGGTGATCGTGGACCTCTACCCGTTTGAAGAAACGGTTGCAAGCACCAACGAGGAAAAGCTGATCATTGAAAAGATTGATATCGGCGGACCTTCCATGATCCGTGCGGCTGCCAAGAATTTTTCAGATGTAACGGTAATTGCTTCAAAGGACGATTACCCCGGGCTGGTGCAATTACTGGAAAACCAGAATGGAGAAATCAATCTCGAACAAAGGAGAGCTTATGCCGCACGTGCGTTCAACGTGGTAACCTATTATGATATTGCCATCAATAATTATTTCCACCCGCAGCAGCCGCTGCAGGTTCCTGGCACCGGTGAAAAGAGAGTTTTGCGTTATGGTGAGAACCCGCACCAGGGCGCTGTTTTCTTTGGCAACCTCAATGAAAGTTTTGAACAGCTTCATGGAAAAGAACTTTCTTATAACAACCTGGTGGATGTAGATGCGGCCATTGAACTGATCAGGGAATTTGAAGGCACAACCTTCGCGATCATTAAACATACCAATGTATGCGGAGTGGCCATGCGTGATGAACTGCTCATGGCCTGGGAAAAAGCGCTTGAAGGTGATCCTGAGAGTGCATTTGGAGGTGTGCTTGTATGCAACGCTCCGGTTGATGCCGCTACAGCCAGTGCCATCAACGAGATCTTTTTTGAAGTGCTTATTGCTCCTGCTTTCAATGAGGATGCCTTACAGATACTCAAAGGAAAAAAGAACCGTATTCTTTTACAACTGAAGGAAACCCGCAGCCAATCCATTGTTTACAAACAGGTATTGAATGGAACACTGCAGCAGGAAAAAGACACCGTTAATTTTGACCAGTGGATTGAAGCAGGCGGAAGGCCTTGCGACAAAAGGGAAAAAGAAGACCTGGTATTTGCCAATCTCATATGCAAACATTTGAAATCAAATGCCATTGCTATAGTAAAAAATAAGCAACTGGTTGGTAAAGGCTGTGGACAAACAAGCCGCATAGATGCATTCCGTCATGCTGCGGAAAAAGCAAGACAGTTCAATTTCAACCTGGAAGGAGCTGTAATGGCGAGTGATGCATTCTTTCCCTTTAATGATTGCGTGGTATTGGGACATGAAGCGGGGATCACAGCATTCATTCAGCCGGGAGGTTCCATCCGTGATAAAGACAGTATTGATTATTGCGTGGCCAATAACCTCGCTATGGTCATTACTGGTGTAAGACATTTCAGGCATTAATTTTTACAGGCCGGGGATATTCCCTGGTTTACCAGATATAGATTTTCGACTAATGCCCTCTGAGCCAAACCAGTCACATCCTGTTATTTCCGATGCCCAGAATAACCTGAACATCGCTATCAGGTACATTTCCTATCTCAACCCCCTGACCATTCATAAGAAGGGGAAAAAGATCAAAGCTTATTTTGCGCTGGCATTGGTTTGTTTTTTCTGGGGCACCACCTGGATAGCGTCAAGGGAAGGTGTGCAGCACATGCCTGCTGTGCAACTGGCAGGCATCCGCCAGTTCCTGGGAGGTAGCTGCTATGTTATATTTTTCCTTTTTAAAAAATCAGCATGGCCAAGAGGTAAGGAATGGGGGCCCATTCTTGTACTCAGTTTCCTGAATTTTATGCTGAGTAATGCGCTCTCCACCTGGGGAGTGCAATATATTTCTGCCGGACTAGGATCCATCATCGGCGCCATTTTCCCATTATGGCTTGTCATCATTGGTTTTTTAGGAACACGCAGCAGGCTTCAGCCAAAAACCGTGATCGGGGTGTTGCTCGGTTTCACTGGCATTTGTGTTATTTTTTATGAATACCTCGATGATTTCTGGAACCCTGCTTTCCGGTTTGGAATCTTCCTCTCACTTGCATCAACATGGTCATGGGCCTTCGGAACACTGTATACCAAAAAACAGGCAGCTAATTTCAATCCCTATTTCAGCCTGGGTTTACAGATGGTGATTTCGGGGGTAACCTTATTCATTGGCTCACATCTCACCGGCAATGCTGTTGCTCTTGATGCTATTCCCTGGCAGTCATGGACAGCTATTGCCTACCTTGTGATATTCGGTTCCGTGATTTCTTTCATTGCTTATTTGTATGCGTTGCAAAACCTGTCCACGCAACAGGCTTCACTCTATGCCTATATCAATCCCGTTGTGGCGGTACTGCTTGGTGCTTTAATCTTTGGTGAGATACTTACCTGGGTGATATTATTAGGTGTACTGATCACGCTGTATGGTGTTTACCTGGTGAACAAAGGTTCAAAAGGATTGGGGAGAAGCTCTGATTTGAAAGTTCAAACTGTTCAAATTCCGAAGCCGGATAAGGCAAGGCCGGGAAGACAGGAAGACGGTAAGTAACTTCATTTGAGATTGAAGTTTACCTGCACTCAAGTTGGGGCCGGTAGTCCAAACAATACTTTCAGTCACTACTTACCGACTTCCCGGCTATGTATTTTTTACATAAGTAAGATCCGAAGAAATTGTATTAATGAATTTTTCATATGCCTCCTTCCATCCCTTAAACATGGGGTCAGTACCTAAAAAGCTATTATGCCAAACGGTGATCATTTCTCCATTCACCTTTTTTACTTCATCGTACAACTTCATCATTTCATCAAAAGCCTGTTCAGCACTTTGTTTCTGCTCATAAAAAGAATTGGCATCCATAAAACAGAAGGGATGCACCATCAAAGATGTTTTTACCTCTTTTTTAAGATCGTACCAGTAAAAAGCATGGGCGGCAGAAGCCCTGAAACCATTGATGCTTCCATAGCCCATTGAATATTCATGATGAATGCCAGCCTCCGCCAGTTGCCTGTAAGTGGAAGGCAACTCGAACCTTATATAATGCTGGCGGCTTGCATCAATATTTTTACCAGTAGCTTCTTCCAGCAATTTTTTTTCAACCGCAACGAGACGGGGATGATCACCACTGTTCCATGAAGGATGAATTCCTGTTTCATTACCGGCTGAAATTTCTTTTACAAGCTGGCGGAACTGTGGATTGTGCACATCAATGTTCCGGTCATAACTGCTTTTCTCCTTAGCAAAAAGGAAGAAATAAATTGGTGAAAGTCCATGATTTTTATGCAGCTCTTTCATCCATTCATAAGCATCAAAGGGATCCTGCTTTTTTCCTTGCAGCACAGCAATCCTCTGCATAGCTTTCCCAAATTTGAATTTGAGAAACAGCAGTGCCAGGGCACCCGCATTTCTCTTCCATCCTTTGTGCCTGAAACTCCAGGCCATATCAATATCATAACTGGGCCTGAAGCTGAACTTGCGGGATGAGGAAGGAAAATTTTCAGATTTTTCAGAAAGCATCTTTCCGAAATCTTTTAACCAGATATCGATCAATGGCTGATGCAGAAAGCCTTCGCGGCAGGCCAGTGAATTTTCATGCGCATACCTGCCATAAGCATCTTTTTTGTGCGGCAGGTATTCTTCGTAACGCGTAAGCAGGTAAAATATGGCTGCAAAAATATCAAAGCCGGCATCACCCTCAGTTTTAAAAAAAGCGGTGAACCCGCGAAGTTTAAAGCAGTCGGTTTTAACCGGCCTTGTAGTTGATTCAAATAATAAAACATGGGAGTGAATGAAGATCTCACCTTCTGCGATCCTGTGATACCCGTAATTGATCTTGCAAAGGCAGGAAGCGGTGCGATACCTGTCTTCATCATACACCAGGTGAAAGTTTATACCGTACCAGGCTGAAAGATGTTCAGAAATATAAGCCAGTCTTGGACTTACACTATGACTGAAAACAAGCACTTCATGGGCTATTTGCCCGGGTTGCGTTCTTTCCATTGCTGGCTGAAAGATTTAGCTGGAAATTTGAGATCGCTCCTGTTCTTTGCCCAGTCCTTTACAAAAGTATTCACCACCCAGCTTTTGATAGAGGCAGTTCCCATATTCATCAACCGCCTGTTGAGCATGGCCCGTTTCCAGAATTTCCAGGCCATCTTTTCACCAAAGGATGCATTGCCGGTCTCCACTGCCTTATTGCGGTTGTCGAGCAGGAGTTCGTGAAGATTGATCTTCACCGCGCATACTTCGGTGCAGTTACCACAAAGCGATGAAGCATAACTCAGGTGCTTCCACTCACCCATTTCCTTGAGATGCGGTGTGATTACAGATCCAATGGGACCACTGTAAGTGGTTTCATAAGAGTGCCCTCCGATATTTTTATAAACAGGGCAGGCATTCAGGCAGGCCCCGCACCTGATGCAGTAAAGCGATTCTCTTGCTTTGGCATCTGCCAAAATATTTGTTCTGCCATTATCAAGCAGGATCACATACATTTCTTCCGGGCCATCAGTTTCATGCGGCTGTTTTGGCCCTGTGATCACTGAACTGTAAACAGTAAGCTTCTGGCCGGTACCGTAGGAGGCCAGCAGGGGCCAGAAAAGCGCAAGATCGTTTATGGAAGGCAGCATTTTTTCAATGCCCGCGATCACGATATGTGTTTTGGGAAAAGAGCAGCTCAGCCTTCCATTACCTTCATTTTCGGTAAGGGCTATCCCACCGATGTCTGACAATAAAAAATTAGCCCCCGTGATCCCGATCTCGGCCTGGCTGTATTTTTCACGAAGTTTTTCCCTGGCTACCATAGTAAGTTCTGATGGAGTAAGGTCGGGATGAGTACCCAGCTTATCAGCGAAAAGTTTTGCAACATCCTCCTTGCTTTTGTGCATGGCAGGAGTTACAATATGGTAGGGCGGCTCTTCATCAAGCTGCTGGATGTATTCTCCCAGGTCGGTTTCCACACTTTCAATGCGGTTTTTTTCGAGGAAGCGGTTGAGATGGATCTCTTCTGTTACCATGCTCTTGCTCTTCACAATCGTCCGGCAGTTCTTTGCCTGGCAGATCTTCAGGATTTCATCGAGTGCTTGCTGTGCAGTTTCAGCCCAGATCACTTTTGCACCTCTTGCTGTGATCCTGGCCTCGAAATTCTCCAGTTGTTTGTCAAGGTTTTCTATCGCTTTCCACTTGATATTCTTGGCCTGTTCCCTGGCCAGGTTCACATCCATGAATTGTTTCTTACCAACCGGAACAACAGCATTATACCTGGAGATATTAAAATTGATCTTGCGCCTGTGCTCACGGTCTGCCGACCTGATGGTGCTCTTGGCAATAAAAGAAGAAGCCTTTTCCGACATGTTCATTTAGTTTTTTTCGCATCCTCATAATGAGACAATGCCACCTGGTGCAGGGTTTCATAAAATTCCGTTCCAAACTTACGTTCAATGGCTTCCTTCAGGAACTGGTAAACGGGCATTTTCAATTTCTTGCCTAATGCGCAGCCAGGCTGGCAAAGAACATCACGTGGTTCATAATTCACATTTGTATAGGTCTTGCTCCTGGAGATCCTGATAGGATATAAATGGCAACTGATTGGTTTTTTCCATTCCAGCTTACCTGCATAATAGGCTGCCTCTATACCGCATTTGATGATACCCTGTTTATCGCGGTGGCCATAAGCGCAGATCCTGCCATTGATTGTAGGAGTAACCCAGCCAAACTCCCGGTCGTAGAGATAACGGCCCTGCCTTTCAATTTCCCTCAGGCCTTCTTTTGTAAGAAAGGGTTTGATATCTTCAAAATGATCATCAATGATCTTTTTCTCTTCTTTTTCCAGGGGAGCGCCGGCATCACCATCCTCGCAGCATCCGCCCTTGCATTTGTGCAGGTCGCATACAAATTTTGCTTCCACCACATCATCACTCACCAGTACATTTTCTATTGCAATCACTTATCCAGGTTTTTTGGCAAAGGTAGCCAAGGGCTCAGTTCCTGATTTCTTTTCTTTTCATAATATTCCTCCAGATGCTCTTGCCATCCGGCAGGATCAGCCGCCTGGAAGCCAGGTAAGAGACCACTTTATGTTCCAACCAGTGGTGAAGTGGCAATAGCATGGCAATGAGTACGATCTTGATGCCAAGAATAGGAAGTGGTTCGCCATGGGTCCAGTGATGGATTTTGCTATCGGCTATCAGTATTATAAATTCAAATAATAAAATGAAGGCAAAGAAGCCCATAACCTTGATGGTGGTCTCCGAAACCTTGAAGGCACCCATCAGCACCAGCAGCAGGAAAACCACTGCAATGCCAATGGTGATGCCCATGTACTGGATATTATGTCTTGCCCTTAATGCTTCCGCTTCTTCGAGGGCTATGCGCTGCCTTCGCTGCTCTTCGTTATCAAGTTCCATCTGCAGAAGGTCCTTTTCCTCACCCATCTTCCGCAGGCTGTCGCGGTAAAGAGCATACATTTTATTGTGGTAATGCGAAAGTTTATAATCCCCGCTTTTCGCATACAGTGTATCGAGTTCCCTTGCGATATTCTGCTGCCATTCCAGGTTGGAAATATCATCAGCAATATTTTTTGCCCTGTTATAATAATCAAGCGCCATGGGAATATTACCTGATTTATCGTAGAACCTGGCATAATGCGCATAAAAAAGAAGACGGGAAGCAGGAGTGGTCTTGGTTTCAAAACCAGGTGTTGCTTTTTCAAAATAATAGCTGGCCGAATCAAATTTTTTGAGCTGTGTATAGATCACTGCATAAGCATGATCAATGGAATGGCCGAAACCGAAATTGTTGATGGCCTGTTTGAGTTCGGTTGCCTTATTGAAATATTCAAGAGCTTCCTGTGGCTTATCGGCCTGGATATACTGGTTCAACAGGCCATTGAAGCCGGGCATTTTTAAAGGCGCGTAATTGATGGAATCGGCCTGGCGGATGGACTCTTCATAATAATAGACCGACATGTCGAAATCTTTTTTGCCCATGTAAAGATTTCCCAGGTTATACAGGTCCACCACGTGCTGGTATTTTTTGTTTTCATGAGTGGTATGTTCTAACTGGTCCATGGAAAGCTTGGCATAATCAATTGCCTTGTCATATTCATCAATGTCAGCATAAAAAGAAGAAAGGCTGCCATAGCAGTTCCTCATTACGTCATGATCCTTCATTTCCTCTGCTTTTCTTAGTGCTACCAGGTAATTCCTCAGGGCCAGTACCCTTTCTTTTTTTCTCTGGTAAATACTTCCATACATTAAATGCGCTGCTACTTCCAGGCTGTCGTTCCTTATGCTCTGGATTACAGAAAAACCCTGGGTGGCATAACTCAAGGATTTTTCGAGGTCAGGAATTTTATTATATACATCGGCCATGTAGAGATAACCAAGGGCCAGTTCTTTTTCTAGTTTGTTCTGGCGGGCAATATTCAATCCCCTGGTATAATAATCAATGGCCTTCTGGAGGTAGGCGCTGCTCTGCACAAAAATTGAATACCGCATCCCGTTATAATAAAGGGCAGTTGCCATGAGTTTACGGTCGCGCGACACTTCCGCTTCCTGGTTCATCATAGCCCCGTAGCGGTCGGCTTCGGCAATATCATTATTCATGAGTGTCATGGATAATTTTCCCAGCACCCATATCCTGTCTTCAGGTTTGGTAACCCTGGCCAGTTCGGCCTTGAATGAATCTATTACAGCGGGAATAGGCTGCGCATAGGTTGATTGAAAGAAAAGCAGGACACCTGCGGCAAGAAGCATTCTCTTCATAAACAGTAATTGTGGGAATTCAAATTAAAAAAGAATTCATTGGAATACTCACTCCCGGGCGAATTTTTCGCTGGCTGGGGAAAATGAAGCTTTAACGCTCAATTCCAGCGGAGGGTTTCGATTAAATGCTCAACGTCCTTTTTCAGGAAATCATTTACAGGTTTGATAGAATCGGCATTGGGGGTGGAATTGAAATAAAGTGCGCCCCTGAGGAAGTGTTTTACGGAATCAGTAATGAAAAACTGGTTACCGGTAGCGGCATTGCCTTTAAGCACAAAATAAACCCAACCGTAACCCGCTTCGGTTGAAAAAGGTTCGGGCTGAATGGCAGAGGCCTTGTAGGTGTGCTGCTTGTACGACATGGTGAAGGCATCATTCACCAGCGAATCAAAATCATTACGGCCGATCTCTTTATAACT
>CAYWSQ010000142.1:0-10027 GCA_964460925.1 uncultured Flavisolibacter sp. | reverse complement strand
ATTTTTTCAGCCAGTGCTTCCGGCCGCATGCTGAAACCCGTGCTGAACATTTCAGGCAATACAATTACGTGTGTGGATGATGGTGAGTTGAAGATCTTTTTTTCGAAAGCATCAAGATTGCCCTCTTTGTCCTCCCAACGCAGATGAGCTTGTATCAGGGTAAAATTTAATCCGGTCATAATGCAAAACAAAATAATTAAATTCGGGTTCCTGCCCTCTGTCCTTTAATTTTCTCAAACCTTAACCATGATGAAATTTTTACTTCCAGCTTTTGCGGGCATGATGCTCTTGTCCTATGCACCGCCCGCCAAATCACAGCCTCCGGTAGTCAGTTATTCCAATTTCATCACCGGCCTTTCCGCACCAATTGACCTGGTGAACGCAGGTGATGGCAGCAACCGTTTGTTCATTGTGCAACAGGGTGGGCTGATCCGGCTTTATGAAGGCGGGGTATTGTATAACTTTTTGAATATGGGCCCAACGGGAGAGAATCTTATATCCACCGGAGGTGAACAGGGTCTTCTCAGTATGGTATTCCATCCAGATTATGATGGCGTCACCACTCCTTATTTCTACGTGTATTATACCAATACTGCCGGCGATCTTGCCCTGCGCCGTTATTCTACCATAGCCGGTGCAGGTCCGCCCTCCAT
Source organism: uncultured Flavisolibacter sp. (assembly GCA_964460925.1). Lineage (GTDB taxonomy): Bacteria > Bacteroidota > Bacteroidia > Chitinophagales > Chitinophagaceae > Flavisolibacter. The sequence goes on along the minus strand of CAYWSQ010000142.1, from coordinate 9,374 downwards.
CATCGCCGATGTGAGTTCCGATGTGCTGATCATGACCATACCTCATCCCACCAATTCTAATCACAACGGAGGAAAGCTCAATTTCGGACCCGATGGCTATCTCTATTTTGCAACCGGTGACGGGGGGGGTGGTAATGATGTACCCAACAATGCGCAAAATGGCAACAATTTACTTGGTAAAATGCTGAGAATTGATATTAGCAGTTCGGATGCACAGACTTATGGAAATTACGGGATCCCTGCAGACAATCCTTATGTGGGCAATGCGTCCATACGTGATGAGATCTGGGCGCTTGGTTTGAGAAATCCTTTCCGCTGGAGTTTCGATCGCGCCAATGGAAATATGTGGATTGGTGATGTGGGACAGGGCGCAAAAGAAGAAATCAATTTCAGGCCAGCAGGCAGCACTGGCCATGTCAATTATGGCTGGCGTTGTTTTGAAGGATATATCTCTACCCCGGGAGTAGCCGACTGCACCCCGGTAGATAATGTTTACCCCGTGTATGATTATGACAACCCGGGTTCGGGATCTTCGGCTGTTGTAGGAGGTTATGTTTACAGGGGAACAGAATATCCCAACTTCCGTGGCTACTACATTGCCACTGATACTTACATCGGGTCTTTTTATTTTCTCTGGCCCAATGGAGCAGGTGGATTTGATTCTTCGGTACAGGCCATCGCACCACAATTCATTGTGGGTTTCGGTGAAGCAGAAGACGGCACCTTGTACGCAGTCTCGCAGGGAAGTAATGCCATCCTGAAACTGAATGCTGCCGGTGGCACACCTTTGCCCGTGACACTTACTTCTTTTACTGCAAAAAGATCAGGAGGTTTCAACGAGTTGAAATGGACAACCGCTACTGAACAAAATACAGCCAGGTTTATCATCGAATTCAGCCTGAATGGAAACAGCTTCAGTTCGGCCGGCGCTGTGGCGGCTAGCCGTAACGAAACCGGCAGCGCTTATTCCTTCCGGCATAACTACAACAGCAATGGAACGGTGTATTACCGCCTGGCCATCCAGGATGATGATGGCTCAGTAAAATATTCAACTGTGTTAAGAGTTGCCGGCAGCCACGACGGAACTCGCATCTATCCGACCGTTGTCCGCGACAGGATCATAAACCTGAGCCTGGAGCAACCTGCTGAATTATTAAGGGTGATGAATACGAATGGTAGCCGCGTATTTGAAAAAAACCTCAACAATGCCAGGGGTTCTATGACTATAAGCCTGCCGCATCTTAATCGGGGTATTTACTTTGTGCAGGTTCACATAGAAGGAAAAATCAAAACTGAAAAAATTATAGTGGAGTAGGCCAGGATATTTCAGGAATTCCTTTGCGTTTTCTTTGCGCTCCTTTGTGCACTTTGCGGTTTTTTTTACCGCCTGGTTAGAAGGGCACCAAGGGATCGCAGGGGAATTTTTTCTGATAGCTAACATTTACTTCTTAAAACTCAATCAATCCTTATTCATCAATTTACCTATGACTGCCGAAACCTTTTCTGGTTCATAACCCTTTTGTATTAAATAGTCCATCGTCTTCTTTTTTCTCACCAGGTATTGTTCTGATTTGAGTGTAGCAAATTTTTTTTCTGCGAGAGCGGCAAGTGTTTTTTCATAAGCCTCATCATCAATCTCTTTCATCGCTTTTTTGATATTATACTCACTGACCTTTTTTTCTTTCAGGGCATAATAGATTTTCTTCCTTCCCCATTCCTTCATCCTGAACTTTCCCCCTGCAAAAGCAATAGCAAAACGCTCTTCATTCAGGTAATTTTCTTCGATGAGGGTGGAGATGATTTCATCGTGTTCTCCACGGGAAACCCCAAGGTCCCAGAGTTTCTGCTGCACTTCGGCGTGGCTGCGTTCCTGGTAGGCGCAGTACTGCTTCAGTTTTTGCAAGGCCTGTTCTTTGGTAAGGTATTTTTTCTGCAAGGTTTTTATTCTTCGAGTAATTCAACGCAACCGAATTCTTTTTCAAGCAACTGGTCATAATACTCCGCTTTCTGAAAAAGATCACGGAGCATTTCTATCCCTGCATCCTTGGTCATGTCGAGATCATACATAATGCAGGACAAAACAATATTCTGTTTCACACAACTCAGCACCAGGCTGTCGAGATTATAATTTTCATTCAGCAAAAAAAGATACAGCGGTTTGATCTGTGCAGGGTCTTTAGGTAACTGGCAGAGATAGGCATCGCCGGCTACAAAAAAATTATCCGGGTTGTAATTCACTTTGATCTTTGCGGTGCCTTCCTTCACACTCCAGTTATTATTGCCGTCTCTTGCCAGCTTCACATCTTTTCCCAGTTCAATAAGAATATCCTCAACCGTTTTGGCAATGCCCACAGGTTTTGATTCTCTTTCCGGCATCTGTGGCAGCTTCACTTCAGTGCCGCAATAGGGACAGTATTTGGTAGCCTCAATGGTGCCGGGAAAAACCATGTGGTTACAGCTATGGCACCGTGTAGAAGGCTGGCCGCGGTGCGGAAAATATAATTCGAGTGATTCTCTCAAATAATTCACCGGCAACGCAAAGCCCAGGTTGTCGCCGCCGCGGATGATAAAGGAATTCACACCAATGATATGGCCCTCCTTGTTCACCAGCGGACCGCCCGAGTTGCCCGGGTTGATGGCCGCGTCGATCTGGATGTATTTGATGCCGTCCCTGATGCGGTCAACTTTTGAGATTACACCCTGCGTGGCAGTATAATTCAATCCGAAAGGATGGCCGATGGCCACCACAACTTCACCGTCCTTTGTGTCTTCATACAATCCCAGGCGCACCTCGGGTATCTGCACTTCAGCGGGAGGCTGAAGAAAAGCCAGGTCGTGTTTTTTATCTGTGTACCATACGCGTGTCAGCCTTTTTTCAAACATCCTGCCCGCGATGGTTACTTCGGCATTCTTGCCTACCACGTGTTCGTTGGTTACGATCAGGTCAAATTCCTTCAGGTAAAACCCGGTGCCCGTGCTGGTTTGTGTGGCGATCTGGATGATGGCCGGGCGGTATAGTTCTATGATCTGCTGGGTATTCATTTTATTGGATCGGCGTTATTATCTTGTTTCCAGGTTGAGGTATTCCACCTCGGTGGTAAAACTCTGGTTGAACGCAACCTGGTTATCAAATTTTAGTTTTTCTGTTTTAAAATTGAGCTGGGGGTATTTGTCCTTCCAGGTTTCTTCAATCTTCCTGATAGCCTGTATAATGGCCTCCTTATCATATTCGCCGGTTTCGGGGTTGAAATAAGAATCACGGAAACCCAGCTCTGAAAAATATGAACCGTAATTGATCCGCATGAACAGGTCGAACAAAAGTGTAACAGGTCTTGGCAGACTGTAAGAATACTGGCAGTAGGAAAAACCATATTCACTGATCTGCGCCGCGATCTTTGGCAGTTTGTTTTCCTTATACCAGTTCACATTCTGGTTGGCATTGTAAATGGCGTCGGCAATGGTCTTGTAGTTCTGCGGTGTTACAATGGAGAAGGTGTACCTTGAGCGGAATAGGTAAGGGTAGAATTCTTCCTTGTCTTTGGCCAGCAATTTCTGGAAGCAGTCCGACATCTCCTGGTTCTTTTCAGTAACGAGGCGGTCATCTTTTCTGAAATAGATCTCAACGATCTTTTCCAGTTCACTTAATAATTTTCCCTCGGGTACGATCAGGTAATCAATGCGGTAGGCCAGGTTGAGCAGCAGGTAGGCAATCCCTCCCGAGAATTTATCCGCATCCACACTGTTCACCAGGTCCAGCGCATCCTGGATCCATTTCTTGAAATATTTCAGTTTAATGGCCTTTTCTTCTTCGGGAATTTCTATGATATGGCTGGTATCGGTCGGCAGCAGGGTGGTAAAATCCTGCACGAGGAGGTCGTCCTGCTTGTCCGCTTTGGTGGCCAGCTCTTTCAAACCGTAATAGAGTTTGCTGGGATTTGCAGTAATGATATCACTGTCGAGCAGCATGGAAATGCGGTCTTCATGAAGCGCATAACGGCTGTAATACAGGTTGAAGTTCATCTCTAGCAGGCGCCTCATTACAGGCACGCTGGGCTGGGGCATGCGTGCCAGTTCCACCTCGGCTTCGAGGACTTCTTCATTATAGGTGCCCCGCACGATCTTGGAACCCTGGTACAATTCAAACCGGCCCGACCGGCCCTTTTGTTCATGAATTACATTGTCGCGGCTTTCATCGCAGAGGTAGTCGAAAAAGGCGGCAATACTTTCGAAATATTTTTTTTCCTTGAAAAGTGATTCCGCCTGGTTCCAGCGTTCCACCTTCTCCATGGTCTTGTTATTATCCGAATAACGGCCGAAAATGATCCCGGGTTCTTCCGAGGCTTCTTCTTCAGGTTTTTTCTTTGTCCAGCTAAATATCTTTTCCAGCATAAGGTCTCTTGCGTGATCAAATTTCAGCAATCATCTGCTAAGAACGGGTAAATGATTTCGGGTCTTTGGATATGCTTCAAAATATGGGCCGCTCCCAACCTCCGAGGTCAACCTCGGAGGTTGAATTCCTGTTCACAAATATTCAGGCGGCAACGGCAGACCGGGCCTAACTTTGTGAACCGGGAGGCGGAATTTGTACTGGGAAAATCCTTAGTTTCGCCCCTACCTTACACAAATTACTGTTCATGAAATTTATTGTTTCCTCTTCACAACTCCTGAAGCAACTGCAGCATATAAACGGGGTGATCAATGCAAACACAGTGCTCCCCATCCTGGAAGATTTTCTTTTTGAAGTGGAAAAAAACAAGCTAACCGTGGTGGCTACCGATCTTGAAACGGTAATGCGCATTCAAATGGATATCGAGGCCAGGGATAGCGGAAAAGTTTGTATTCCTGCGCGGATCTTAATGGATTCTTTAAAGAATATCCCTGACCAGCCCCTCACCTTCAATATCGATAAAAGTTTCGCGGTGGAGATCACCAGCGACAATGGTAAATACAAGGTGATGGGTGAAAATCCTGATAATTTTCCCAAAGAACCCGGCGCAGATGATACCACCGGTTTTACCATGAGTGCCACCGCTTTGGTCACGGCCATCAACAAAACACTTTTTGCGGTGAGCAACGACGATCTGCGGCCTGCCATGACCGGGGTATTCTTTGAACTCAACGAAAATTATATCCAGTTCGTGGCTACCGATGCGCACAGGCTGGTGCGTTATAAAAGAACGGATGTAAAATGTCCGAAGACGGATTCTTTTATCGTGCCGCGCAAACCTCTCAACCTGCTTAAATCAGCCCTGCCCGATAATGAAGATGAGATCACCATCAGTTATAACAGCAACCACCTTTTCGTAAAGCATGGTACTACACAGATGAGCTGTCGCCTTATTGATGCCCGCTTCCCTGATTATAAAGTTGTGATCCCTGCCGACAATCCCTATAAAATGATCGTCAGCAAATCCGACTTTCAGTCAGCCCTGCGCCGCGTGAGCGTGTTCAGTAACAAAAGCACCAACCAGGTTGCTTTGAATATCAGCGGAAGTGAATTGCAGCTCGCCGCCCAGGATGTTGATTTTTCCTTTGAGGGCAACGAGCGCATGAAATGCCAGTACGATGGTGAAGACCTGACCATTGCTTTTAATGCACGCTTTCTTATAGAAATGCTCAACGCAGCGGACAGCAGCGAGGTGCGCCTGGAACTTTCCACCCCCACCAAGGCCGGCATCATCAAGCCTACCGAGCTCGATGATGATGAAGAAGTGCTGATGCTGGTAATGCCGCTGATGCTGAACCAGTAAAAAATTGTAAATTGAATGAGGCCGGGCCAAAAGCCCGGTTTTTTTATCTCGGACCATTCAATAATGCATCATGGATTTTGTTGAACTCCGGTCATTTGACAATTACCTGGAAGCCAATATTGTGATGAACATGTTGAGACACCACAATATCAACTGCCATCTCAAGGATGAAAATATTGTGACCATCGATCCCTTTCTCAGCCCGGCCATCGGCGGCATGAAACTGATGGTGCATCACAGCCAGGTGGAGAGGGCCTGGGACCTGATGGATGAAGCGGAAAGGGCTTACCTGAAAGAAATTCCCTGCCCGATCTGTCATGCCCACGCACTGGAGGCCGTAAGCATTACCCGCAAATATTCTTCTAAGTTTTCCGCCCTGCTGAGCATGTTGCTGAACGGGCATTCGGTGGAAGTCCGGAAGATTTACCGGTGCGGTTCCTGCGGTTATGATTTTAAAGAATTGCCGGTGGGAAAGGGCTAATGGCCAATGGCTATTAGCCATTGGCTTTCCCAATTTCGTATCTTCATATCGAACCCAATTGAATAAAATCCCTATGTGGCAAAACATCATTGACCACTTTCAGACTCTTGAAAACAGGCCTTTAGAACGGTTGGTGCTGCTGGTTTCCGGAATGTTATTACTATGGGTGATTGAGGGTGCCATTCCCATGCTATCCCTGAATTACCGGAAAAACAAATGGAAACATGCCTCGGTCAATTTTTCTTTCACACTTATCCACCTTTTGATTCATACCGGTTTCGCGGTATTCATTGTATTGATTTCTGATTACTGTGCGCAGGCGGGCATCGGGCTGGTTCAGTGGTCAAATGCAAGTATTTTATGGACCATCATTATCTCCTTCCTTGTACTGGATTTTTTTGGCGGATGGCTGGTGCATATGGTAGAACATAAAATGCCCCTGTTGTGGCGTTTTCACGTGGTGCACCACTCCGACAATAATGTGGATGTGACAACAGGCTTAAGACATCACCCCGTGGAAAGTGTGCTGAGGGGAATATTTTTTCTTGCGGGTGTTATTGTGGCCGGTGCACCCATGTACGCGGTCATGATCTTCCAGACCCTGCTGGTGCTGTCAACACAGTTTACGCATGCCAACATCAGGTTGCCACGGTGGATCGACAAACCGCTTAGTTATGTATTTGTTTCCCCGGGCATGCACAAAGTGCATCACCACTGGAAACAACCCTATACCGACAGCAATTACGGAGCTGTTCTTTCCATCTGGGACCGACTCCTGGGAACCTATCGCCACCTGGATCCATCTGAGATCAAATATGGACTCGACCGTTATTATCCAAATGAAGAAGATGAGAACCTGGGTATGCTGATGAAAAAACCTTTTGGAAAGCTGCAATAGTTTACGGTCTTCCATCCCTCCATAAAATCAAAACTTCACCAGTTATCTTCGCATCCATGAAGACCATTGCAATGATCCCCGCACGATATGAAGCCAGCCGCTTCCCGGGAAAACTCATGCAAAAGCTGGGTGATACCACCGTGATCGCGAGAGTTTACCTGGCTGCCCGGGATACCGGGCTTTTTAACGAGGTGGTAGTGGTAACCGACAGTGATATCATTGAAGAAGAGATCCGCCGGTATGGCGGTAAGCCGGTTCGCAGTAAAAGATCTCACGAAAGCGGAACCGACCGCATTGCCGAAGCGTTGGAAAATATGGAGGCTGATATCATCCTTAATGTGCAGGGAGATACACCATTCATCAAAAAAGATCCGCTTCAAAAACTGCTCGGTCTTTTTGAAGATTCATCCGTGCAGGTTGGATCATTGATGCAACTCATCACAAAGCCCGAAACCATTGCAGATCCTAACAGGGTTAAGGTTTGTGTGGACCGGAATATGAATGCATTATTTTTCAGCAGGAGCGTGATCCCTTATCCCAGGAACAGCAGCGCAGCGGCCAACTATTATGAACATATAGGCGTGTATGCTTTCCGGAGAAAAGCACTTCTGGAGTTTACTTCCTGGCCTGTAACACCACTTGAAGATGCAGAGAAAATCGAGTGCCTCCGTTTTCTTGAACACGGAATAACACTAAGAATGGCACTCACTGATTATATTGGTGTTTCAATTGATACACCCGAAGACCTCGAAACTGCCAAATCATTTCTTTAAATCAATAACCGCTATTATGAAATTTGTATCCGTACTGATGATTACGATCCTGCTTTCATGCAACAACAGCCAGGAAGCCGGCCAGGCAAAAAATTCCGACAAACAAGCCAGTGAAAAGAACGGCTCCAATAATAAATCCGGCGAAAAATCACACTGGGAGGGAAGCTTTACAAATGGTATGAAAGAGACCACCATCAGTTTCGATGTTTCCGCTGATGGATCCAGGCTGGAAAACCTCACCTTTTCCGGGTACTGGTACTGTGATGGAAGACTGACACAGGATATCATGGGTCCTGAAAAAAGCTTTACCATTCAAAACAACCAGGTAGATGGAACTATCAGTGAACCTGAGAATGGGGGCGCTACCGCAACGCGTTATGAACTTCATGCCCGGTTTGATGGTTCAAAAGCCTCAGGCAGCTTTCGTATGAACATCAATGCCCTGGCCTGTGATACCTATGTGCTGCAGTGGACCGCTGCCAAAAAATAGACCGGTAATTCCTGCGGATCTTCGTACCTTATAACATAAATTATTTTTATGAAAGCAATCCTGTTGGTGGCGGCCCTGTTCTGCCTGCAGTCTTCTTTTGCACAAAAAACAGTGGATGTAACCAGTGGTGATAATCGCCTGGGACCCTCCTCCTTCTTTACCGTAAACGGAACGCCTTTCGCAAGCGATAAATATGTGAAGCTCGTTGAAGGCACTCCTTATTTCCAGAAAGACTATATGGATGGCATGCTCGTGACAACCACAGGCCAGGAATTCAAAAACCTTTCACTCAAACTCAACCTTCACTCGGGAGAAATTCTTTACAAAAATGAAAAGGGTGAAGAAATGATCGCCACTACACCCATCAGGGAGGTAGTGCTGACAGATGCGCTGGGTAATAATTTCAGGTTCATTCATTCTGCTTCTCTACCCGCTAGTCAAGCCAGCCCGCTGAAAGAGGGATGGTACCAGTGGCTTGTATCCGGCAATGCAAGCCTCTATAAATTCTATAATAAGCAGCTTTCCGAATCAGCGCCTTATGGTTCAGCAACTACAGAACAAAAGATCAAGACCAAAGAAAAATATTTTGTGGTTAATAATAATGCCTATTTCGAGATCTCTAAAACAAAAGATGCACCTGGCATCCTGGCCAACAAAAAAGCCGAGCTGGAAACCTATCTGAAAACAGAAGATAAAAGCATCTCTCTTGATGACCGGCTCACAGCATTAATTCAGCATTATAACGAGCTGATAAAATAATTTACCGGTGAAAGGTTCTGGGCGATCAATGATCGCCTTTTTTATTGCACCCTATCTTTACAGCATTTACGCAAACATGTCAAGGGCAAGTAAATATTTCAGGTATCTCCTTCCTCCAAACCTTTTTGCAATCAACCGTACCAAGGATATCGTTCATGTGAACCCGGTTGTGATCCCGTTGAGAAAAGATGTGGAAAAAGTGCTGGTGACAGTATATGATTAC
>CAYWSQ010000141.1:0-10248 GCA_964460925.1 uncultured Flavisolibacter sp. | reverse complement strand
CACCAGCGACGAAGGATCACAGGCGCACTGTTCTGTAGGTATCCTGAGCCGGGCATACACTTCGCATACAACCATTTCACCGGCGAAGGATCTGGTACGATGGATGCTAGCTATAGATCGTACAAGATCCTTCACCCAGCGCACTATTCATTGGGAAGTATAATAAACTAGCATTTGCTCACCGGTCTTTAAAATTATGATGAATGAATACTGCTTTCAGCTCATTTGTTTTTCTATCAAATGAAAGGCGGATGATGTTTTGCTGGTATATTATATCACCGCCAATCAATGAAGAAATAGAACCTAACGACACCATGCTTACTGTTACGCTGCAGTTTTTAAGCTCATGCAATTGGTCAATAGTACGTTTGTCATTGATGTAATTTCCGGCGACATATAATTCACCTTTAAAAGGTTCTGTTAGTTCACTTTGCCTGTCTGCTTTTGAATCAGTATCCCGGTAAAGTTTGATGCCGACTGACAGTTTAGTGGTGTCGTAATCGTACCTGCGGAAGAACAGTCCAAGATCGTAGTAAAAGTCGGTCGTCTCTATTGCCTTTTTGCCTGTTGAGGGATTTATTTTATCCTTATCCTTTGATGCTTTGGACTTTCCTTTTGCATTCAATAAACTGTCAATTGTGGATTTACTTGTCTGTGCATCAACGTAAAAATTGTTGACAAATAAGCTGTCATGACTGTACTCAATCTTTTGTGCCGCCGTAAATAGTGAGAGGAATACAACTAAAAATATTGCGATGACTGTTCTCATTGTGTTTGCTTGGTAGGCGGCTAAATTTAACCGCTGGATTAATTATCAAGATAATGCTGATTCTATACTTGAAAACAATGAATCAAATCTATTTAAACCGATAAACTACTCCGACAATGTTTGTTTAAGCAATTGGAGTTGAGCGCCAGGGAATGGATAATTTAACCATTGCTCCAAATACTCGGAATCTGTATGCCGATTTCTCAAATCGAGGAGACCTGATAAAACTACTGAACAAACATTATTAAAATTGTCAGCCACTTCAAAGATAGGTCTGGTTGATTCCCAGTTTTTTGGAATGTCTGTTACTCCTTCGATATCTAACCAGGTTCTTATTCGAATGATTGCAGTTTCATTATTTAACTTAGTTATTGTCAGGCGGTTTAATCCTGGTTCATTGAAAAAGTCAACATTGGCTTCGCCTACGGACGTTGATAAAAGACTTAATAAAGATTCAATCAGAGTTGTCAGTGGATCACTGAGATAACTAAACTCAAACCTTATCTCCTGCTCACTGCTAACAAAAAATACTTCAGCCCACCCATATTCAACGAGCCAGTAATTAAAGTGTTTGAGCATTACCTCCCCTTTTTGGACACTAAGATAAAGGGGTATAGATGCAATTATCGAATTACGTACTCAAAACTAAATTTTCAAAATTATTATAATCATACCTTTGTTATTCTTCCACTAACAACCCTCACTTGGCACCGCATACACCACATCACCCGAAACAGATAAATTGAAAACCTTGCCTTTGATGGTCGGAAGTACCAGTTGCCATGTTTTACCTTTATCACCCGAGCGGTAAATGCCATCGGGATGTCCACAGAAAAAATAGTTGCCGGCCTGGATGATGGAAGATGTCTTCATGCTTCGTGGCAGACCGGCATCAATGGCCTGCCAGTTCTTACCCCCATCATAGGAAATGCGCACCCTCCTGGTGTCAGATTGCCTGTTGTGTGTAATGGTTGCGAAACCTCCTTCGATGGAAGATAACCTGACTCCCATATCTCCCTCTGCATTCACCGCCTCCCAGGTTTCGCCATCATCGGCGGACCGGATCATTCCATTGATGCTGTTGGCTACCAGCACTCCGTTCGATTCTGCCAGTTGCCATACACCACGATGCACTTCTTTCCAAATCTTCCCATTATCGGCCGACCGGTAAAGACCACGGCCGCGGTCGCAGACAATAAATACAGAACCTTTTGATGTTTCAAACAGATCGATGATGCCTTTCAGTTCAAAATTTTGGAAAACAGGCGACCATAGATTCAACCCGTTCAGTTTTTGCCTGAACTGGCCCAGGTTGTAATCGTAGGCAAACATCCTGGCCCTGCCGGGTGCAATGATGCTATGGTTGTCGGGGAAGGATTCTTTCTCCCAAACTGGTGCCTTGCTGCCTGCCTGGTTATGATAGATTGCATTACCGGTGCGCAAAAACATACCAAGGTCATTCGCAAACAAACTCCCGTTAAGTTTATTTGTGGGCAGGCCTTCACTGATGTCCTGCCAGCTTTGCCCGCCATCAGAGGATTTGAATATCAATCCGGGTTGATCCACGTTTGGTTTTTGCGAGATGATGCCCTTGACGGCAGCAGAGGCCCTGGACTCCGGTGATTCATTACAGGCAAAGGGGATTTGCATCAGCAGCAATAAGGCAAGGCTATAATTTTTCATGGCCATAAATGATTGGGTGAACAATAAAGCAAAGCTAGAAGCCGGGAAAGCGGTTGATGTGTTTTAGCTGTAAAAACATGTAAAAGAGGCGTAAATCCTTTGTAAAAGGACCCGGCATGGCAGGGCAAAAGGTTAATTTGCATACATGAAGCCCCTCTTCCTGGCCGCATCTTCCCTCCTCATCCTCATCATACTGGTGGCTGCTGCTGCCTTCAGCAGGAAGGATGAAATACCCGAAAAGCATGTGGAAATAATATTAAGGGAAGTAGGACACCAGCTTTTGCTTTCCGCGGGGGATTCTTCGTCAAGAGTCCTTCCGGTGAAGAAAGTAGGGGCCCAAACCTACCAGCTGGCCTTTCAGAATGATTTTGGTTTTATTTCAGATAGCCTCATCAACCTGGTGCAAAGGATCTTTCAAAAGACCGACCTGGCAGAAGAATATATCGTGAACTTGAGGAGCTGCCCGCAGAATGAAACGGTTTTTGCTTTCGAGATCAATAACCAGGCAGGCGACCTCACTCCCTGCCGCGGCCGCACACTGGAGGTAGGCTGTTATGTGATCGAGATCGAACTCCTGGAGAAAAACAACTTCAATTGGTTCTGGCTGACCCTCTTAATCATTCCCTTGCTGCTGGTGGGTTATTATGTAAAAAACAAGCCGGGTAAAAAAGAGGATGCTGCACCAGTTATGGATCCTGCTGATTATATACAGTTAGGCTGCTTCCGGTTCTACGCGGAGAACAATGTGCTGAAAACAGGGAATGAAGCAATTCCACTATCAGAAAAAGAAACCAAAGCGCTGAAAATATTCGCGGAAAATATCAACCAGGCCGTTGAAAGGGAAAGGCTGATGAAGGAGATCTGGGAAGATGAGGGTATCGTGGTGATCAGCAGGAACGTGGATGTGCTGGTGTCTAAATTGCGGAAGAAACTAAGCGGGGATGAAGCGATTAAGATTGTGAATGTGCCGGGAAGGGGGTATAGGTTTGTGGTGGGGTAGGGGGTGATTGGGGAGGCTATAAAACTTTTGAAATGGAATGATTGATTGGAATGCCGATTTAAACCATTAAATGTTGGAGTTCCAAATATTTTTTGTTGATTTCATACTGAATCATAAAAATTCTTAAGCAGTTTAGTAGAAGCCAATAGATTTTTGATTGAAACAAATTCTACTTTTTTAAATTTTATTTGTAGAAGTTAATCGTCGCATTTTTACAGTCAAAGTAATATTTGAATTAAGCTCATTGTGAAATTTTTGTATTCGAAAAAAATGGGATCCAAATTGATTCAAAGAAACCTACTTAGGTTAAATTAGCATTACGAGATTTTTTGTTAGGTGTAACAGAAATACTTCAATATTCTTCTTAATACATCTGTCCTTTCGCTCAGCTAAATAAAAGAAGAGGCAAACTGCAGTTACAATTGAAATTCACCTTTAGCCAACTTAAGAAATGTATTTGGCTTTCAAGAAGTTAATGAATGCGGAGCATGATATAAGCATAAATTTAGCATCTTCTAATTCGACTTCTGTATCCATTTCTATCAAGGCATGCCTTATTCCTGAAGAATCGCTAGTATAACCATAAAGAGATGAGAAAGATTTTTTTAGTGCGTGATGCAAGCCATGCTTTTGTTCTATGATTTTCAACGCATCTCCAAGGGTACTAGATTGTTTTTGTGTAATTATTTTACATAATGATTCAACAGCAGATATGGATTCTTTTATGGAGTTTCTATAGTTTGGGTATTTCCTATCCGATATAAATGTGAGGGCTGCTGTCAAATGAGTATTGACGCTTTTCCATTGATCAGACTCAATTATGGCTTTTTCAACTTCTGCAATTTCCTCTTCAGAAGTAATTTGTACAATTGAACCGTTAATGACTCTATAGCCAGACATTTCTAATTTTAAAACAATGTTTATAGATTCATGGAATGTGGTATTAGAATAACGTAGATTATATGAAGATAAAAATTCTATGAAATCATAAACTTCATACCATTCAGCATTAAAAAACCACTTTCTCAAAAATAAAATCATCTCATCAGAATCAACTTTGGCTATTGAATTTGACCGCCATGTTGGTAATCTGTCCATTGGATTTTTAAAAAAATCCTCCCATATAATTCTACAAAGTTGCTGAAAGGTAGATTCAGAATGATAATCGTATTCATCTGTTGCTTCTTTTAATTCCAAAATCGTATTCCATATTCGATTACGGAGCGCATAATCTATGGAATCAACTTGTAAAGCAGATCTTACAAATGTTTTCCCTATTTTTTGTGAGAATTTCATTTTAAATTATCGCTAACGTCGAAGGCTTGGCATTCGTGGCGGTATTTCAGCGATCGTCAGCCCACGATATGAAGCCTAAAATAGTTATTTCTGTTGATGTTATGCAATGCTGTTTAATTGCGTCAGGTCATCCGGAAAAGGTGCAGAACAGCGATAAAAAGCCGATGTCTCGTTCGTCGCCCCGCTATGACGCCAAACCCATATAAGCAGCCGTATTTGTCAATAAGCAAATGGGTCGTGATAATAAGTCGCAGACTTGCCGCCAAGCTTTTTACCTAAATAAGTAGAAATAGCAGCAGTTACCTCAACGACTAATTCGGCTTCTAAATACTTAGGTTCTTGACCTTCTCTTAGATGCCTTCCTTGCTCCGAGGTAAAGCCCCAAATTTTTGAAACAGCCTGGTCTAATGGTATAGGGATTGCACCTGGAAATTTTTTCATTAAGTCACCAAGCGTTGACTTCATGTCACCAGTGTATTGTCTTGCCACACACTCCAGACATGCCAAGGAATGTTGGATTGCGCCAGTAATGTCCGGATGCGGTCTTCTCGATAAGTCTGAAAGCGCTTCTCTGATTTCCGACTTAGCAGTTTTTAGATTTGCTGTGTCTAATACCGATGTAACGGTTTTAACTGCTGTCTCAAATACTTCGTCACCTCGTGTTTCAATTTGTCCGTTTACAAGTTTCCAACCGATGCCATTCATCATGAAGTATTCGTTCATTTCCGCTTCAAAAGTTTCCTTTTCACTTGGCTTAAGCTTTTGAAGTATCACTTCAAGTATATCATAGACAAAAAACCAGTCACAATTTTCTAAGTGCGATTTTATTTCATAATCTATGTTAGGAAACTCAGTCCAATTACCCTCAGGAGATACTTTCAGGACTTTACATACAGATTGCAATAAATCAGAAGGTTGTTTACCTAGGCCATAAAATGCAGTTCGTATAAAATCTCTCAATCCTCTTGGTGCATCTTCACGAACTGTAATTTCCTTTTCAGTCATTAAGAAATGTCCAAGGCGCTTTGAAAAGATTTTCTTGTCTGTCATAAGTTGAGTGGTGTTGTAAATACGGCTATTACTCAAAAATAAGAGAAAGCTGTTATGTATGGCCTTTTTAAAAGAACTAACCCTGTTGCATGAATTCAATAAAAAAACGCATGTCCTAAAACATGCGTCACAATCCTGCCTTCCATTATGAAAGCCAGGTAAATACGTTTAAACCTAAAGATTACCTCTTCTCCTGCTCCTCAATCGCTTTCTCCAAATCCTCCTCCAGCGCCTTGATCCACGAAGGTACCTGTTGCCAGATTCCCCAGTTGCCGTCTTCGTCGGTGGTCATTTTGAAATTATGTGTGTCGGCATTCACCCTGAATACCTGGTCCTTGCCTTCCATCACTCCATGGAAATTGAAATCGATACCCTTGATCGTTTTTTTGAAATCTGTCATTCTCTTTATTTTGTAAAATGTAAATAAAGCCTCCGGGCAGAGGCTTGAGCATCAATACCTTTTATTGAAACCACCGCCGCTGTTGTTGCGGAAGTTGTTGGGTCTGTCTTCTTTGGGCCTGGCTTCCACTACCTTGATGGAGCGGTTGTCTACCTGCTTGCCGTCCAGTTCCTGGATCGCCTTGCGGGAAGCTTCATCATCGCTCATCTCCACGAAACCGAAACCACGCGACTGGTTGGTCATTTTATCCATGATCACCTTGGCGGAGGTTACTTCCCCGTAAGGCGCAAATACTGACCTGAGGTCTTCATCGCGTACGTTGAAGCCTAAATTAGAAACATAAATGTTCATACCTGGTTATTAATGAATGAATAAGATCTGAGTAGGCAAGGAGTAAGGGACTAACTAAGATGCAGTTGGAGAGCAGGATAATTAAACGATTACTTGATGCTGGGCTCAAATTAACAGGGTGAAGATAGGGTTTCTTTCCATAGGGACTGTGAAAGCTTCCCCAAAATGGGTCCCGGCCATTTCATAAGGCTTATCTTCGCGGCTCATTGAGTTTTTGCCTGCAGTTTCTACTAACCCCGATCCTGAAGTTCTAACCTGCCTGAAGTAAACTCACTATTTGTTCACCCCTCATAGCCGGTCGCGACCGGAATGATAAAACCTTAATAATGAACGTAGAAGAGATTCAAAATTTCCTTGACAAAAAAACTTCCTCACCCTCAGACCATATCCGCATCACTTTCAAGAAAAGAGATACCATCCACGGCCTTTTCATCCGTGACCATAAGGATTACGCTGAACTGAAATCAAAGAATTTCTGGCGTATCGTTACCAGCAGCAGGCTGGATGATTATAAAAAATCAAAAGACATTGCCCACGCCAGGATCTTCCATGGCTCTGAGTTCCAGAGACTGGCGATCTCCAAAGAAAACTAAGAACTAGTTATCTACCTCTTTTAATGCGGGACGCTGGTCAGCCGGGTCCCGCTTTTCGTATTTCAATTGGCTGAAAGTGGAAAGATCAGGCAACCTGTCCCTTTTCCTTTTCAATTCATAATGGTATACGGCCTGTCCCAGCTGATATAAAAAGGGATAGCCCACCTGGTCATAATCGTATTTGCTGTCATTCACCACGCCATCACTGTTCACATATACCGTTGCAGAAAGCATATACTCCACCTTATTCTTAAAATCCACCACGTAGGATACATCCGTCAGGAAACCATATGACCAGCCGGTCTTATTGAATACCCTAACATGTTCCGGCATCCTGCGGGTGCTGTCTCTGAAAAAGAACTTGACATAACTGTCATAGAATTCATCCGTGTCATATTTGGGATAATCTGTTTCTGAAGGATATTGTGACAAGTACCGGTATAAAAAATCCAGGTCATTTTCGGTTAACCGGAACCGTTGTTTGGCAGGTACGGAGGCAGGAAATAAAACCGACTGCAGCATCTGCTGCATGTCTTCCAGCGAAAGGTTATTGTGTTTCGTAAAATCGAATGGTCCCTGTATGAGATTATCGTTGCGGTCCCAGTGCGCATCGCCAACTTTAATGCTGCGGCTGAAATCAAATGAATCGGTATTGTAGGCAGGCGGCTGCGTATAAATCAATTTGCCTGAGGGATCCAGGAACCTCACCTGGTTGGTATGCCGGTTTCCTTCTTCGGAAAATCCCAGGAACTGCCTGGTGATGCGCGCATCTTTATATCCCATTTCATGTAGCCTGCGGTTGATGGCCTGCTGGCCCACAAACTGGTACATCCTGTTGTATGGATCATTCTCACTGATCAAAAATGCTCTTTTGATAAAATGCCCGATCGAAGGAAGCCCATTAGCACTGGTTGGGTCTTCCAGTAATGCGGTTTGCCCCTTGTAACTGCTGTCGTACTGGATGGTGGTGTTGAGGTTTACACCTTTGATCTCCAGGTCATTCAGTTTCTCCAGTGAAAGGAAGGCCAGCGGCATCTTCACCATGGAGGCCGGGTTGAAATACAGGAGGGGATCGTAATTGAAATAATGGTTTTTGAAATGCGGGACATTCTTTTTGTCCCGGTTGATCTCGGTATAAACCACCTGGAGGCGGTATTTCTGCGGGTCACTGAGCAGTTTATTCAACAATTCATTACCCGTATTGCTGAGGATGTTGGCGAGGTGGGTATCTGTTCTGGGTTGTGCCTTGGCGACCGTCATGATCAATAAGGAAATAATGATGCAAAAAATCCGTAACATGGATGGAAGTTACAATTTCCTGCGGGCTGAACCACTGGCACAGCTATTGCCTGATATCTGGAAAACATAAAAATGAAAAAAATATTATTGGGCGCAGTGGTTTGCGCAGCAGCAGCCGGGGTGGTATTCTACCTGACCAATCCTGAAAAGTTCAACGAGATCCTGGACGATCTGAAAGCAAAAGGTGATGATGCCCTGAGCAAGGTGAAGGATACCTGGGAGAGGTCAGAGAAGGATTTCAATTCAGCTACCAGCTAAGTACCTTAAAATGATTGATGAGATACCCGCGGTTTACCGGCGGGTATTTTTATTTTGGGTTGATCATGTTGTTGAAGATGGTCACGGCTTCATTCTGCCATTCGTCGAAGCGGGTTTCGTAGCTTTCTTCGATCTTCCCGTTGACGAGGGAGAAATTGTGTTTCTCGCTATTGAGGCGGGTGAGGAAAAAATCATAGCGGTCTTCTTCCTGGTAGACTTTTACATGGGTGCCGTCGTGGAGTTGGTAGGTGAGGGGAAAAATCATAGGGGGTAAAATTAATACTTAAGTTAAAAGATTTAACCGCAAAGTACGCGGAGAACGCAAAGAAGACGCAAAGACTATTCGAACTTTCTTTGCGTCTTCTTCGCGTGTTCTTTGCGTTTTACCAGCCATAGCTTTGGCGAAGGCTGGGACTTTGCGGTTTCTGTATTTTTTTTAAAAGAAAAGGCATAGCCGGGAAGGCGGGAAGGCGGTAAGTAAAGTCATTAGAGAATGAATTGCTTTACTGATATCGTAAAGATTTTATGAATCTCAGACCCTACTTACCGCTTTCCCGCCTTCGCTAAAGCTATGGCGGACAAAGCCCGCCTTTTCGCTAAAGCTATGGCGGACAAAGCCCGCCTTCGCTAAAGCTACGGCGGACAAAGCCCGCCTTCCCGGCCATGTATTCAAAATTTAATTATGCCCGCATAAACATTTAACCCCTTGCTCCTCCATATGCGTGTCAGCAGGAAAACTAAAGGCACCCGCATTCTTACCAGCCTCCCAATAAAACTTAGGCCGGAGCTTATTATGATTTCCAATTTCATTCATGGTTTCAGCATCATACAACCTTCCATTTACCATCGTGTACCTGATGCTTTCGGTATTACGGATATTCTCCAGCGGATTCAAATCCATCACCAGTAAATCAGCCAGCTTACCCGCTTCCAAAGAACCAATCCAGTCATCAAAACCCAATGACTGCGCCGGATTGATCGTAGCCGTCTTCAGCGCATCATGATTACTCATGCCACCCTGCTGGATCATCCATAATTCCCAGTGCGCACCCAGTCCCTGCAACTGTCCATGCGCGCCCATGTTCACCTTCACCCCCACATCATTCAGTTTTTTCAGCTGCTGCGAAACCTGGATATGACCATTCACATATTCCTCTTCGGGTAGCATGGTACGGTGACGACTTCTTGTGTCCACCACGTTGCGCGGCGTGAAACGCAACAGCCTTTCCTTCTCCCATACATTGCTGTGCTGGTACCAGTAATATTCACCACTCACTGCTCCATAAGAAACGATCAGTGTAGGCGTGTAAGCTGTATTGGAATTTTTCCAGAGCTGGATCACATCATTATAAAGCGTAGCCACCGGCATGTTATGCTCAATGGTGGTATGCCCGTCGAGGATCATGCTTACATTATGATAGAAAAGTGATCCGCCTTCGGGCACCACTTCCATATTCAGTTCCCTGGCCGCCTGTATCACCTGCTGGCGCTGGTCACGCCTGGGCTGGTTATAACTTTTTACAGAAAACGCACCGAATGCTTTGGTTCT
>CAYWSQ010000140.1:0-10347 GCA_964460925.1 uncultured Flavisolibacter sp. | reverse complement strand
GAAAACTGATGAAATATTTAGCTGTATTCCTATTGCTGGCCGGCTGCCTCTCCTGCGAGCGGAAATGGACTGAGGAAGACCGTAAACAATTTATAGGCGGGTGTATGGCCACCGCAGTTGCCGATACTATGATCGGCAACCGGCTGGCAAAAGATTATTGCGACTGCCTGGTGCAGGAGATTGAAAGGAAATTCCCAAATGCCAATGACGTTAAATACATCAGGTTTGACAGTTCTACCAGGCAGATAGGGAGTCAATGCCTCTCCAAAATCAGGGCCGCCAAAATGGATTCTTTACAATAACATGAACTTGCCGCTGGAAACCACCATTTTTTTCCGGTCGAGCAACTGGTAGATATAAGCCCCGGAAGAAAGATTTTCCGATGCCAGGTAAACCACACTGCTGTTCACAACTTTTTGCAACAAAGGTGTGCCCCCCGAAGAGTAAACCCATAAATGGAGCTCTTCACCGTCGTAATTAAGTATGTTCAATTCTTTACCTTTTGAAACCAGTGTAGGCTGTAATTTTCTCGGGTGGTTTTTATATACCGCCATCAGTTCTACAGATCTTTTCTCCTGCGTCTGGTTTTGATAACCCACCACCCTGTAAAAGTTTTTCCCCTTCAGCGGGTCTTCATCCCGGTAACTGAATTGATTGGGTGTATTGCCCGTGGTTTGCGGGTGAAACTGTTTTACGATATTCCATGTGATGCCATCTGCCGAACGGTACAATTCAAAATAGGCGGTAAAATCATCAGGACCCTTATTCCATTGCAGTTCTATAAAATCAGGCATCACATCAGCCCGCATATGCAGGGAGGCTTTGCTGGATAGAACCGTGGTAACAGTGGTATCATTTTCATTGAACTGCGCCCATGCTGGTCCGCAGGTTATGATCATTATGGCTGCCAGGTACACAAATCTTTTCATCACCAATCATTTGACTTATTAAAAAGAAAAAACATGCCAATCTTAAATAATTGGCAAAAGCCTTATCGTTCAACAAGTTTTGCTTGAATGGCCTCCTTACGATATTTTTGCAGCGCTTAAAAACATTACATGAGACAAATACCATTTCGTGAAGCCCTTCGTGAAGCTATGAATGAGGAAATGCGCCGTGACGAACGCGTGTTTTTAATGGGAGAGGAAGTGGCTGAATACAATGGAGCCTACAAGGTAAGCCAGGGTATGCTGGCTGAGTTCGGTCCGCGCCGGGTGATTGACACCCCGATTACTGAACTTGGGTTCGCAGCAGTGGGAGTGGGTGCAGCTCAGAATGGTTTACGACCTATTGTAGAATTCATGACCTGGAACTTTGCCGTCCTGGCACTTGACCAGATCCTCAATACAGCATCCAAAATGCTGGCGATGAGCGGAGGCCAGATCTCCTGCCCGATTGTATTCAGGGGACCCAATGGGTCTGCAGGGCAACTTGGTGCACAGCACTCCACCGCCTTTGAATCCTTATATGCCAATATACCGGGCCTCAAAGTGGTTTCCGTGAGTAATGGTTATGATGCCAAAGGATTATTGAAACAGGCTATCCGTTATGAAGAGGACCCAGTGGTATTTATGGAAAGTGAGGTAATGTATGGTGATAAAAGTGAAGTACCGGAAGAAGAATATTATATCCCGCTGGGTAAGGCAGATATTAAAAAACAGGGTAGCGATGTTACCATTGTGTCTTTCAACAAAATGATGAAAGTGGCGCTGGGTGCAGCGGCTGAACTGGAGAAAGAAGGAATCAGCGCGGAGGTGATTGACCTGCGTACTATCAGGCCCCTCGACTGGATGACCATTCTTGAAAGCGTGAAGAAAACCAACAGGCTGGTAATAGTTGAGGAACAATGGCCCTTTGCATCCGTTTCATCAGAGATCACTTATCGTATCCAGAAAGAAGGCTTTGATTATCTTGATGCTCCCATCCGCAGGATCACTGCTGCTGATGCACCATTACACTATGCACCCAACCTGGTAGCTGGAGCATTACCGGATGTTCCCAGAACAGTGAAACTGGTGAAAGAGGTGATGTACCTGAAGAAATAAGTTACTAGATATTAGGTTTAAGCTTCTAGCCATTAGCTACATGCTGATGGCTTTTTAATGCCAGGTTGCGGATAAGTTTCCCCGTATTGTGGACATTCCATCAATTATCAGGTTAACCTCTGCAACTCATTCATTTTCAAATCTACCTGTCTGAAAAAAAATTCAAAATAAGTTTTGAATATTCAACTTAAGCGCGCATCTTTGTCTCGGTTTTTCATAGGATATTGGATTTTACACGAGGCTGGATTTCTATCCGGCCTTTTTCTTTTTTAGTACCGCCCCGGTTCAATCCTTTCAATCTTATTCTTTCGTTTCTTTGCGCACCTAACAGCAAGATATTATGGCCAGCATTCTGATCATTGATGATGAAAAGGCGATCCGCAAGACCCTCTCCGAAATTCTTTCCTTTGAAGGTTACAAGATTGATGAAGCTACCGATGGTGAGGAAGGCCTTAGGAAATTCCGTGAGAAAACCTATGATGTTGTACTGTCGGATATCAAGATGCCCAAGATCGATGGTATTGAGTTTCTCCAGAAAGCTGTTGAGATCAATCCAGACGTCCCCATCATCATGATCTCCGGTCATGGCAATATTGAAACTGCCGTGGAGGCTGTGAAGAAGGGTGCCTATGATTTTATTCAGAAACCACCGGATCTCAACCGCCTGCTTATCACCATCCGCAATGCCATGGAGCGCAACAGCCTGGTAAGTGAAACAAAGACTTTGAAGCGAAAAGCATTTAAGGCCCAGGAGATGATCGGCAATTCGCAACCCATCCTGAAGATCAAGGAAACTATAGAAAAGGTAGCGCCTACAGAAGCTCGTGTACTCATCACCGGTGAAAATGGTGTGGGAAAAGAACTGGTGGCCCGCTGGCTGCATGAAAAAAGCCACAGGGCTGATGGCCCTCTGGTAGAAGTGAATTGCGCTGCGATACCGGGTGAACTGATAGAAAGTGAATTGTTCGGGCACGAAAAAGGATCCTTCACATCCGCCATCAAACAAAGAATCGGGAAGTTTGAAACCGCAAATGGCGGCACGCTCTTCCTCGACGAGATCGGCGATATGAGCCTGAGTGCGCAGGCCAAGGTATTAAGGGCTTTGCAGGAAGGCAAGATCACAAGGGTGGGCGCCGATAAGGATATCAGCGTGGATGTGCGTGTGGTGGCAGCTACCAACAAGGATCTGATGAAAGAGGTGGAAGCCAAAAACTTCAGGCTTGACCTTTACCACCGACTCAGTGTGATTCTCATACACGTGCCCTCACTCAACGAACGTAAATCAGACATACCGCTACTTGTTGAAAAATTCCTGGAAGACATCTGCACTGATTACGGCATTGCCACAAAAATCATTTCTGATGATGCCATCAAATTGCTGCAGGATTATAACTGGACGGGCAACATCCGTGAATTAAGGAATGTAGTGGAAAGGCTGGTGATCCTTTCAGGTAAAACCATCACCAGGGAAGATGTAAAGAATTACGTGCAGATCATTTAAGCGGTTGTTTTGTCCTGTGCAAACAGGGGTTGGTACACTTTAGGAAAAACTTTCCAATCATTACCCGTGATTAGCGTTGTAAAACAATAAATTTGTCTGCTTTAAATACAATAGAATGCCGCTTTCACATATCCTGATCGTTTACCTGGTTTCCGTACTCATTGTTTTCCTTCCTTCGTTCGGGCTGGCCAAGATGTTTCAGAAAGCAGGCGTGGCACCCTGGAAGGCCTATGTGCCATTTTACAATACCTGGGTGATGCAGGAATTGGCCCAGAGACCTAAGCACTGGGTGTTCTGGCAATTCATACCCGTGGTAGGCTGGTTCATCAGCCCCGGCATCTTCATTGAATTTGTAAAATTATTCGGCCGCTTCAGCCTGGGATCGCATACACTCGCTGCCTTGTTCGCGCCATTTTATTTTCCTTACCTGGGTTATTCCGATAAGGTCCGCTACATTGGTCCTGAAGGAGCAAAGCTTTATAAAAAACCAGCCTGGAGGGAATGGGTTGATGCCGCTATTTTCGCGATCATCGCCGCCACCCTCATTCGCACTTTTATTTTTGAAGCCTATACCATTCCATCCGGCTCCATGGAAAAAACCCTGCTGGTGAATGATTTTCTTTTTGTAAGCAAATTCAGTTACGGTCCACGTATCCCCAATACACCACTGTCTATCCCTTTCATTCATAATTATATCCCCGGCACCAAGATGAAATCGTACAGTGAAGTGGTGAAACTCCCTTACATCAGGTGGTTTGCTTCGCCGGTCAAAAGAGGGGATGTGGTGGTCTTCAATTTTCCTGCGGGCGATACGGTGATCAATCATCCCGATTTTCAATCGCAGACACCTTATTACGATGTAAAACGCATCGCGGGTAAACAAAACGACCCGCGTTCATTGATCTACCGCCAGGTACTGGCCAACCGGAGTGAATTTCCGCTGGCCATTCATCCTGCAGATAAATCTGATAATTATATCAAACGCTGTGTAGGAGTAGCCGGTGACTGGGTAGAGGTAAGAAATAACGTGGTGCTCATTAATGATAAGCAGCAGCCTACACCTCCTAAGGCAGTGATCAAATATATTGTAACAACTGCCGGACAGACACTGGATCCTGAGGTGCTGAAATCGGAATACGATGTGGATTTCGACCAGATCTCGCAGAATGGTTCAGGCGCTTACCTGATGCCGCTTACAGAGGATGCAAGGGCGAAGATGCTGCAGACCGGGCTGGCCAAACAGATCGTTCCCAATACACAGGAAAATGATTTCCCTGTCTTCCCTTATGATACCATCCATTCCTGGTCCAGGGATAATTTTGGTCCCATCTGGATTCCGAAAAAAGGGGAGAAGCTGGATCTTACACCGGAGAACTACAGTCTTTATGAAAGAGCCATCCGCGTATATGAAGGCAATGAGTTTGAGATGCGCAACGGCCAGTTCATGCTCAATGGCCAGGCAGTGAGTTCTTATACTTTCAAAATGGATTATTACTGGATGATGGGAGATAACCGCCAGGGTTCGCAGGATTCAAGATACTGGGGATTTGTGCCAGAGGACAGGATCGTAGGCAAGGCCTGGCTGATCTGGTTCAGTTGGGAAGATGGACCGCGATGGAACCGGTTGTTCAGAACAGTAAAATAACTAACTTTAAAATGTCTCGTCCATGGCGGGACATTTTTGTCTCCAATAAAGAAATATGAAAGAAAGCAAGTTTGAATTCAACTATAAGGTTTTTGAAAGCATTGATGAATTACCGGAAGACCAGAAACACCTGCTTGAAAAAGCCCGTGAGATAACGGCCAGTGCTTATGCTCCCTATTCCAATTTCCAGGTAGGAGCAGTGGCAAAAATGGCTAATGGAGAGATTGTAGTAGGCAGTAACCAGGAGAATGCATCATTTCCTGCTGGACTTTGCGCTGAAAGGGTTTTACTTTCCTCCGTTTCCTCTCTCTATCCAAGGATCCCGGTAGAAACGGTAGCCATCAGTTATAAAAGCGAACATGTGAAGAGCGACCACCCGATCTCTCCCTGCGGCATCTGCAGGCAATCGCTACAGGAATATGAAAGCCGGGTAAATCATCCTATACAGCTCATATTGGGAGGCATTACAGGTCCTGTGTACGTAATAGACAGCGCCAGCCGCCTGTTGCCCCTGGCATTTACCAGTGAAGAATTGAGATAAAACCAGCCAATGGCCTATAGCTGATGGCCGTTGGCTATGGGCTCGAAATTGATTTCCTGCAAACCATGGGTGTAACGGGCTTCCAGGTCCAGGAGCCATCTCTTTCTTTGCAATCCGCCTGCATAGCCCACCAATGACT
The DNA here is from genome assembly GCA_964460925.1 of uncultured Flavisolibacter sp. Lineage (GTDB taxonomy): Bacteria > Bacteroidota > Bacteroidia > Chitinophagales > Chitinophagaceae > Flavisolibacter. The sequence goes on along the minus strand of CAYWSQ010000140.1, from coordinate 4,476 downwards.
GATTGCTGCCGATCACCCGGTGGCAGGGAACAATGATGGCGATGTTGTTTTTTCCATTCGCGGCAGCTACTGCACGAATCGCTTTTGTATCACCATATAATTTGGCTAAAGCCTGGTAGGAAGTTGTTTTACCATATGGAATGGTGAGCAGCAGTTCCCATACCTTTTTTTGAAAGGCCGTTCCTTGCTGGTCCATGGGAAGATCAAAGATTTTCCTTTTCCCGGCGAAATATTCATCCAACTGCTGAATGCAGGCATCAATAAGCGGGTGTGAATCCTGTTGCGAAGGTTCTTCGCCCTCCTCCATAAAATGGACCATGGTGATGTGTTCCGCATTGCAGCGGATCATTACTTTACCAAGAGGAGTGATATGAATAGATGAAAAGAAATGCATCAGCCGATCTTTGAACCGTCCGGAACTTTCATTCCCGGTTCCAATAAAACTACATCATTATTCTCATCGTAAATGCCCAGCACCAGGCATTCACTCAGGAAGCCTGCGATATTCTTTAGAGGAAAATTCACCACTGCAATCACCTGCCTGCCCTCGAGCGAAGCCGGGTTGTAGAATTTTGTGATCTGTGCCGAGGAATTTTTCATGCCCGCGCTGCCAAAATCAATCTTCAACTGGTAAGCAGGCTTTCTAGCTTTCGGAAATTCCTTAGCCTCGAGTATGGTTCCTACACGGATATCAATTTTTTCAAAATCTTCCCATGAAATCATAAAAGGTATAAGTTATTCGAAAATGGAAGCCAGTTCCATCAGTTCCGCTCTTTTGTACTGGTCTTTTTCATTGTCGAAACATTTGGATGTTTCTTCAAGCAGGTGCTGGATCACCCGGATGTTGGTAAGCGGTTTAAAATAAGAGGACACAGGAGGCACAGAGATCCTGTCGAAATAACTTTCCACGTCCTTGTGACTGAAGACCATTCCGCTTGAGGGATCGATAAAAAATTCGATCTTATCCTGGAAGTTGGCACCCTCATCGCTGTATCCGGGTTTGAAATAAGCCAGTACAAATTGTTTGGGAATGCTGATGGCCTTCACAGGAATATCCAGCAGGTCGCAAAGTATGAGGTAAAGAATGCCGTTACTCAACTGGTTGCCTCTTTTTGATTCAAGCACCTTGTGAACCAGGAATTCATTCACATCAGTATAGGCGATTTCTGTTCCCTTCAGATTATAATAGCTGTATAAAATACCGGTTACGATCCGGATCTGCTCCAGGGGGGTAAGATAATTGTTCAGCTCAAGCCAGATATTGCGCCGGATCTTTTCCACTTCAAGCAGCGTGGCGCTGGTAGAAAGATCGGGGTACTGAAACTTGGAAACGAGCAGGGCACCCACCAGCAGGTCGTGATGTCCTGCCAGGTTCCACTGCCTGAAATCTTCCGTAAGATCGGTGTAATGCAAACGGTGTATGATCAGTTCTATCCTCTCCTGAATCTGTTCATTAGGTGTATTCTCCCAAAGGTGCTCCAGGTTGGGAATAATGGTCTTTCCAAAATCTATGATCTTGTTGGTAACAGCGCCGAATACTTCTTCATCCGGATCATCGATCAGCCTGAACAAGGCAGATATTTCTTTGTTTTCTTCCATAATAACCCTTCTCACTTTTTACCGGCAGTTGGCTGGAACTGTTCTTCAAATTCAGCCTCCAGCGAAATATTCCTTGAAAGATACAAATCGAATTCTTTTTTTTCCGCTTCGGAACTAAAAACTCTTTTAGGTATGGTAATTACCAGCATCGCATTGATGTACAGGTAATAATGTTCCCTGGTTTCCTGCTTCCTTATGATGGCCTTCCATTCGTACCTGTTTTCCGAAGTTTCATCTTTTAATACTATTCCAGCATCAGAGATCATAACTTCAGAAGTGTCGAGCAAATTGCGGTTGGCAGGAGATTTTAACAGCCTGTTGACCTGTTTCCTGATATTCATTTTCACCAGTGAAGGCACCAGAAGAATAGCTATGCCCACAAACACAACATAAACGAGGATGAGGGGACCATTCACCGGCCTGTTTGCAGCGGCATGAAATAATGCAAAACCAACGGCTGAATAAAAGATCACACGCAGGTAGTAGGCATACCGCTGGCGCTTCAAAGCAGGGTCATACCAAAGCCTGTAATAATTGAAAGTATAATGATCCTCGGGCCTGAGTGCGTATTTCAGGATGAGCATTATTTCTTTTTAGGTGCTGATTTTTTCGCGGCTGTTTTTTTAGCTGGTGTTTTTTTAGCTGCAGATTTTTTCGCACCAGTTTTCTTGGCCGCAGCTTTTTTGGCAAATGCCCCCGGCACCTGTGCCTCAATCATTTTTTTGACATCATCCAGCGGAAGAGATGCCAATTCCTCAGCGGTATATTTTTCGCCTTCTTCCTTTCTTCCCAGCTTCAGCATTTTTTTACCGAATTTGATAAAAGGCCCCCAGCGGCCATTCTCGATCGAGATCTTTTCAGCAGGCCATTGCTGGATGTAGCGGTTGGCTTCTTTTTCCAGTTTTTTGGTGATGAGTTCCTCAATATCCTTCTGGCTTAAATGATCAAAATTGTAGGCACGCGGTACATTGATGAACAGGTCACCATATTTGATAAAAGGACCGAACCTGCCTTTGCCTTTTGTAACAGGCTGTCCGCGGAATTCAGCAATGGGCGCATCAATTTTTTGCTTTTCTTTAATCAGTTCAATGGCACGGTCAAGATCGGTTTCCAAGGGTTCCTCACCCTTAGGAATGGAAATAAACTGCTCACCAAATTTTACATACGGACCAAAGCGGCCAATATTCACTGATACTTCCTGGCCTTCGTATTCACCCAGTGCAAGCGGCAGCTTGAAAAGATCCAGTGCTTCTTCCAGTGTAATCGTTTCAATGCTTTGGTTTTGTTTGAGCCGTGCATAACGTGGTTTATCTTCTTCATCGGGTGCACCCACCTGTACCATGGGACCGTATCTTCCCATTCTTGCGATCACCGGCTTGCCTTCCGCATTTACGCCAAGCTCTCTCTCGCCACTGATCCTTTCTGCAGTTTCAATTGTATTCTCCACATCTTTTTTGAAAGGCTCATAGAAATCATAGAGCATTTTATTCCACCGCATATTACCCTGTGCCACCTCGTCAAATTCCTGTTCGATCCTTGCAGTGAAACCATAATCCATGATATCATCAAAATACTGTTTCAGGAAATCCGTTACCACCAGGCCAAGGTCAGTTGGGAATAGTTTTGATTTTTCCGCACCCGTAGTTTCAGTTTCTGAAATTTTCTGAATCCTGTCTTTTGCCAACACCAACACCTGGTAATTGCGCAACACACCTTCCTTATCTCTTTTCTCCACATAACCTCTTTTCAATATCGTGGAAATGGTGGGAGCATAGGTAGAGGGGCGTCCAATACCCAGTTCTTCAAGTTTTTTAACAAGAGACGCTTCGGTATAGCGGGGCAGGGGCCTGGTGAATCTTTCTATGGCTTTCATTTCCTGGAAGGCCAGAAGCGCACCTTCCTGCAATGGAGGTAACATGCCTTCCTGTGTGCCTTCGTTCACGGCATCTTCATCATCCACATCCTCCCTGTACACTTTAATAAAACCTTCAAACTTCATCACCTCGCCTTCGGCAGTGAGTTCAGCCTGGTTGGTGGATACGGTAATTTTAGCCACCGTTTTTTCCAGTTCCGCATCAGCCATTTGCGAAGCCATGGTTCTTTTCCAGATCAGTTCATATAAACGCCTGGTGTCAGGATCACCAACCGATGTATTGGACATATAGGTAGGCCTGATGGCTTCGTGTGCTTCCTGGGCCGATTCATTTTTATTTTTATAACGCCTTGCCTGGTAATAACGGTCACCATAGGAATTTTCGATCGTTCCTTTGATATCCGCCATGGCTGTTTCACTAAGGCTTACACTATCGGTACGCATATAAGTGATATGCCCGTTCTCATATAGCTTTTGTGCCAGCAACATGGTTCTTGCCACACCATATCCCAGTTTGCGGCTCGCTTCCTGCTGAAGAGTTGAAGTGGTGAAAGGCGCGGCCGGTGAACGGCGTGTTGGTTTTACCTGTATGCTTTTAACCTTATAATCCGCTCCTTTACATTGTTCAAGAAATGCTTCTGCCCCGGTAACCTCCGGAAATTTCTGACCCTCAGCTTTAAAAATGATCTCCCTGCCGGTGGCATCAGGTGCAGCAAATAGAGCTTCTATTTTGAAGCTGCTTTGTGCAGTAAAAGCATTGATCTCTCTTTCCCTTTCAGCGATAAGTCGCACTGCCACACTTTGCACACGGCCTGCACTCAGGTTATTCTTCATGCTGATCTTGCGCCAAAGAATGGGACTTAGTTCAAATCCCACGATGCGGTCAAGGATCCTCCGTGCCTGCTGTGCATTCACCAGGTCCATATTAACGGTGCGTGGTGATTTTACCGCTTTTTGAATCGCGGGTTTGGTGATCTCATGAAATACAATGCGTTTGGTACTTG
>CAYWSQ010000139.1:0-10365 GCA_964460925.1 uncultured Flavisolibacter sp. | reverse complement strand
GCAGGATGAAGAGAAAATACTTTTCCATATAACAGTTCGATGTTTTGATTTTACTACGGTTTCACAAATCCTCAACCTCAAATCCGAAACAAACATAAACTAGTTTATAATTTAAACCAAATATTTTTTGAATATATTTTTTAAGCCCTTGGTGGATTACTACTTAGTTTTCCACAATTCGAAAAATCCGTAGTTCCCCTATTGCAGCATCCGTTTTTCCCCTCTACTTTAGTCTCGGTTTTTCATAGGATATTGGATTTTAAAACGGGGCTGAATTTCTATTCTGGCCCTTTTTTTTTGCTCCCAACTTTACTCTCACATCTATCTTAGTAAGTATTTACCATTACCATGATATTAGAACCAGTTTACCCTTGCATTACCAGGCAGGCAGTACTACGGCTGACCTCTAAGTAGAAACACTCAAAATTTTTTAGCATAAATGCCGATTGCAGATCGTACCACTGCAGAGTATTTTTGTATTGTTGATGCACAATCAACTTCCACCAATCCTTCGAAAGACAAGCCAATCCTTTTTAAAGCCGAAGTAGAACCATTTTCCTTAAAACCGATCCAGATCCACTGAAAGGCATTTCCAATCCTTTTTGAACCAGGCGTCCGTTGTCCATGAAAGCAATGAAATTGTAAAAACAAACGCCTTATAATGAATCCTCTCTGTTTTTACGGAGAGGATTTTTTTTAGTTGCAAGCTTCAAGCTACAAGCTACAAGCTGCAAGCTTCAAGGTTCAAGCTGCAAGACCTTATGCGAAGAGCGGTTCGGATTATTTAAAGTTTTGAACCCTGGGATTCAGTTTGAATAGCTGCAAGGTGCAAGGTTCAAGCTGCAAGACCTTATGCGAAGAGCGCTTCGGACATTTACTTGTTCAAATTCTGGAATCGTTTCGAATTGTTGAAGTGAGTACAAAAATGAGCTGCAAGATCTTATGCCGAAAGTCTTCATGCCACAGGCATGCCAATCCCGGGATCAATTGTGACTGTTGGAATTTAATACTCACGCTTGAAGCTTGTAGCTTGCAACTTGCAGCTAAAAAAAGCCAGGCCCGAAAACGGACCTGGCATTAACCATTTAGTATGGCGGTTTTAGTATTTTCTGATCAGCATATCCGCATGGGCGTAGCTGATGGTTTGATTGATTTTAAAAATCAGCCGGGCTTGCCATCCGGCTGATCTTATAATTAATTCTTCACGATCCGCTGTTGCGCTGTCTCTTCATTGCAGACCACTTTCACCAGGTAAACACCTCTTGAAAATTTATCCATCTGCAGCATTTCCGTTTGACCTGCACTTCCAAGCTGGATAGCCTGGATTCTCACACCATTGGCGCTGTACAATTCAATCATTACCGGCTTACCCTGCCATGCTGAAGGAAGTGTAAGTTTCAACTGGTCCGCTACAGGGTTAGGATAAGTTACAAGCTTCATTGATTCTTCCTCCTTATTCAACCTGATCACTTTTACATCAGAATGCGAGAAAGCTTCTTCGATCTTGTCAACCAGCTTTAACCTGTAAAACAGCATATTCGTAGTAGTTGAAACATTCGCATCCTTATACTTGTAAGATGCTGTTCCATCTTGTCCGTTGGCAAATACTACAGCCACATCAGAGAAAGATTTTCCATCAGTACTGCGCTGCACCACGTAATGGCTGAAGTTTTCTTCGTGTCCGGTCCAACTAAGGATCACATTCTTGTTGTCAAGCGAAGCAGTAAAGTTGGTAAGTTTTACTGGCAAAGTAGCATGAGTAGCGCTCAAACTGAACTGGCGGAACCAAAGGGAATTCAGGCGAATACCAGAGCCATTACTGGATTTGGCACCTGACTTACCACCGTACCTGAATGTGATTTTATCCTTATCAACATACTGGTAAGTTGCCATCACCTGTGTGGCAAGTGTGTCGATATTTACGAAATTTTCAACCGGGCCAGATACCGTGGCACCATTCACCCCATCATATGGATGTGTACACAGAGTGTACTTCAGGCCCACACCGTCGCAGGATGAACAGATATCGATATTCCAGAGACCTGATTTACCATCACCCAAACAGGCAACGCAAGGCAGCAATGGACTCAGCAAACCATCCTGCGGACAGGTGAATGATTGCCCTTCCAGGCCGGCGCTCTGGTTGGTAAGGTAACTAACCGTAGAATAAATAATGCTCGTAGGATTATCAAAGATCGCATACTCGCTCACCGAGTTACCATCACCATCCACATCAAGAGCGGTAAGGTCAAACTTGGAAACCCTGCGTTTTTTATTGGTACCTGCTTCATAAAAAGTCATCTCGAAATCAATGTACCAGTTCTGCCATGGTTTTACAGTTCCTGAAAGACCAAATTCTGGCTGGAATGCCTTTGGCCATCCGAGCGCGGAATTATCTACTGTTTTCATCACGATATCGCTGCGGGAAAACTTCTTCAGTTTGATTTCCGCGTCAATACCGGTGGTTACGTTTGCAAAACGGTAAACAGCACCTTCCTTATTCGCCTGGCCTTGTTTCAGAATTGGATTCATGAAAACAAGTTCAGGAGCGGAAATGGTATTGTTCACGCTGGATGCCCCATTACAATCCTCCACCCTGGTGAAGTCAATGGCAGCCATATTGCTTCCTTTGATAGTGCCTTCCACGCAATGCGCATCAATTCTCGCATCCCAGTTTCCTTTGTTTTCAAGATCCTTATTGACCTTGAAAGCATTGAAACCAAAATTAGAAGCAGCAGTAGGCAACACAGAGATGGTGCAACCAGATTCATTGAGAAAGTTTCCCTTGCCTACGATTACGATGGCATTGGCCACCCTGAACGTTACTGATTTTTTGATCAGCATATCACCACCACTTGAAGCAACACCCACTTCTAATGAACCACCCTGGATGGAATCCATGATGGGGCCCATTGCTGTGCCATCGAGTGTATAGTCTTCACCGGTGCGAACAGCGGAATACCTGTTGAGGCTTCTTGTACCGGCGTATCCAAAATAATTTTTGGAGATATCAAGCCTGGCTTTGTCCAATACAAGTCTGCCTCCGTTAATAACCATATCACATTTTCTGTCTGCGATTGACTGGAGGTAAGCTCCATTGATGATGGTGAGGGTTCCTGTGGAATTGATGATCGTTTTCTTATCAAAACTCGCAGGAAATCTCAGGGTATCACCAATGATGTTGAGCTCTCCGGAAATAGTAAGGTCTCCATTAACATTAAAACTTACATCATGGTTGATGTAAACCTTCATGCTGGAACTTATATTCCGGCTTGGAACCAGTCCATCCACCCAGGTTGCTGAGCTGGACCAGTTTCCGTCTGCGCGGGTAATATAGGTTTGTGCGTAGCCATTTACAGCCAGCATTAAAACCAATGCTGCCGACAGCAGGGTCTTGTGAATTAAAGAAAAGTGTACAGAAGTTTTCATTTTGTCTTCATTTAGGGTTTTAATTAAGGCTTCAACTCGGTGCCTTGGATTTTAGACAAAAATGATTTTTCAGGGATACGTTTTTTTTTCGGAAGAGGATTTTCTGGTTTGATTCAAATGGCTCCTTAGCTGGCTTATGAGCCATAGGATTTGGAGGATAAAACCTGACTGATATATTTTTCCGTTCTTAAGTTCTTTGCCTTAGCGGGGATAGTGGACTTCTGAGTTTTTCGAGGATCTGGACAACTAACTTTCTTTTGAAAACCAAGGATTATTCCGGGCTGGGAAGCTGAGCCCGTAATGAGTTGCTCCTGCACATTTGCTGTACAAGACCAATGAACCGTTCGATTGTTACGAAGGGAAACAAGGAACTGTAAATTCCTTTAAGTGTAGCATTGTAACGTTTCATAGCCGGACAATTTAGTTTTCGAAAGGGATAGGTAGTTTTCTTAGTTTTTCCGGATAAGTTTTACTAAGTATTTTTCTTAGCAGCACTCCGGATAACGAGATCAAAGAAATAATGGTTTTTCCGTAAATGCAAGCTTTTCGCAAGGAATTTTACGAAGCTAATTCCGTATAATTACTATACAGTATTCATTATCAATTAGTTAGGCAAGAAATTTAATAAGTGAAAATTCTTAAAGAAACTAAGCGGATTTTTAGTTGAAGCTTAAAAGGACTTATTTTTTGAATTATTTTTTCGTCGTCACCTATCTTCCAAATCTTTGACATGTTGTATCGAAACCTTATCAGAATCAGGTAAAAACACCTAGTTGAAATACCCTGCTTTTTTCATTTCCGTCCTGAGATTCTTTTGGAAAAAAGGATACATAAGCCAGATTCCTGGCGTTTCTGAACACCGAAAAATGGTGCAACCAATTTTATATTTGGTAGTAGGAAATTATTAGACGGGATATAATGAAGACAGCCTTTTTTTGTTGCGCAACATAAAGGCATGCCTGCAATTTGCTTTTTGATGATAAGTATGTAGATGGTTTTCTATTCCTACCCGGCTACCTGGTTTGTTTAACTTTCAAACAACAAAAAAATACCTGGGTGCTGAAGTACGAAATGAAATATTGCCAGGTGAATCAACAGGATGCTGAAACAATGATTGTTTAAAAAATAAGCCGGGCCCATTTAAGGACCCGGCTTTGCCAGAATTTAGATTGGCGTTTTAGTCTTTTATAATTCTTTGATGGCTCACCTGGCCATTGCAGCTTATTTTGAGCAGGTAAAACCCTTTTGCTAATTTACCCACTTCGAGGGTTTCTGTCTGGCTTGCAGCATTCATTTTTTCATTCAGCACCATGTTACCACCTGCAGAATATAACACAGCTTCCACCTTTTCTCCCTGCCAGTCCAACGGCAAGGTCATACGCAACTCTTCCTTTACCGGGTTAGGATAGGTAACCAGTTCATTAGCCTGGCTGCTTTTGCTGATCCTTACCAGGCGAACGGCTGAATAATAAACCTCCTGGTTAATCTCCTCCCAGCGAAGGCGGTAATAGATAATGCCATTGCCGGCCTTGATGTCACCATCGCGGAAGGTATAATGTGCAACCTCGGTACGGTTGGCAGAACGGGTGGTCAATACAACTCCAATATCATGGTATTCCTTGCCATCATAACTTCTCTCTACTACATAATGGCTGAAGATGTCATCGGTATCAATACTCCAGTTAAGCGTGATGCTGCTCTTTTCAAGCGTGGCGGTAAACTTGTGAAAGGTAACTGGAAGAATACTGCCTGATGGTCCGTTGCCGGGGGTGAAGCCCGTGGTTGATTGTGCCTGGCACACAACAGTTAACAGCATGGAAAGCATGCATTGAAAAATCAGTTTCATACGGTTTGTTTAAATGGTACAGAATGTTTGCGGCTTCCAGGATAGATTTAAACTGTACTTTTCAGGGATACTGTTATTTATTCAAAAGCATACTTGGTAATACTAAAGGAACAGTAAATGGTTTCAGGAGATTGGAATATGGAAAACGGGTTGATTGGTTGAACCTGCATTTTGCATTGACAGGCTGAAAGAAGATCTTCTTTCAAAGCTGAAGTTTGTTACTTCATAGCGGATCAATTCCAGTTTTCAGATCAGGGTCGGTTTCAGGAGAATTGGAATTGGCTTCAGTGGAGATTGGATCGTCAGAACGACAGAACAAAGAAAACATCCAATTCGCCTAAATGCAAGTTTCTCCTGCCAAAAAAATGAGTTTCCGGCCTCGTAATTTTCCGTACCTGCATGTTTATCTGGCTGATAATAAAAGCATTGCCCTTCGTTCATGATCCGAAGTTTTTTAACATGCTAAGGGTAAACCCGTGTTTCACCCGCCTGGCATTTCCCTCAGAGGCCTTTATCACATACATCATCTTATCATGATCCAGTTTTCATAAAACGGGAAAGATATACTGCCGTCCTGCTTTCTTTATTCTTTATGATATCACCTGGCACTCCTTCAGCAACAAGTTTTCCTCCTTCTTCTCCCGCACCCGGACCAATATCCATCACCCAGTCGCTATGTGCCACCACACTCATATCATGTTCCACTACAATCACGGTGTTGCCAGCATCCACCAGCTTGTCGAGCTGCACGATCAAACGTTCTACATCGGAAGGATGCAAACCCGTAGTTGGTTCATCAAGTATGTACAAAGTATTCCCTTTCCCCAGTCTTTGCAATTCGGTAGCAAGCTTGATCCTTTGTGCTTCGCCGCCTGATAATTCCGTTGCTGGCTGACCCAGCCTCAGGTAACCCAATCCCACTTCGCGCAATACATTGATCGCACGGCTCACCATGGCATCATCTTCAAAAAAAACGGAAGCTTCATCCACGGTCATTCCCAATACTTCAGCTATGTTCTTATTCTTGTATTTTACCTCCAGCGTTTTTGCATTGTAACGGGTACCACCGCAAACCGGGCAGGGTGCATACACACTGGGAAGAAATAAAAGTTCAACCATCACAAATCCTTCTCCCTCGCAATTCTCACAACGGCCTTTTCCTACATTGAAAGAAAACCTTCCTGCATCGTATCGCCGCGACTTTGACATTTTTGTACCAGCAAATAGTTTGCGCACATAATCAAACAGCCCCGTGTAAGTTGCGAGGTTACTTCTTGGTGTGCGGCCAATTGGTTTCTGGTCCACACGCACCATTCTTTTGATCGATTCAGCGCCGCCCCCTATGTATCCCCCCAGTGTTGTGACCACTTCGTTTTGCAGTGGATCAGCATTTTCTTCTTCTGCAGGAAGTTCATGACCAAGATGATCTGCCACAAGTTCCACCAGCACCTGGCTCACCAGGCTGCTTTTTCCTGAGCCGCTGATGCCTGTTACGCTGGTAAGAACACCCAATGGAAAACGTACTGATAACTGGTCAAGGTTATTCCTCGTTACATCTTTCAATTCGAGCCAGCCAGATGGCTTACGGGGGATGCGTGGCTTTAATGATTCCTCGTTATACAAATGAATCCTTGTTTTGGATTCCTTAATGGTTTTTAAACCTTCCGTAGGACCACTGTATAGAATTTCACCGCCCTTCTCACCTGCTGCAGGACCCACATCCACGATCCAGTCGGCCGCACGGATCACGTCCAGTTCATGCTCCACTACAAAAAGTGAATTGCCTGAAGCTTTCAGTTTATCGAGTGCTCTCAATAAAGCTTCAGTATCGGCAGGATGCAGGCCGGCAGAAGGTTCATCCAGCACATACACCACACCAAAAAGATTACTACGCACCTGCGTAGCCAGTCGCAGTCTTTGCAATTCACCCGGAGAAAGCGTGGGTGTACTCCTTTCCAAAGAAAGATATCCCAATCCCAGGTCAAGCATCACCGTTAGACGGGCCACCATATCCTCAGCGATGCGCTGGGCTACCATTGCCTTTTCCTCATGTTCCTTCGCTAACCTTTGCATAGCTGGTGAAGTGCCATCAGCATAAGGTTTAAATATTTCAAGCAGCTTTGCCAGCGGAAGCCTGGAAAGGTCCGCGATATCAAGACCTGAAAATTTTACGGATAAGGATTCAGGTCTCAGCCTTTTGCCTTTGCAGGTAGGACACTCGCTGCTCAGCATGTATTGCGAAACCCTTTTTTTCATCAATGCACTTTGCGTGTTGGCAAAAGTGTGCAGCACATACTTCCTCGCCCCTGTGAACGTACCCATATAACCAGGTTCCATTTTTTGCCTGATGGCCTGTTTCACTTCAGCTCTTGTGAAACCGGGATAGACAGGCACCTGGGGCTGCTCATCCGTAAACAATATCCAGTCGCGGTCTTTTTTAGGCAGTTTTTTCCAGGGAATGTCTACATCATAACCAAGCGTTGTCAAAATATCGCGGAGGTTCTGTCCCTGCCAGGCACTCGGCCAGGCGGCAATGGCACGTTCACGTATGGTGAGTGAATCATCCGGCACCATGGTCTTTTCCGTGACCTCGTAAACCCTGCCAAGCCCATGACATTGCGGGCAGGCACCATCAGGCGTATTGGGAGAAAAGGCTTCAGCATAAATGATGGACTGGCCTTTGGGATAATCACCGGCCCTTGAATACAACATGCGCAGCAGATTGCTGAGTGTAGTCACAGATCCCACAGAAGACCTGGTAGTAGGTGAACCCCTTTGTTGCTGGAGCGCAACTGCGGGAGGAAGACCGTCCACTTCATCCACTACTGGTACGGGCATCTGGTGAAAAAGGCGCCTGGCATACGGTGATACAGATTCCAGGTACCGTCTCTGGGCTTCGGCATAGAGTGTACCGAAAGCAAGGGAAGATTTTCCTGAGCCGGAAACACCTGTGAATACCACGAGGGCATCACGCGGGATGACCAGGCTTACATTTTTGAGGTTATGCTCCCGGGCACCTTTTACATGTACAAATCCATCATGATGGTTGGTGAAGTTTTGCTGGGACATATGGGAATGGAGGCAAAAGCTATGCCTTGTGCGAGCTGCGAGCTGTTAGCTGCGAGTTGCGAGCGGATTGCTGATGGCTTTTAGCCAATGGCCGTTGGCTGGGAAAGCTAAAATTTCATTCTTGCAGTGTTAAGAGTAAGCTTTGTATTTTACAAATGAATTTTTTCAATAAATGATGTAAGATGGAATTGATACTGTTAATACTGAGCCTCGTGATTCTGGTGGTTATTCTGATCGTGGTATTGAGGCCGAAGAATGATTCTGCAATGATGGGCCAGCGCATTGGTGAGGTGCTGGCGGCACAGGAAAAATTTTCGGAACTGATGAGACAGGAGTTCAGGCTAAACCGTGAAGAATCGGCTGCGGCTGCCCGTGAGAGCCGTGTGGAACTGTCACAGACACTCACCCAGTTCAAATCAGAAATGACAGATACATTAAGACTGATCACAGAGCATAACCGCAATGCACTGGAACAGATCCATAAGACCCTGGATGAAAAGATCCTTGGACTAATGAACAAAACGGATGATAACAATAAGGTCAACAGGGAAACGATCACCAGCAGCCTCCGTGATTTTTCGCTGGACCAGCGTAACAAACTGGAAGAACTGAAACAGGATCAAAAAGAGCAGGCAAAAAAAACAATTGAACAACTCGATAAACTAACGATAAGAACGGAAGAAAAACTTCAGGCTGCCATTGAACAGTCGAAAACAGATGGTGCAGCCGCCAGGCAAACACTCGAACAGGCCTTCCTCTCTTTTAATAAAACATTTAAGGAAAGTGTAGGTGACATGAACCAGTTGCAGCGTGAAAAATTCAGCCAGCTTGAAGAAAAACAAACAAAGCTTGTAGAGAGTACAGAAAAGAAACTGGAGCAGGTGCGAGAAACGGTTGATGAAAAATTACAGAAGACATTGAACGAAAGACTGGGGCAGTCATTTGAACTGGTAGGCAAACAACTGGAGAGTGTACAAAAAGGCCTGGGCGAAATGCAAACGCTGGCGCAGGATGTAGGCGGATTAAAAAGGGTGTTGAGTAATGTAAAGATGCGAGGCGGTTTTGGTGAGGTGCAGCTTTCCATGCTGCTGGAAAATATACTGGCACCCGACCAGTATGAGGCAAATGTAAAACTGAAGCATAACAGTACTGAGGCGGTGGAATTCGCCATCAAAATGCCAAACAAGGAAGGCGAGAGGAATTATGTATGGCTGGCGATCGATGCCAAATTTCCAAGAGATGCCTATGAATATTTACAGGAAGCGTACGATACCGCTGATCCCTTGAAAATTGAAGATGCACAAAAGAATCTCGAACTCACTATCCGGAAAATGGCCAGGGATATTTGTGAGAAATATATCAACCCGCCAAATACAACCGATTTCGCCATCATGTTCCTTCCTTTTGAAGGCATCTATGCAGAAGTAGTGCGCAAGGCCAGCCTGCTGGAGGATATACAAAGACAGTGCAAGGTAGTGATCACAGGTCCCACCACGCTGGCTGCTATTTTGAATAGTTTGCAAATGGGTTTCAAAACACTGGCCATTCAAAAAAGAAGCAGTGAAGTATGGCAGGTGCTTGGTGCCGTGAAAAAGGAATTTGAAAGCTTCGGTGGATTACTGGAGAAGGCACAAAAGAATATTCAGACGGCCAGCAACCAGATTGATGAAGTGATGGGCAAGAGAACAAGAGCGATACAGAGAAGGTTGAAGGGTGTTGAGGCCCTGGAGAATGAAAGTTTGGATTTGATAGAAGATGATGAAGGATGAACAGCGTTGTAATTAACCGCAAAGCACGCGAAGAAGGCGCAAAGGAAACGCAAAGAATGTCCGACCTGTCTTTGCGCAACCTCTGCGTCCTTTGCGTCCTCCGTGGTTTACTCTTCAATTCCAAAATATATAACCACTTAGTTCTGATTTGAATTTTGACTTTCCGCCTTCGCTAAAGCTTCGGCGGACAAAGTTGACTTTTGACTTCAACAAAAAAAAGCGGCCCATTTGGACCGCTTTTATATTTCTCAC
>CAYWSQ010000138.1:0-10378 GCA_964460925.1 uncultured Flavisolibacter sp. | reverse complement strand
AATTTTTTTTAACAATATTTGATACCCACCCACAACCCCCACTCCCCCCCCCCCCCCCCCCCCGGCTATATATATTATCTCGTTACTCCCATCCCCTATCAGGAAATCTACCAGGCGAAACTACAGTTGCTTCTTTCGCTACAATCCATTATTTTAAGGTATGCAAAACCGCTACATCATTTTTGCTGATGATGATGCAGATGACCTTGAACTCATCACAGGATATTTCAAGGAATTCAACCAGGAGGTGCATGTGCTGGAATTTATGGATGGTGGAGAAGTGCTGAAATTCCTGGAACAACATTCCCCCGACCAGGGTTTACCCCTGCTGATGGTGCTTGATATCAATATGCCCCGGTACAATGGCAAGGAAACCCTGCTGGCCATACGAAACCATCCCAGGTTCAAGAACATCCCCGTGGTGATCTATTCCACTTCCAACAGCCCCGCAGATGAAACCTTCTGCCATATCAATGGGGCCAGTTGGGTCACAAAATCCTCCAACATGGAAGGCACAAGGCAGACTGCCAAAGTTCTTGCTGAGTTCTGCACCATGCAGATACATTAAGCGGAGCGGCTTCTCCTCGTTGGAATCTTTGATGCCATCTCCGGAAATATCTCTCAATTTTGCAGGTATAGTTTTAGCAGGTAGGACAGGATATGCAAAGAAAGGCAAGGGAGTTACGTTATTTTTTTTTCAGCCAGGCTTTTGCCGACGGGCTCAGGACAACCTTTGCCATCCTTTTGCCCGCGCTCGTAGCATTCTACTTCAATATTGTTGACCTGGGCATGACCATTTCACTGGGAGCCCTGGCTGTAAGTCTTACCGATTCACCAGGACCTGTGATGCACAAGAGAAACGGCATGCTTATCACTTTGGGTTTCATTTTTCTCGTCTCCCTGCTTACCCCTCTTGCCCGAATGAACGTGTACCTGCTCGGGCTCGAGATCTTCCTGGTTAGTTTTTTCTTTTCCATGTTCACTGTCTATGGCACGAGGGCCACTGCAGTAGGTAATGCTGTGATCCTGGTGATGATCCTGACCATGGACCACCCGGTATTGCAAAATGAAGTGCTGGTACATGCCGGGCTGATCACCGGCGGCGGGGCCTGGTATATTTTCATGAGCCTCTTTTTTTACAGGCTTCAGCCTTACCGCATCGCGCAGAGGAGTCTAGGTGAAAGCATCAGGGAACTGGCAAATTATGTAATGATCAAAGCAGACTTTTATGACCCTTCCACCAGTCTCGATGAGAATTATAAAAAACTGGTGGCCCAGCAGATCGTTGTTAATGAGAAGCAGGACCTGGTGCGGGAAGTATTGTTCAAGACCAGGCAGATCGTAAATGAATCAACACCTATGGGCAGGAAACTGGTATGGACCTTCGTGGAAACGGTTGACCTTTTTGAAAACGTAACTGCCACTTATTACGATTATGATTCCCTGCGTAAAAGATTCGGACATACAAAAGTGATCCTGCAGATATCGGGATTCATCAGGCGTATCGGTTATGAACTTGACAAAACCGGCATTTCCATACAGAACAACATACCGGAATCCATTAACCTGGATTTTGATGAAAGGCTCCTGCACCTGAAGAATTCCATTGATGAACTTTCAAAGACGGGTGAGGAAAACATACTGGTACTGAAAAAGATACTGGTCAACCTCAGGAAACTGGTACAGGGCTTCCGTGAACTGAATAAATATTTTGAGCGCAATGAGGAAGCTAGGCCCCGGAGAAACCAGATCGACCATTCCCATTTTGTTGGCCATCAACCCCTGGATCCCGTGATCCTGTTCAACAATATCACGCTGGAATCTTCGGTATTCAAACATGCATTGCGTGTGGCTGTTGCCTGCCTTGCAGGTTATCTTGTTACCAAAACCATCTCCTACGGAAATTACAGCTACTGGATCCTGATGACAATCGCCTTCATCATCAAACCTGCTTTCAGTCTCACCCGGCAGCGCAATATTGAAAGGATCATTGGAACACTGGCGGGTGGTTTGATCGGGGTTTTGATATTACTGTTTATCACGCAGAAGAATATCCAGTTCTCACTTATGGTTTTATTCATGCTGCTTACCTATTCTTTCATGCGGATCAATTACCTGGCGATGGTAATCTTTGTCACTCCTTTTGTTCTCATCCTCTTCAACATGCTGGGTGTAAGTTTTTCGGAGGTAGCCACAGAAAGGGTACTGGATACCATCATCGGTTGCGCCATCGCCCTTTCGGTCAGCTATTTCCTTTTTCCAACCTGGGAATCAGAACAACTCCGTAAGCATATGGATAAAATGAGAAAGGCCAATGCAGACTACCTGCGCAAAATCGCAGAAGCCCTGCGTGGTATGGAGGTAAGCCTGCTGGATTACAAACTGGTGCGCAAAGAAGTGTATGTTAGCTCCGCCAATCTTTCAGCAGCTTTTCAGCGCATGCTCTCCGAACCTAAAACCAAACAAACGAATAATAAACTGGTGCACCAGTATGTAGTGCTGAATCATCTTTTGTTTTCCAATATCGCCACTGTAGCCACTACCCTGCTTTCACGTCCTCCCAAACCCCATCCTGCCATACTTCAGCAGCTCGTAAAAAAATCGCTGCACCAACTGGAAAAAGAAGAAAAAACCATTACCGGCAAAAAATCACCCGCAGATGCAGAACCATTAATGCTGAATAGTGAAGAGCTGCTGCTGAAAGACCAACTGGAGTTCATCCATAAGCTTACCACTGATATTGACAAAACGGAAAGATCTATGAATGCTCCAGGAACCATTGCAACGCAAGTTCATACCCCTTGAGGCCCAGGCCGAAAATGCTCCCTCTGCATTTACCTGATACATGAGAGAACTTCCTGAAATCCTCACGGTCATGCACATTTGAAATATGCACTTCAATCACCGGCGCTTTGATGGCCGCTATGGCATCACCAATTGCCACTGAAGTATGCGTATAACCGCCTGGATTCAGGATGATGCCATCATGTTCAAAACCGCTTTTCTGAAGCTGGTCAATGAGTTCTCCTTCGATGTTCGACTGGAAATATTCGATCCGTACCTCAGGATGTTTTGCCCTGAGTTCTTCCAGGTATTCCTCGAATGACTGGTTCCCGTAAATACCGGTTTCCCTTTTACCAAGAAGGTTCAGATTGGGGCCGTTGATGATGGAGATGACCATGGGGTAAAGATAAGCCATTGGCCAATGGCTATTGGCTATCGGCCAGCAGCCCGTATATTTTCAGACTGATGAATTTTCCGTTCTTGACCTCACATTCTTTCATCATGCCTTCATATTGAAATCCTGCTTTTTCCAGTAAGCGGCTGCTGGCATCATTCCCTTCTTCAACAAAAGCTTCCAGGCGATGGATGTTTTTTTCTTTTATCCAATATGTTTTCACTGCCTCCAGTGCTTCTGATGCAAAACCCTTTTGCTGGTATTGAGGAAGGATCCAGAATCCTGTTTCCGCCTTTCGGTGTTCCGGTTTGTATAAATAGACCACGATAACACCGATAGCTTCACCTGTGGACCTGTTCAAAATCTTCCAGGGAGTTCCGCTTCCCTCCGCGATCAACTGGTCGTACCAGTTCATTTGAATGGCAGTGTCTTCAAAACTATTGTATTGCACTCCATAAAAACGGATTACCTCCTGGTTGCTCAGGCCTTCAAAAACAAAAGCCTGGTCATCACGGGTGATGGGCACCAACGCAAGGCGCTTTGTATTAAGCTGGGGAATCATATTGATAAGCTGCGGGCTACGATTGCCGGCTTTCGTGTTCAGTCAGTTTAAATTTTATTAAAGTTCAATAGTTTTTACAACCTTGTCAGCACTTTATTCAACATCCACCTTACTGCAAAACCTGATGTGTACAATGTTTTTACTCCTTCCAATAATATGTCATGCGTACTCTATATGTCATAGATTCAAAAGTCATAATAAGTTTCAAATAAACATCTTTCAACTCCCAGGTGGATTCCCTGGTCAAATAATTACCTCTGTCCGATTTTTTCTTTTTTGGTGAATTATCGGTTTTTGCCGGCTTTCCAAAAACAGCGATCAACTGAGCACGAACACTCTCATAGGTTTTATTATAAACTTCCAAACTATCCGCTTCCTTTTCCCAAATCTTCAGCTTATCGAAATAATTGCCATACTTACTTTTTTCCCAATCATAGGATATTAATCTAATTAAGGAATCATTAGGAGTAAAATAGTATTGAGCGTAAACAGGTAGAGAATTAATCGATTCCCTTTTGGCAATGATCGGATTAGTTACTTTATACTTGTTATACAGGGGATAATAATCTTCGCTAAGACCTACATTTTGATTCAAAAAACTAACTGAAGGCGCAATCGCTTTTTCGAAAGCTATGACTTCACCAACCTTTGATTGCTTAAACCAAATTGAATCTTGTGCTTTAACGTGGAAACAACTCGCAACGAACAATATTACAAATAGCAATTTCATGATGATTGATTAATAGCAAAATGTTCAAGAGCTACCTGCTTCGCTGGACCTCAACGTACAGTCAGCCCGATCAAAAGTTGATTAAAGATCCAAAGTAAAATTTTATCGTGGTGTTCAAGAACATTATCTCTGACCGAACCACCGCTGCTAGATGATTTTTTGCTGATGATTAGTTTATCAGCCATCTTAACAAAAACCTATGTTAGCCGCTTTGGGTTCTTGAGATTTTGTCTCATCCAAAATAATTTCCATCCTATCACCCATTGATTATGTTCCCAGTTAATGTCAAACTTCTCGTTTTTATTAGAGAACCACGGCGGCTGTGCCACCCTGCAGTGAAGCATAGGTGGATTATTTAGAACCTTTTGTCTGTAGTTTGGGTCAAGGGATGATTTTGGGTAATAGCGAATGTCAATGACCGTAAATCTCTTACAAGCTCTGTGAATATGCAAGTTAATGTCGTACAAATTGCCGTAGAAGTTTTGAAGCAGCGGAAAAATTTCCGGGAATGTCATTGGAGCCTTCTTGTCGTTTTCCTTTTTCTGCAATACCCTTTTTACATGAAAGTTCTCTTCGTTGTCTTTAATTTCAGTCAGAATGAATTTGCAATTTTCAGATATTTTTCTCCATGACAACTCTCTCGCCAAGTCCAGCAATTTAGGAATAGCTTCTTCTATTTCTTTTTGAAGAGTGTCTTTGGTCATGTTTGATTGCGGCTAACGAACAGGGCTTTGTGCAGGTGAGGAATTCTGTGTTCCGTCTGCCTATAACCGCTGTTAATTTAATAAATTAAAGTTCATCGTTTGTTCTCTTGCTTGGCGTTGTTCGTCAAGCTGGAACAAAAGCCTATGCTTGCACTTGGCTGATGATTTATT
Organism: uncultured Flavisolibacter sp.; assembly: GCA_964460925.1. GTDB lineage: Bacteria > Bacteroidota > Bacteroidia > Chitinophagales > Chitinophagaceae > Flavisolibacter. The sequence goes on along the minus strand of CAYWSQ010000138.1, from coordinate 5,033 downwards.
GTCGTGCCCCACTTGCACAAAACCCCATGTTGTGCGTTCGTTTTTGCTCTTTAGTGTAGTCCAATGTTTACTTCTTGAAAGCGTCCATCATTACATTCAATTCATGAAGCAAATACTCTTCCGATAAACTGGTCGGAGTTAGCGGCTTCTCAGTCCAACCGATGACATTTCCAGACTCGTCCTAGTAAACCTCGTAAATAGCAAATTCATGTTCTCCAAGTTCATTTCTCTGCTTCATGACCCTGTAATTCAACGTCATCTGATAATTGTCTGAAAGCGTTATAAAACTCCTCCGTTTTTATCATATAATTAATGACTGAGAGAATACTTTCTCTATTGATTTTGTCAATAAGTATCATATCGCTTGCCCAAAAGTATTTTCCACTCAAGCACTCACCAGTTCGTTCGTTTTTTCGTTTAAGCCTGTCAATGTTAGTATAAGTAAAGAAAGTAGCAATATACCTGTTGTTGTCGGTGAATGTAACAATTACATCGCTGTTATCGTCGTCTGGAGCATGTCCGCCAATTACAGCGCCTTTATCTTCGCTTTCTATCCAAACTGATTTAATAGTCTTGTTCATAACGAAGGTAAATGACGCACAACGCGCTATTATCTGCTTGTTGCTTACTGCTTGTCTTCCAGATCTTTTTTAATCATGCCGATGAATTCATCAAAAAGATAACGGCTGTCATGCGGACCCGGTGTGCTTTCGGGGTGATACTGCACGGAAAATGCAGGCCTGCCTTTCATGCGGATCCCCTCAATGGACTGGTCGTTGAGGTTGACATGGGTGATCTCGATATGCTCCGCTTTTTTTACAGCTTCGGGGTCCACGCCAAAACCATGGTTCTGAGTTGTGATCTCGCATTTACCCGTAACCAGGTTTTTAACCGGGTGGTTCATGCCCCTGTGGCCATGATGCATTTTAAATGTGGGAATGTCATTGGCAAGTGCCAGGAGCTGGTGACCAAGGCAGATACCGAAAGTAGGCTTTTCTTCTTCAAGAATATTCCTCAAGGTATCCACTGCATAAGACATGGATGCAGGGTCGCCGGGACCATTGGAAATAAAATACCCGGCAGCATTGAATTTTTTTAATTCATCCATGGATGTTTTTGCAGGAAATACTTTTACATGCGCGCCACGCTCCACCATGCAATTCAGGATATTTCTCTTGGTGCCATAATCCAGCACTGCGATCTTGATGGGAGATGCGGGATCTCCCAGTTCATAAGCTTCCTTTGTGCTTACGATGGAAGCCAGTTCAAGTCCAGACATATCCGGCACTTCCTTAAGTTTATTCAGCAGCACCTGCGCATCCAGTATTTCGGAGGAAATGATGCAGTTCATGGCACCTTTGCTGCGGATGGCAGTCACCAGTGCGCGGGTATCAACACCTTCAATGGCCACGATGTTCTGGTTTTTCAGGTATTCGTTGAGCGAACCCTGGGCGGTGCGGCGGGAGAATAATTCTTCCAGGTTTCTGCCGATGAGTCCTTTGATCTTGATGCCATCACTTTCCACATCTTCCTCTTTCACACCGTAATTGCCCACGTGAACATTGTTCATGATCAGCACCTGGCCATAATAACTGGGGTCTGTGAACACTTCCTGGTAACCTGTCATGCCCGTATTAAAACAGATCTCACCACCCGTGGTGCCGATGGCGCCAAAAGCCTTACCATATGCAACTGTACCATCTTCCAGAACTAAAACTGCTGTATGCTCCATGTCGAAAAAAGTTATGCAAAGAAAAAGCATCTCCACATTTTGTGCCGTTAAAAATTTCCCACAGCTTCATCCACCCTTCTTATCTTCCCATTCATGTTTTGGAACCTGAACCGGCTGTTGACTGCAGTTTTCCTGGTGTTGCTGGCAGGTGCTTTTTATTTCAGTTACGAACGGATCCTTTTTAGTGATGCTGCCTTTATCCTGACCAGGATCATCAATAGCGGCAGCCTCCAGATCCAGGAACACCGGTATGGCTCCTTCATTACCCAATCCTTTCCACTTATTGCTTCGGGACTTCACCTGCCCTTACCAGTGGTAGTAGTGCTGTACTCCATCAGCTTTAATTTATTTTATCTATCAGTGGTTTTGCTGCTGCTTTTTCGCTTCCGTGAGCAGGGGCTTGCCATCCTCATGGGTTTCTATTTTGTTTTGTTTGTATCAGATACCTATTTCTGGACCAATAATGAAGTGCACCAGGGCATCGCCTGGATGTTTCTTTTTTTTGCCATCACCACGAAAATGAACAGGAAACGGGTAAGCATCATATTCTTCCTGCCTGTTTTCCTGGTCCTTGCTTTTCTAAGTGTGTTCACCCACCCGCTGGTAGCTTTTCCCCTTTGTTTTTTATGGATTTTATTCCTACTCCAGGAACGCTGGTCCTTCAGGCTGTGGGAGATCTATTTTTACAGCCTGGTGCTGGCGGCTCTCTGCTTCTGGAAATTCCAACTCAGTACCAGTGAATCGCAGAGCCATTATGATGTTGAGAAATTACAGAATGCCACCCAGCTCAGTTATGAATTGATCCGGTCAGCCTTCACTTCCACCATGGCCAGAGAGATCATTACAAGATCACTCACCTATTACTGGCTGGTTCCTTTACTGTTGATGGCAGGTGTTTGGTCAGCAGCCAAGCAAAAAAAATGGCTGCCCCTGATGCTTACACTGGGTACAGGACTTGTTTATTTCCTCGCACTTTGCATCACCTTTACTGATTTTCTGCCTTTCTACATGGAGAGTGAGCTTATGCCGCTGAGCATCATTGCCACCGCGCTGTTTGTTTTTTATACCCTGCCAGTCCTGAAAGAAAAACATGCGTTAGCCATTCTTGCCTTTATTTTTCTTACAAGATTTGTTTACATAGCCATTGCAGCACCGGCCTGGGTGGAAAGGAAAGAATGGCTCATGACCACACTCGACAAAATGAAATCAGAAAATATTTACAAGGGCTATGTTGTGGATGAAGATAAATACAGGGCCAGACTATACTTAACCTGGGGCCTGCCTTATGAAAGCCTGCTGGCTTCCGCTTTGGAAGGAGAAAAACCAAACCGGAGTTTTATCATGACCGGATCCGGCATACCCGGATGGAAAATGCCGCAATCACCCGGCGAGATCATGGGAAGTTTTGAGAACCACAGGGCAGGTGACTTCAATCCTTATTATTTCTCAGTTGATACGCTTACTCTATATCGTCAAATCACACCATAAAAAAATCCCCCCGGGTTGCGGGAGGATTTTGATTATATAACATGCAATCATTAGCTGGGTTGTTGCTCTGTTGTTTCAGCAGCAGGCGTTTCAGCGGCCGGAGTGGTTTCCGCAGCTTCAGCTTTTTTCTTTGCACCACCGGCACGACGGGTTCTTTTCGCGCCTTCTTTTTTCTCTGTTTTGCCTTTACCGTAGATGTCGTTGAAATCCACCAGTTCGATCATGGCTGTTTCGGCGTTGTCACCTGTACGGGTACCGAGTTTGATGATCCTGGTATAACCACCGGGACGGCCAGCGATCTTAGGGCTGATCACATCAAACAATTCAGTGATAGCTGCTTTGTCCTGCAGGTAGCTGAACACCACGCGACGCTGGTGGGTTTCATTCTTCTTGCTTTTGGTGATCAGGGGTTCCACAAATACACGCAAAGCCTTGGCTTTGGCAAGAGTGGTTACGATACGCTTGTGCTCGATGAGCTGGCAAGCCAGGTTGCTTAACAACGCTTCGCGGTGTGCTTTTTTACGACCGAGGTTGTTGATTTTGTCTCCGTGACGCATGACTGTTTAATTTAAAGTTCAAAGTTCATAGTTCATAGCCGGCCTCTGAAAGAACGGAATTGACTATTAGTCCGAACTGTGATGAATGAGCTGCACCGTGTCAAGGAATTGCAGCTGTTTGAAAAGTATTCAATGCCCACCCCTTCAGGGGCTGGGTGCTTAATAGTCGTCTTTATCAATACCTAACTTACCCAAGTCCATTCCGAAATGAAGGCCTCTTTCATTGAGCACCTGCTCGATCTCGGAGAGGGATTTCTGACCGAAGTTGCGGAACTTCATCAGGTCTTCCTGCTCGTACTGAACCAGCTCGCTGAGTGAGTTGATCTTGGCTGCTTTGAGGCAGTTGAAAGCACGCACGGAAAGATCGAGGTCTTCCAGCGGGGTTTTCAACACCTTGCGCAGTTGCAGTGTTTGTTCATCAACGATATCTTCTTTCTTCTCTTCTTTATTATCAAAGGTGATGTTCTCGTCGGTGATGATCATCAGGTGCTGGATCAGGATGCGTGAGGCCTGCTTCACTGCTTCTTCAGGGTGAATGGTACCGTCGGTGCTCACTTCCATTACGAGTTTCTCGTAGTCGGTGCGCTGCTCCACACGGGTATTCTCGATGCTGTATTTTACATTCTTGATAGGAGTGTAAATGGCATCAACAGGAATATATCCGAGGGGTGCATCCTTTGGTTTGTTTTCTTCAGCAGGAACATAACCACGTCCTTTGCCGATGGTGATCTCGATATCGAGTTTGGCAGATGAATCCAGAACGCAGATCAGCAGTTCAGGGTTCATAACCTGGAAGGACTGTGTGCCTTCTGCCAGCATGCCGGCAGTGAACTCGGTCCTGTTTTTTATTGATAAAGTGATCTTTTCATTTTGTACATCGTGGTCAACGATCTTTTTCAAACGAACCTGTTTGAGGTTCAGGATCATTTCAACCACATCCTCAGAAACACCCTTGATGGTAGCGAATTCATGCTCCACACCTTCGATCCTCACACCGATGATTGAATATCCCTCGAGGGAATTCAGGAGTACACGGCGCAAAGCGTTACCAATGGTAACACCATAGCCGGGTTCCAGCGGGCGGAATTCGAACTGGGCTTCGAAATCACTTACTTTTTGAAGAACGATCTTATCGGGCTTCTGAAAATTGAGTATGGCCATTTTTATTTACAGTTTACGTTTTTTTAGAATGATCAGCTGCGAGCTGCGAGCTTTGAGCTTCGAGACCTATAGTACAATCTGTGTTTAGGCTCTCG
>CAYWSQ010000137.1:0-10455 GCA_964460925.1 uncultured Flavisolibacter sp. | reverse complement strand
TGGATGAATTTTTTGAAACGCTCACACTGATCCAGACCAAAACCATAACAGGTTTTCCTTTAGTGTTGTTTGGTAAAAGTTTTTACAAGGAACTTTGGGAAACGATGCTTGACATGGCCAAGAAGGGAACCATTTCCGAAGAAGACCTTAACCTGGTGCTGTTCACCGATGACGTGGATGAAGCAATGGAACATATCAGGAAATACATCACCACCAATTATAAAATAATGCCACGGAAAAAATTCTGGTGGCTGTTTGAGAAGAGGTAGCCAACAGCCAAAAGCTAAAGGCCAATAGCAAATTGCATTCAATAATCATTTAAACTCTGAAAAATGACCGCTATTCAAATCCTGGGAATGACCGCCGGCAGTATATCCGCCATCACCTTCCTGCCGCAGGTGATCAAGACCTGGAAAACGAAATCAGCCAATGATATTTCTTTGCTGATGTTCACTTTTGCCACCATCAGTGTGATCATGTGGCTGATCTACGGGATCATCCTGCAGGATATACCCATCATCTATACCAACAGCCTGGTGCTGGTCTGCTCCCTCATCATGCTTTATTTCAAATACCGTTTTCGGGTGAAGCCCACAGAAATAAAACCCAACGCTGAATGAAAATCCAATCCATCATATTTGATCTCGGTGGTGTCCTGATTGACTGGAACCCTGATTATGTTTTTGATCATCTCTTTGATGATCCTGAAAAGAAAAAATATTTCTTTGAGAATATCTGCACTTCAGACTGGAACGAGGAACAGGATGCAGGCCGTGAACTACAGGTGGCCACCAATGAACTGGTAGAAAAATATCCCGAATGGAAAACCTATATCGAAGCCTTTTACGGCAGGTGGGAGGAAATGCTGGGAGGGCCGATACACGATACGGTGGAGATACTGAAAAAGCTGAAAGAGCAGGAGCAGTATAAACTTTATGCACTTACCAACTGGAGCGGTGAAACCTTTCCTGTTGCGCTCAGGAAATTTGATTTCCTGCACTGGTTCGATGGGAGGCTGGTAAGCGGTGATGAAAAAATGCGCAAACCTTTTCCTGAATTCTACCAGTTGCTTCTTGACCGCTTCGGGCTGAATGCAGCAACTTCCCTTTTTATAGATGATAACCTGCGTAATGTAAAAGCGGCAGAAGAACTGGGCATCAGGTCTATTCATTTTCAATCACCCGGGCAATTGAAATCTATCCTGGTGGAGATGAAACTGCTTTCATCGGAATCATAGATCCCCGGAACCCATCAGTTTTTTCATTTCTTCATATTTCCTTGCATCGCGGTTAGCTTTTACCAATGCTACAATCACGAGGATCTTGATGATGATGCCTCTTACCAGGTTGGAAGGATCAAGAATGGAAAAACCCACATGTAGAACGATGTAAAAAACAAGGGCAGTGGTGAAAGCGGGCACCGGTTTTTTACGGCTCCATAAAGCAAGTGCCAGGAAACCCAATGCAATAAAGACGTTAATCCCAAAAGCTGTCCAGCCAATTACAGGATCTTCTTCCCGGTTAAGCTCAATAATGCCCATGATGAACTGAAGGCCGGCGATCACGTAAAGCCATATCCTTGCATTTTTGAGTGTACGCTCATAAGGTTCGAGATCATAGATTTCGGAGAAAATGGTTTCCTGGGGCTTATCTTCTTCTTTCGTGTTTGCGGGCAGTTGATCATTCATGATAGCAATTTGATTTGTTTTGGCTGTTGAACCAGGATTGGAAAACCAGGAGCACAATTTGCGAAACATCCTGAAGAAATCCAATGATTCTCTGGCTTTCAGCATTTTTTTTATTCAAGGATTGATCAAAAGTCTACAATGAAGTTTCATAATAGTTGATTACATTACTCTCTCACAAAATTATGTATGACTACTAACGAGCCATTGCAGGAGGAACAGGAGCTTTTACATGATATTGAATTTAACAGCATTGTGGAAGCCTCGCGAACGCAAAGATTTTTTAATTTACTCATAGACATCATTTTCATGCAGTATGGCGTGGGATTGCTGACAGGTTACCTGTTATTGGAATTTCTTTTAATAGTATCTCCGGACCTGGCTTATAGCTGGTTTGGAGACACTGATGGTTTCCGGATTATTCCACTTTACGTCATTGGCATGTTCAATTACCTGCTCTATTATACAATCTGCGAAAAATCTTTCAAAGGCTATACGTTAGGAAAACTCATCACGGGTACAAGAGCCATAAGGGAGGACGGCCAGGAGCTGAGTTTCAAAGATGCTTTGATGCGAAGCCTGGTGAGACTGGTTCCATTTGAACATGTAAGCGGGTTTGATTATCCATGGCATGATACCTGGACAAACACTATGGTCATTAAAGCCCGATAAAAAAAGGCTTCACAGGGAAGCCTTTTCAATTATTCAAGCGCGGGTCGCAGCCATCGTTCGGCTTCTTCCATGCTCATATTTTTTCTCTTTGCATAATCTTCCAACTGGTCCCTGCCAATCTTTCCCAGGCCAAAATAATGGCTGCCCGGGTGGGCAATGTACCAGCCACAAACAGAGGCCGGCGGATCCATTGCCAGGCTCTCGGTTAAATTGATCCCGATATTCCTGGTTACATCCAGCAGTTCAAACAACTTGATCTTTTCGGTGTGGTCAGGACAGGCCGGATAACCAGGCGCAGGCCTGATACCTTTGTATTTTTCCCTGATCAGTTCTTCATTGCTCAACTGTTCACTACTGTCATATCCCCAGTGTTCGCGCCTTACCTGCTGGTGCAGGCATTCCGCGAAGGCCTCTACAAAACGGTCGGCCAGGATCTGGACGAGGATTTTATTGTATTCATCATTTTCACTGATGAAGCGGTCAATATGTTTTTTAGCCCCGTGAATGGTAACAGCGAAAGCTCCCATGTGATCTTTTGCATTTCCTTCAGGTGCTATAAAATCAGCCAGGCTGAAAGAAGGCTGGCCCACTGCTTTTTTCAACTGCTGTCTTAATGATTCCAGTTTTACTTCTCCTTTATCCGTTTGCAGGGTGATGGTATCCTTATTATTGGAATTGGCCTGCCAGAAACCGATCACACCACTGGCGGTGAACCATTTTTCCTTAATGATCTGTGCCACCATCTTCTGCGCGTCATTGTACAATCTTGTAGCCTCCGAGCCAAAGATCTTATCGCTAAGCACTTCAGGAAACCTGCCCGGCATTTCCCATCCAATGAAGAAGGGCCCCCAGTCAATGAATTCCGCGATGGTGCCAAGATCGAATTCTGAAAAAACCTTTACTCCGTCAACCTTCGGTTTTACGGGCTGGTAATTTTTCCAGTCGAAGTATTCTTTGGTCACTAGTGCTTCTTCATAAGGGATCAGCACCTTGTTCTTTTGTTTGTTCAGGAATTGTTGTCTCAGTCCCTCGTATTCTGTTCCCGTGTTTTTCAGGAAATCTTCTTTCTGTTCTTTGTTCAGCAGGTTGCTCACTACGGTCACACTTCTCGAAGCATCCAGTACGTACACAACACCATTGTCATACTCGGGTGCAATTTTTACAGCCGTGTGCGTCCTGGAAGTGGTGGCGCCACCAATGAGCAGGGGCTGGGTCATGTTGCGCCGTTTCATTTCACGGGCCACATGCACCATTTCGTCCAGCGATGGTGTGATCAATCCACTGAGCCCGATCACATCTACTTTTTCTCTTTGTGCTGTTTCAAGGATTTTATCGGTAGGCACCATCACACCAAGGTCAATCACTTCATAACCATTACAACCCAGCACCACGCCAACAATATTTTTACCAATATCATGCACATCACCTTTCACGGTTGCCATCAATACTTTAGCAGCGCCGGCCTGTTCTTCGTTGGTAGTACCTGCAGCGGTATGCGCTTTCTGTCTTTCTTCTTTTTCCAGTTCAATATAGGGGGTAAGAATGGCCACTGATTTTTTCATGACTCGTGCGCTCTTCACCACCTGGGGCAGGAACATCTTTCCGCTGCCAAACAGATCACCCACTACATCCATGCCTGCCATGAGTGGTCCTTCGATTACATCAAGCGGGCGCGGATATTTCTGGCGGGCTTCTTCGGTATCCGCATCAATGTAATCCGTGATGCCATTCACCAGCGCATGTTTGAGTCTTTCTTCAACAGAATTATTCCTCCAGGCCTCATCCTTCACAGTTTCTTCCTTTCCTTTTGCTTTTACCGTTTCAGCGAAATTCACCAGTCTTTCGGTGGCATCCGGCCTGCGGTTCTGGATCACATCTTCACAGAGTTCCCTGAGCTGCGGTTCAATTTCATCATACACAACAAGCTGGCCCGCATTCACAATGCCCATATCAAGACCGGCTTTGATAGCGTGGTAAAGAAAAACAGCATGGATGGCTTCTCTCACATGATCATTGCCACGGAAGGAGAAGGATACATTACTCACACCACCGCTAACTTTCGCCAGTGGCATTTTCTGTTTGATGATGCGGGTGGCTTCAATAAAATCAACCGCGTAATTATTATGTTCTTCGATGCCGGTGGCAATGGCAAAGATGTTGGGGTCAAATATGATGTCCTGCGGATCGAACCCTACTTCTTCGGTGAGGATGCGGTAGGCTTTTTCGCAGATGCTGACTCTTCTTTCGAGTGTGTCGGCCTGTCCCTGTTCGTCAAAAGCCATCACTACAACTGCTGCTCCATAGGCTTGGCAGATAAAGGCCTGCTCCTTGAATTTCTCCACGCCTTCTTTCATGCTGATGGAGTTGACAATGCATTTACCCTGCACGCATTTTAATCCTGCTTCAATGATCTCGAACTTGGATGAATCGATCATGATCGGGATTTTGGCAATATCGGGTTCTGACTGCAACAGGTTAAGATAAGTGGTCATGGCTTTTACGCCATCCAGGAGGGCATCATCCATGTTGATGTCCAGGATCTGGGCCCCGTTCTCCACCTGCTGGCGGGCTACAGAAAGGGCTTCTTCATATTTATTCTCGCGGATAAGTCTTGCGAATTTTTTAGAGCCGGTAACATTCGTACGCTCTCCTACATTCACAAAATTGGTTTCCGGGCGGAGGGTAAGGGGTTCAAGTCCTGACAATCTCAGGTAGGGTTTGATTACAGTTGTCTCGTTCATGATATTCTTAGTTGATTCACAGCAGGGTGTTCTTTTAGTTTGTCCTGGTTTATTTCGGCAGCGGCTCAGGCTTCTGTCGTAACCTGTTTCTCCACCACCGGGAGCGGTCTTGGTTTTACATTCTTCACATGTTCCGCAATATGCCTGATGTGATCAGGAGTTGTGCCGCAGCATCCGCCAACAATATTTACAAATCCTTCGCGTGCCCATTCTTCCAGGAAATGACCGGTATCTTCCGGATCCTCATCATACTCACCCATTGCATTGGGCAGGCCTGCATTGGGGTAGGCGGATACATAACAATCTGCCAACTGGCTCAGCTCTTCAATGTGCGGCCTCATTTCTTTGGCGCCCAGGGCACAGTTCAGTCCCACGCTCAGTGGTTTGGCATGATGAATGGAATTATAAAAAGCTTCCAGTGTCTGCCCGCTCAGAGTTCTGCCGGAAGCATCAGTGATGGTACCGCTGATCATGATGGGCAACTCGGGCTTTTTCTTATCACGGAAATATTTTTTGATGGCGAAGATGGCCGCCTTGGCATTGAGGGTGTCGAATATGGTTTCGATCAATAGAAGGTCAACGCCCCCGTCAACAAGACCGCTTATCTGTTCATAATAAGCTTCCACTGCTTCGTCAAATGTCAAAGCCCTGTAACCAGGGTTGTTCACATCTGGTGAAAGGGAAAGTGTTTTATTGAGCGGACCGATAGCGCCCGCAACAAATTTTTGTTCGCCGGATCCAACGAGACTACAGGCTTCTTTCGCAATCCGCGCTGCAGCCAGGTTGATGTCATAAGCATAACGCTCCATGCCATAATCTGCCAGCGAGATCTTTTGTGCGTTGAACGTATTGGTTTCAATAATATCCGCACCGGCCTCCAGGTAATGCCCGTGGATCTCACGGATGATGTGGGGCTGGGTGAGGCAGAGCAAATCATTATTACCCTTAATATCAGTAGGCCAGTCCTTGAACTGCTCTCCACGGTAATCGGCTTCGGTTAGTTTATAGCGCTGGATCATGGTACCCATGGCACCGTCGATGATCAGGATTCTGTGCTGTAATAATTCGCGGATGTCTGTCATAATTACAAGTTTAATACAGGCGTACCCGGGCCAATGGCCGGAACATTTGGATTAATAGTGTTGATTGTGTTTTAGGCACCCAAAGGCTGATAAACGAGGAAATCCTATGTAGAGTTTCTACGTTTATTAGTTCTGTTGAAGGCCGAACAATAAACAAATCCGCCTGTGATGAGGCAAAGGTAGATTTTTATGGGGAGAACTGCAAAGGGGAGAAGTAGAAACAGAAAGAGAAACAGAAACAGAGCGGGGTTAGCGGGAAGAGACGTAGCTGTCGATGGGCAGGCGGTTCTGGAGGCTGCGTGCCAGGGTCATTTCATCGGCATATTCCAGTTCACCGCCAAAGGCAATGCCTCTTGCAATGGTAGTGATGCGTGTTCCCGCCGGTAATTTTTTCTGGATGTAATAAATGGTGGTATCGCCCTGGATGGTGGGACTCAGCGCGAAGATCACTTCCAGCGTTGCTTCCTTGGCTACGCGGCTGATAAGGGTTTCGATGTTTAACTGGCCAGGTCCAATGCCATCAAGAGGAGAGATCACACCTCCAAGCACATGATAGGTGCCGCTGAACTGCTGGGTGCTTTCCAGTGCGATCACGTCCCTGATATTCTCCACTACGCAGATCATATCCTGTTTTCTCATGCTGTTGGAACAGATGGAACAGATATCTGCATCGGCCACATTATGGCACCGCTGGCAGAACCTGATCTCCGTTCTCATGCGGCTCAGCACTTCGCTGAAATGCTGCACATCACCCGCGTCTTCCTTCAATAAATGCAATACCAAACGCAGGGCAGTTTTCTTGCCGATGCCGGGCAATTTGGCAAATTCATTTACCGCGTTTTCCAGTAAGGAAGAGGAAAATTGCATAGGCGGTAAAGGTAGGAAAAAGCCAATGGCCAATCGCCATTAGCCCTGGGCTTTTACAGCATAATCTCGAACTCATTTTTCCAGTCGGGCTTGATGGTAATGGTGCGTTCAATGGGCTGTACGATCTCGGGCTGCCGTTTTCCCCCGAAAAAGCGGCCGGGGGTCCATGTGCCATCACCATTGATGTCGTACAGTATGCGGAGCTTGTATTCGCCCGGTATAAACAAGGTTTGGCTGAAGACCGCGTCAGTTAGTGGAACTGAGAATACAACGTTGTCTGATTGTACAAACTGTAAAACAGGTTTTCTTTCAAAGTCCAGGTTGCGGAGCCTCAGGCTTAGCTCTCCGTAATCTGTAATTTTTTTTGTGCTGAACCTGATGGTATCGTTGGCCAGGAGCCTGCGGCCTGCGGTGTCTGTGGCAAACAGGCTGTCAAGCACCAGGTGGTACACAGCGCTGTCGATCCAGTTGGTTTGTATGGTCAATAATTTGCCACTGGTATCGAGTGAACTGCTGAAAGGAACAGGGTTGAAAGTGCTGTCGGTAAAAAGCCCGATGCGGGTACTATCATAGCTGCGCAGCGGCACCTGGAAGTTGAGATAAAGATCCTGCAAGAGATCCTGCTGCCCGGTAACACTGCTGGTATAGCGCAACCTCCTGTCTTCTGCCGGTATCCTGGTTTGTGTTTGGCTGGTGGTTCTCCTGGGAGCTGCTTTGTATGCATACATGATCACTGAATCCTGCTGGCCTGCGCTCACTGAAGTATCGGCAAACGCGAAGAACTGGGCTTCATTGTAACGGCGGTTTTTCCCGTCACCCCCGAGAATATAGATAGCGAAAGATCCCTGTGGGAGGTAGCGGAAACGGAAATTCCCGTTACGGTCAACGCGGGTCATATACGGCGCTCTTTTATTGACAACCGCTGAATCTGTAAGGTCGCGGTACAGCACTGCAAGCAGGGTAGTATCAATGCCACCTGTTTCTGCGAGCGTAACTCTTCCGTTGATTTCAAGAGAGTCAAGTACCGGCCCTGTTGAAAAAGTATAAGTGAAGTTCTGCAGCACATTCACATCTACTATTGCATTGCCGAAATTCAATACATAGGTGGTATTGGCTTCCAGTGAATCACTGAAAGGGATCACAATGCTTCTTGCACGCACGGTGATCTTCGGTACATTTTCAAATGTGGGTGTGAAAAAAAGATTGTTGGATACATCTCTCAGGTCTACATATTCATCAAAACTGATAGTGATGCGCCTGCCGCGGAAGTTGACAGTTGAATCCGGCGGATCTATATCAACCACGCGTGGGGGAATAGAATCCCTGGGCCCGCCCGAAGGCGGAATGATATTGGCGCAGCCGGTTGAAAATCCCGACCAGCAGGAAAGCACCACCAGCAAAATGATAAAACCAGGAAATAAACCTTTCTTCATCCGTGACAAACATACATTGTTTGCTACCGATTTGAACAGGCCTACTGTGAAGAGAGTCTAAAATTTCAGCTTCAATCTTCCCGGGCGGATACCAGGTCCAATGGTTCTACTTCCTCCATTTCTTCATGAAGGGATACATACATCTTGTGGTCCTTCACAAAATTGCACCAGTAACAATCCGGTTTCCCGCAGCCTTTATAAAAATCATGGTCCTGGATCTTTTTCCAGGTATCAATGATTTGATCTTTTACGATGCCTTCATGCTCAGGAGTGATCACCAGTTTCTTCTCATCAAATATTCCATTGTCCTTTGGTTCGATAAAAAGGAAACTGATACCCCGCAGGTTTTTCTGTTTGCCTTTCTGGTGGTCAAAAAGAAATTTATAAAACACTCCCTGCCTCCAGTAATTTCCCCCGATTGGTTTTTTGGGATGCCCGGGTTCCGCGAACTCCTGCCGGTAATTAGCCTTATCCAGGCTGCCCGTTTTGAAATCGGTCATCATCACATCATTTCCCCAGTACTGGAGTTTATCAATAAAACCTTTGAGGGGAACATCTTCCAGCACCGCTTCCATGGGCACCTCTGTTCTTACAAAATCTCCGCCGGCTGATGCAAAATAGCTTTCATGAAATGCAGTAAGGCAGCGGATCCCGTAATCTGTGAAACGCTGCAGGCTTTCCGGTGTAAATACCTGGCGGTTATTATGAATATGGTACCGGAACCTGTTGAGCAGCACATCAAGCGATGGATATACTCTGCCACCTTCCATCATCTGGTTATAATAAAAACTCAGCGCGTCGTGCATGCTTGTTCCAAACTGCGCGCTTTCACTGAAAGCAGAAGGGATCCTGATGAGCGAGGTATAATAAAATTTGATGGGACATTCCAGGTAATTGTTCAAAGCGGTCACATTCATTTTGAAGCCGGAAAGGAGCTGCTCAATGAAATCTTTCTCTGCTTTTTCCAGCTCGGGAAGTTTTACCATACCATACCTCAGCGAACTGTATTGCAGTTTGGTATCCTCGTCAATTACATAACTGGACGCCTTATGATTTTCCGTCATTTCAGCAATGAAGCGCGAGGGCTCCAGGGCCTTTCCTTCATTAGTAAAGCAAGGATATGAAATGAAAAGATATTGTTCCGCCCTGGTAGCCGCTACAAAGAAAAGCCTGCGCAGTTCTTCTTCTTTTTCTTCAGGTGTTTCTTTTGAAAAAACAGTGTGGGGGAGTTTGAAACCCTGGGCTACCTTCCTTTTTCCTTCCCAGAGAGCAGAATAGCAGCCCACCAGGAATACATACTGGTACTCGAGCCCCTTGCTGCCATGGCAGGTGAGCAGGTTTACTCCTTTTTCATTGCCGCTGGTCTGCACAAGTGGTATGGAGATGCCATTTTCTTCCAATAAATCTATTTGTTTAACGAGTCCCTGCAGGGTAAGGTCGGGATTGCGCCTGCATTCATCCTGTACATAATCAAAAAACCCGTTCAGCATTTGCATGAGCCAGGCCTTTTCAGGCTGTTTCATGATGTAGGCCAGTATGCCTGCTTCGTTGAATAATACTTCAAACCATTTGAGCAGGGGAATATTCGATGCATCAAGTACCAGCCTTTCCAGCAGGGTATGAATGCGCACCAGTTCATCTGTTACTTCATCACCTGAAAATAATTTTGATTGGGCTGATGCAGCCTGCACGCCAAGGTATTCCCTGATAGTGGCCGGCTGATCTTTCCTGTTGTTGCGCTGGTTGAGGTAAACCTCGTTGCTGATGGAAGCGATCTTCAAAGGGGAGAGGCGATGAAAATTATGATGCAAACATTCAAACAATAAAGGTTCGCCACTAAATGGAATGGATTTTTCCGCGGTCACATAACGCGGGTAAGCCAGGATGTTTTTGATAAAGGTTTCCTTAAGCAGGTTGATCGACTTGCGCGCATAAAAAGGAATATTGTTCAGTTGCAGGAATTTCTGCAGCTCATC
>CAYWSQ010000136.1:0-10615 GCA_964460925.1 uncultured Flavisolibacter sp. | reverse complement strand
ATACCTACTGCGCTACTAAAGCCGCCGTCGACTCCATCAGCCAGGGCATGCGGATCGATTTGCTGCAACACCATATCAAGGTAACTGCTATTCACCCGGGTGCTGCTGAAACTGAATTCTCCTTGGTCAGGTTCAAAGGATCCGGTGAAACCGCCAAAAAAGTGTACGAGGGCTACCAGGCGCTTACAGCAGGGGATGTGGCAGACATCATTTATTACACTGCTTCTCTCCCGCCTCATGTTTGTATCAATGACCTGGTGGTAATGCCTACCCAGCAGGCCAATGCTTATCTCTTCAACAAATCCGGCGCTCTAATTTAGAATTCTCTAACAAGCCCTTCACGTTTTCTAACAGTTCATGGCACGTCTTTGGCCTTTGCGGGAGAGCTATTTTACCTGCTGTTTTAAGCCCCTGCAAGGATTTACACTTAGAAGATTTACGTTTCACAAAAAAACAGGATCAAATAGTTTTCAGCCTATTAATTTTTACCATACATTTAAAATCCAATCCACCTAAGTTCTGAAATTAACTATGAAAAAAGCCTCCATCATTCTTACCATACTGATTGCTTTCTGCTCGTCCCTCCAGGCACAGGAAGTAATTCGTTTACAATCCTGCAGCGACAGTTTCATTGAACGCCAGGTCGACAGCCTTAAAGAACTTTATGGTAAGCAGGGTTTTGATGTGATGCGTGAAGCTTCCATCATGATGGAGAGTGATTACGAAATGCCCGTAGTGCTCCAACTCAACGAGCGCACTATGTACCAGATTGTATTTATTGGTGAGTACACCTCCAAGCTTTATGAAGTAAGGATGTACGACTGGGATGAAAAAATGGTAACCTACCAGAAAAAACAATGGGGCGATATCGATGGCAATGTCATCTCCTTCAACTACATCCCCAAATTCACCGAGTTCCACATGATTAAACCGGTACAGGCCAATAAGAAGAAGAAAAAGGGGTTGTGCGGGTATGTGATGATCTTTATTAAAACACGTCCGTAAGAGCTGCAAGGTTCAAGCTGCAAGCTGCAAGACTTACGGTTACATCGTTTACTTATTGTCGTGAAGCTTTTTCTTTCGCTCCAGTTTAGCAATGTTTACATTAATGTAACCGAATTTTATTGCATTGATCCTATCTACAAACTACTCTTGGCTGAAGAATCCTTATTTAAGAAAAGAAAATCCGCATCAGGTCTTGCACCTTGAACCTTGACGCTTGCAGCTCAAACTTATGGTTAAGTAATTTTCATATAGACAATGTAATTCCGCCTAAGGTCTTGCAGCTTGCAGCTTGCACCTTGTAGCTTGAATTCTCAAACTCACTGAGCCAACGAAATCCTTACCTGCAATCCCGCTCTCGTCGTCGTAATCGGAGCGGTGGTGGCGATCTTGGGGATGACGCGGTTTTGTTCGAAATAGAATTTGAGGTTCACACGCTGGTTGACTACATAATCTATTGATGGAGCCAAACGGATTACTTTTTGTCCTGCAGTTCCAAAGGCCTGGTCCTGGTCAAGCTTGCTGTTGGCGGTGGCATCATCGCGCAGGCTGAAATCAAAACGGAAGGTCACATCATTATCCAGCTTCTTGCCATTTTTTCCAATGCGCAGGTTCTGCAGGAAAGGCATGCCCTTTCTTCTCCAATCCATACCAATGGTAAATTCGGTGGACTGGTTCTCCGCCAACTGGTAATCTATAAGGCTTAAGCTTAATTGCCTGCTCTTGCGGTATTCAAACCTTGCCGCCAGTTGATTGGTAAAGGTCGCATCCACACCAATCAATGGACTGAACTGTTCACTGATGGTAATATTCGGTACCAGGAAATAAGGAACATAGTTGCCGGTAACAGGATCAATAAAATAAGGATAACCAACACGGAAAGGATCCTGGAATAATAATCCCGTAGTGAAACTGTTCATGCTTAAAGAGCTGGTATAACCATGACGCAATGTGAAATTGGTAAAGATCTTTTCCATACCCTTCATCCTTGACAATCCATTATAGGTAAGGTTCCAGTTAGGTCTTGGAAGGAGTTTCGAGAATGGATTCGATCTAAGGTTGGGATTTGAATTCTTAATAAGCGCAATGCTGTTGGGATCTTTTTTGGTATAGGCAGCAAGGAAGGCAGGGATCAAAACATCCTGCGCATACCTTCCATACCCGGCCGTTGTGTTCTGCGAATATGGATTGAGTTTACCCAGGCGTGCAGCCAGTACATTCCTGTTTTCTTCAAACTGCCTGAAAGTTTCCGATACCTGGTTGGGATCGAATTTCTCAAATAATGTCTGGTAGGAAATATAACTCATGCTGAAACTACCCGCTGCATATGGATTGAGCCTGGCAAGTCCTGAATTACCTGTGGTATCCTTGTACAGCTCACTGTAATTTTTATCGTAGGTCCTTTCCAGGTTGATATCAATATTCAGATCACGTATCGGCATGATCTGCGCAGTTACACTGATCCGCTGGTTGAACCTTTGCTGTATCAGCGCATTAAACAACTCACTCCGCGAAAGCAATCCTTTTTGTCCGAGCCGGTTAATAGCATTGGTATCCGGCTGGTAACCCATCACGTATTTCCATCCGGGGTTGCCACTGCCTGGATTCATACCCAGGAAGCGGGTACTGTCAAGATATCCCGGCAGCAAGGTTCCCATATCCTCATTATACTGGATGCCGATCCGCTTCAACGACGTAGCCATCTTCGCAAAAAACTTAGGTACCGGTCCCACATAAGGCATCCTGTTCGGATCCTTTACTTTTCTCTTCTTCGTTGTATCACTTGGGTCCTTGGGCTGTTCTTTTGGTTTAGCCTGCGGGGCATCGCTGTAAACAGAACGCAGGAATCTCCATTTCTGGTAAAGCCTGTCAAAATCAAGATCAGCGGTTACATTGCGCACCTGTCCATTCTCTAGAATATTTCCCAGCTCCCTGTCCAATAAGGATCCTGCATACCAGTCATACTTAGCGGTATAGCTGGCACGGATGGAAGTCCAGTCAAGCAATGGTAATTTGATAGTCGGCACATTATAAGATAGCGTGGCCTCGTGGTGATAATGCGTATTCCTTCCACCCTTCCAGAAATTCTTTTTCACTTCCGCTTTTTCCTGTTCTGTATCGATCCTTCCGAATGGCTCATCCACCCTTGCATTATTCACAGCGTTGAAATCAAAATTGATGGAGCGGGTGAGGTCCCAGCGCAGGCTGTAATACCTGTCGAAATAAAAATATTTATTGTAGGTCTCTGGTATCTTGAAAGAAGTACCCACATTCCTCGAACGGAAAGAACCAAACTGTCTCAACACATCCGCACGAATGGAGATCAGCGATGGTTTGTAATTGAAATTAAAATCACGCACCAGGGCCAGCCAGGGTGAATTGCTCCTGATCAGGTTCTTAAACGGCTCAATAAATTTCGGTTGTGGAGCATAGTTATACGCAACTCCTCCCCTTGTTCTTTTTACATCCTCGAGTTCAATGATCGGGCTCGTTCTCGTCTGGTGGATGTAAGAATAATTAAAATCAAGGTTGGCAGGATCCCAGGGCTGCGGATTTTTTCCCAGTGTCTTGTTGATCTTGACATTGGTGAAGTTCACCGTTTTGATGGTCGTCTCATCAATGGCATCACGGCGGATGGAATCCTTGGAATTAGCAGGCGCGCTTTTCACTTTATCCTTCAGTTCAATATCCAGGTCATAAGGATCGAACCTGGGCGTGCTGATGGTTTTGCTGATACCGGCATATACAGGCAATTGCAGGCTTGCTTGTCGTGGTACAAGTTTGCCAAGATCCAGGTTGGTACTCAAATCATACTGCAGGTAGTCTTCCTTGCTTCTTTCATTCACTCTTTGTTCGAGCGTACCAAAACCAATGCTCCTGTAACTTCCGCTTGCAGTAAAACTCCCTAAATCGGCGAGTCTCAGGTCTACCCTTCCCAGCGCAGCCCATCCTCCTCTTTCATCCAGCTTGGATAAACGAAGTTCATTGAACCAGAGTTCAGCATCTACAACAGAATTGTTTGCATTCTCCACACCCATGAACATCGCTCTTACTTCACCCAGGTTTGGATTACCAAAAATTCCATAGATCTTACCATCAGGATCTGTCTGTGAAAAATATCCCGGTGCAGGATTGGCATTCCTATCCATCTTTAACCTGATCAGTCTCTGCAGGTCAAAATCAAGATTATTGGCTGCAGGCCAGATCGCGAACGAATCCACCGCGCCATAAGGAGTGATCTTCAAGGGGATCTTGATCTCATAATAATTACTTACGAAATCATTACCGATCCTGATCACCGCATTCAGGTCATTATCATTGATATTTGTTCCAGGGAATGTTGATGATTCAGCATGAATGAACATGGACATCTGCCCGTATGTACGCAGATCAAGATTTAATGTTTTGAAAACACCTCTTGATTCAGACTTTGGCAGGTTGGCAACCTTCAAACTCAATGATTGTTCATTCAATAAAAGCTGCACGTTATTATTACTCAATTGCGTCTGCCTTTCTACTCCAGGAGGCTGGCGGTAGATGATAGGCGAACGCTGGTCATTCTCTTCAATGTTCACGGCAAGCGCATCAACTTTTACAGGATCATTTGCAGGCAATGGAGTCAAGATGCCTGAGTTGTTTGTTTCGTAAGTGAACTTCCTCCACTGGTTTCTTACCAGTTCCAGTTTACCAAAACGCAATACCGCAGTATCATCAAAATTGGTAAGGAACATCCTGATGAAACGGATGGATTTAAAATCGGGGATGTTACCCACTTTCGCCTGGTAATCTTTTACCGGTATCCTGAAGAGGAACCATTTTTCCCAGCGTTTGCTACCATCCGCAAGACTCACCTGCTGTTCACGTACATCCGTGATGAAGGGATTCGTGCTCTGGTCCATGCCCGGCCTCAGTTCCACGCGGTACTGGAAATACTCTTCCACCTCGTTCATGGTATTATCCCGGTTCAGTTCTTCCTGGTCGGGATATAATGTGAATGCATTGGAAAATTCATCACTCTCGGATGCAATGGGTGAGTTGCCATGCGGATTGGAGAATCTTTTATACCGGGTTGCTATACCATCATTCTCATTGAAACTTCCATCACGGTATCCCCTGAAATTATCATTGGCCGGATCTGCCAGTGCTTCCAGGTAAATGGGTGAGTTGGCTCCAAAGATCAATGAGATCTGGTCGAGGTAAGGTCTGAACTTTCTTTGTTCTGCCGTATCCATCAAACCATCAAATCCCACATCCTGGAACTGGCGGTCATTGGGATCATTGCTGAATGCATTCGTAACCTGTATCGGATTTCTTGGCACCTGTCCCCAGTTAGACTGGTCAACAGGAATGTTTGGATTGCTTGGTGCAGGCAAACCATTTTCATACAGGCGCTTTCCATCGCGCAACACATCTTCCGAAATATTACCAAGGTTGAAATAGAGTTCACCACCCGGGCTGCCTGGTTTGAAAATAAAAGGATCCTGAAGCCAGAATTCAATGAACTCGATATTACTGGTTTCAAAATCCGTCTGGTCAATATTGCGCATCAGTCCACCCCACGATCTTTGTGGTTGTAATAAATGACCATTTGTTGTATTCAGATCAGAGGTCCTGAAATTATAAGGTCCGCGTTCACGTGGAAAATAAGCAAGGTCGAAAGTGGTGAGGATGGCCTGGCCGATATCAAGCGATCTTCTTGGGAAAATTTCAGATTGAAATACCTGTCTGGTTTCAGGTTTGATCAGTTCCGCAAGATTATTGCGTAATGGATTGTTTGGATTCCTTCTTTCCTGCAACTGCTGTTCAATATTATACCAGGAAAGTCTTGCACGGTTAAAACCACTCTGCAGATTGTCGTGCAGGTCCGCTTCAGGGAATAGTATGGGCCCGGAACCATTTGCACCTGATGGTGAATTTTGTGGTACTGAAGCAAGCGTCCAGCTGGTAAGCGGGAAACGCAGGTCAATACTGCTGCGTGTACCTTCAAAATCATCAACAAAAATAGCACCCTGCCCACCTTTACCAATTTGTTTGGAGTGTCCCGGATCCAGTACTGCAGCTTCACCATAAGCGGTAATGGAAGACATGGCCTTGGTGGAATAAAAAGGTAGTTTATCCAGCCATTTGGAGAGTCTCGGAATATCATTGCGGTAATCGAAATCGATACCGTACATGGTGTTCTTGATGGGATCCTCACCATAACCCTGCTTGGTAAAAAATGGTCTTTCACCGAGTCTTACCAATGTACCACCCAGCGTCAGTTTCCTGCTGGCCAAATAATCCATGCGCAGTGCCATGAAATTTCTTTGCTGCAATCCAAACGTGGCATTGTTCTCAAATCCCACCTGCACGGGTATACCGGATTGCAGGATGTGCGGATTGATCACCCTGAGCGTACCCAGGTCATAATTGATCTCGTAATCTATATTTTCCTGGAGCACCTGTCCGCCCGCGGTAACGGTAACGGATCCACGCGGAATATTAAAACCTAACTGGTAATCGGCATTGCTGGTTGATTTGGAACGGCCGATCAGTTTGAAGCGGTTCAGGTTCGCGAAGTTTTGCGCGATGGCCTTGATGGTATCGTAAAGTGGATAATAAATGATATTATCTCTCTCGGATGGGATCACCGCATATTCCAGGTCACGGCCGAATGGTTCCAGCACGGGAAAGATCACGCGGCTTTGTGAAGAGATCACCGTAAAATTTTCTATATAATCAAACAGACCATCCGGCTGCGGATCATTCTGGTTGTTCAACCGGTCTAGGTTTACCAGCGTAAGAATGGGAATACCGGGTTGAAGATTCGGATCTGTTACTTCAACAGGCAGGTATCTTTTTCTTCCCTGGCTGGGCTCCTCGTACATGATGTCGAGTTGGAAATCCTGGCGCTCCAACTGGCCGAAGCCCACACTGTACACGTTCTTCATCATCAAATCCCAGATTGGGAGATTGGGTCTTTGTGATGTTGCTTTCAATAATTTCAGGAAGAGAACAGGCGTGGTATTGCCGGTGCTGTCAGGCGGAATATCCTGTGAAAATTCACCCACCTGGTAAACCCTTCCATTATAAGTGTACTGGTAGGCCACACCTAAAACCTCATCGGGCTGTAGCGGCTGGTTCAATGACAAAAACCCGATCTGCGGGTTGAAGTAATAATCTGAAGGCTGGAGTTTCCTCGCGAATGTTTTTTCAAAATCCTGCACCGGCAGCATTCCATTCAACCCGGTGAGAAGGCTCTGTACCTGGGTGGAATTTCTTGCATTGGGAATAGAGGTAACGGTCTGGTAAAGATTGTTGGTGGCGTTGCCCGGTAATGAATCCGGACTGGAGATCCAGTTGGGATTGAAAGTGGTGTCTTCACCGAGGTCCATAAAAGCAACCACGTCACGGGTATCTGTTGTGGCACCGGTTCTGTTGGTCACCCAGACTTCCACCCTTTGTATTTGAACTTTTGATCTTACCACCGGCAGATCTCTCATAGCCCTGTTATAATTACCCCGGAAATACTGGGCCAGGAGGAAGTGGCGGTTCTCTTCATATTCATCAGCCCTGATATCAAAGATCTGCGAGGCTGATCCACCCTGCAAGCCGAGCGACTGCCGGGCCGAGCGCTGGTTGGCCAGCACCATCGTGAAATACATCCGGCCGAACTGCAATTGTGTTTTCACACCAAAAAGGGACTGTGCACCGGGGATCAGTGTACCCTTGGAAGCAAAATTCACGGTTCCCATCTGGAACTGCTTCAGGATCTCATCGCTCTTGCCCTGGTAATCGAATTTGATCTGGTTGTCAAAATCGAAGTTGGCAAGTGTATTATAATTGATGGGAAGATTGATCTTGTCACCAATGCGGGCATCCACCTGGAACTGGGCGTTCATGTTGAAATCAAAATTGCCCATCTTCCTCGCTCTTTCCGGAAGTGTGGGGTTCTTGATGTTCTGACCCTGGTAACCTGCGGCAATGTCCACATTACCTGCCGGCCTGATCTCCACCTTTCCATTCCCTGTGATGCGGTTCACCCAATCCTTGTTGAAACCAAAATCGGGTTTATAACTTCTACGGTTGAGGTTCGTAAGCAGGTTAGCGCGCTGGCGGAAATAATCCACCTCGTCCTTCCGGCCCTGGATCCTCAGGAACTCCTCCATGGTAAGGGTTGTGGGGATCCTGTAATATTTGTCCCCCACTTTTTCGATCACGAAATACTGCCGGGTGATGGGATCATATTCTATGTTGCGGCGTACGAAAGCCGTGTCTTTCAGGTCAAAAGCGTTGCGGTTCGGGTTGGTGTAAAGGTCACCATAGCGGTCATAAATGGGATAACGGGAGGTATCCCTGCCGGGAGTGGTATCCTGTGCTTGTTGAAATGGGGAAGCCTTGGCCTGCAGGAACAAGGCAGACATTACGCAGGCAGTCAGCAGCGTGAGTACTCTATAACTAGAAATCTGAGCCAAAGTCTATTTTCTCACAATTAGGTTACTCAAAAAAGGATATTAAAGGATTTGCAGCGCTTTTTTTATCAATAGTTCTACTCCGGCTCCCGGATCCTGTGCCAGTACTTTTTGAATAGCCTGGTCTGCGGCCTGCCGGTTGATGCCAAGTGCAATTAAGGCATTTAACGCATCTGAGGGTAAAGTATTGCCTTTAACAGAGGAAATATTCAGGCTTGACTCGATTGGTTGTTTGGCTAGTTTGTCGCGCAGTTCCACCACGATCCGCTCGGCTGTTTTTTTACCGATGCCCTTGATGCCTTCCAGCATCTTCACCTGGCCCTGGATGATGGCCCGGCTCAGTTCATCCGGCTTCATGTACGACAGCATCACCCGGGCGGTATTAGCGCCGATGCCTGTGATGGCGATCAGTTGCAGGAACATTTCTTTTTCCGCCATATCAGAAAATCCAAAAAGGATATGGGCATCCTCGCGAACGATCAAATGGGTTTGTAACTGCCCTTCCTCCTGGTCCTGGATCCTTGAATAGGTATTCAGACTGATCTGCACCTCGTAGCCCACCCCGTTCACATCCACCTGCACATAGGAAGGGGTCTTTTTCTCGAACCTGCCTTTTAAAAACGCGATCATGGGGGCGAAGATAAGCATCGTGAAGCGGGAATCGTGCTGCGCCAGCCGAAGCTTATGCGTAGGCTGGAGACGTGAGTGGTGAATGCTTCTCCATCGGTCCAGGGAAGGATGGAACTTCCTTTGCGTTTCCTTGGCGCCCTTGGCGTTCTTTGCGGTAAAAAAAAGAAATGAAACCGCCAAGAACGCAGAGTACGCAAAGATAAAACGCAAAGAAGGATACCTCCAGCACCACTCACCCCTTATCTTCGCTTTTCGAAATCTACGCGCCCATGCCTAATCAAAGAATTACAGCAGCCATCACGGCTGTCGGTGGATATGTTCCGGAAACGAAGCTTACCAATTTTGACCTGGAAAAAATGGTGGACACCAACGATGAATGGATCCGCACCCGTACAGGAATTGAAGAAAGAAGGATTTTGAAAGAACCAGGCAAGGCTTCTTCCGACCTGGCAGTTCCTGCCATTCTCCAGCTTTGTGAAAAAAGAGGCATCAGCCCCGAGGAGATCGACTGCATCATCTGCGCGACCGTTACTCCCGACATGGTCTTTCCTGCAACGGCCAACATTATTTCAGATAAGATCGGCGCAAAAAATTGCTGGGGCTTTGACCTCGGCGCTGCCTGCTCCGGATTTTTATATGCCCTCACCACCGGCGCTTCCCTCATCGAAAGCCGCCGTTATAAAAAAGTGGTGGTGGTTGGTGTAGATAAGATGAGCGCCATCATTGACTATACCGACCGGCAGACCTGTATCATCTTTGGCGATGGAGCCGGAGCTGTTTTGCTTGAGCCCAATTTCGAAGGATATGGAGTGCTCGACAGCATCCTTCGCAGCGATGGCAGCGGCAGGCAATACCTCCACATGAAAGCGGGTGGTTCATTGAAGCCCGCTACTGCGGAAACCGTTGCCAACAAAGAACATTTTGTTTTCCAGGATGGCCAGCCGGTTTTCAAATTCGCAGTGAAAGGCATGGCTGATGTAAGCGCTGAACTGCTTGACCGCAATAAACTCACGGGCGATGATATCGCCTGGCTGGTACCGCACCAGGCCAATAAAAGAATTATTGATGCCACGGCCGACCGCATGGGACTTTCACATGATAAGGTGATGCTCAACATCCAGCGTTATGGCAATACAACTGCAGCAACCATCCCGCTTTGTTTATGGGAATGGCGACAAAAACTGAACAAGGGCGACAATATAGTGCTTGCAGCTTTTGGTGGCGGCTTTACCTGGGGAGCTACGTTGGTGAAGTGGGAGTATTGAAACAGTTCAAAGTTGAAAGTTCAAAGTTCAAAGTCGAAAGTCGGCTTGCCAGCCGTCCACCTGCGCTGTATTGCATAGTGGTGTGAAGGCAATGTATTTTATTAACCGCAAAGGCCGCGAAGAAAACGCAAAGAATACGCAAAGTCTGTTCGAAAATACTTTGCGTATTCTTTGCGCAGCTACACTTATAGCTTTAGCATAGGTTTGACCTTTGCGCTCTTTGCGGTTTAACCTATTCCGAAATCATATCAATCTGGTATTTTTAAC
>CAYWSQ010000135.1:4526-10638 GCA_964460925.1 uncultured Flavisolibacter sp. | reverse complement strand
AAGAAGCAATAGAAAAACTGGTAAATGATATCAGCGTAAAATACCAGAAGGCCATGCATAAAGATCTCACTCCGTATATTGCCAGTATTGAAGATGGAACGGGAGTGGTAAAGTGAGAAAATCAAAAGTCAAAAGTCAAAAGTCAAAAGTCAAAAGTCAAAAATCGGAGAACCTGATACAGTTATACAAAATGAATTCATTAGTGAGGATTGATCTCTGAATAACTACTTACCGTCTTACCGCCTTCCCGGCCTTGTTTTTTAAATTAGAGAATAGCCGGTAAGGCGGGAAGGCGGTAAGTAAATTTATCAAACCCAGGAACTCTGTAGATTTTCCATTCTAAAGGTCACAGGCCAATGGCCAATAGCTAATGGCCGTTAGCTCTCTATTCTATGCGATAAACTTCTCGGCAACTTCTTTCCTTACGGCATTCCAAGCTCGCTAAGGAAATGTTTCCCCATCTCACTTCCCCAATTTTATATTACGCACCATATTTAATAAACTCTTTTCTCAATTCTCCATTCTCTGCGATAAAATCCTTGGCGCCCTTCTTTCTTGGCGGTAAAAAAAATCTCACTTCAACGCCTCATTCTCATAATAAGGCACCTCATCCTGCGAAACAATCTCCTTTTGCTGCCAGTAGGCAAGCGTCACCTTATTACCTGTTTTGGTTTTTAACAATCTTCCAAAGATCGCATTCACTGCATTAAAGGTTACATCAGTAACACCAACGGTAAAAGTTGAAGGAGGTGGAGGAGGCGAAGGTGGCAGGGGCTCAGTTGCCGCAGGCGGTGGTGCAGGAGCAGCCTTGGGTGGCGGGCTGGGTACCACCACCACGGTATATTGATTCAACTCGAGGATCTGTTTCAGAAACGCAACACGCTCGGGTGAAACATTCTTTTCCACGATGGCACATTTGATACCATCCAGTTCTTCAAATTCGTGGTTCTTATTAATGGCCATGGTCAGAAATTTGGACTTAGAGAATGAATATAATCGTAAACGAATCCAAGCAGGCCGGTTAACAGTACACCGGCAATGCATACATATAAGGCCAGCCTGGGCAGCATGTGCATCTGCACTCTTGCCATTGGCTGCTCATTGGGATCCATAAAGATGGTCTTCACAATTCTTAAATAATAATAAAATGAAATGATGATGTTGAGCGCCGCGATGGTGATCAGTAAATAATTTCCCTTTGAAGCGCCTGACATCAGCAGGAAGAATTTACCAAAAAATCCTGCTGTCGGCGGAACGCCTGCCAGCGAGAACAGGGCAATCGCCAGCACCCATGACAGTACCGGATTGGTCTTATAAAAACCTTTATAGTCATCGATGTTTTCCTTACCGTTGAATGAGCTGACCACCGACACCACTCCAAACGCTGCGAGATTGGAAAACAGGTAAATCAGGATAAAATACACGACGGTTGAAATGCCCATGGTTGAACTACCTGTAATGCCAACCAGGATAAACCCTACCTGTGCTATGGAAGAGAAAGCAAGGAATCTTTTGAAATTATTCTGCCTGATGGCAAACAGGTTGCCGATCACGATGGTGATGACGGACAGTATAAAGAGCATATTGTACCATGCTTCCGCCATAGGCCTGAAAACCTTGTAAAGCACGGAGACAAATACAAACAACACAGCGCCTTTTGATATCACGGAGAGATAGGAGGTAACCGCCACTGGGGCGCCTTCATAAACATCAGCCGTCCAGAGATGAAAGGGAACCACAGATATTTTGAAAGCGAATCCGGCCAGCACAAGGATGAAGGCAAAGATTTGCAGGGGAGAATTATTTAAAAATTGCGGGAGTTCCGAAAAGATCAGGGTGCCGGTGGTTCCATAGATCATTGATATGCCAAAAAGCATAAGAGAGGATGAAAACGCGGAAGAGATGATCAGTTTCATGGCGGCCTCTGAGGATCTTTTCCTTGTTAGATCAAAATTAGCGGCTGCTGCCAGTGGTATGGTCGACAGTTCAAGACCCAGGTAGAACATGAGTAGGTTGCCTCCCGAGATCATAAAGAACATACCCAGCAGGGTAGAGAGCAGCAGCACATAAAATTCAATCACATGCTTATGCGTTTTCAGCCAGCTATACGCCTGCATGGAAATGATCAGCATGCCCAGGTTAAGAATATTTTTTTCCAGCACCATCAGTTCATTGGTGCGGAACATTTCATTGAACAGGATGCCTTCACGATTTCCAAAAAAACCAGCCACCAGGTTGATGAACAAAAGTACATTGGCAATGTTCAGGATGGTGGTATTGGAGCGGTCCTTACCCAGCTTGATGAACAGCAAGAGGAAAATGATCACGATCACCGCGAGCTCCTGCTTCATTAAAATAAAAAAATCAGTCATCTTCTTCAGTTTAGCATGCCTGGAAGCATGTTGGTTTATTTAGCGATACCGGACACCCTGCTCATGATCACTTCTGTGCCGGGTGTGATCAGTTCATTCAACAGGAAGGGGGCAATACCCATCAGTACAATACCTCCTATAAGTAAAACAGCAGCCAGTTTTTCATTCCAAGTAGCATCTTTCAGTTCGGAATAACCACTGCTCATGGGGCCCATGATGGTCTTGCCTGTAGCCCTGAGTATATACACGGCTGTTATCACAATGGAAGCACAGGCGAGAATGGTAGCCAGCCTGTACAGCGTGCCGGGGTTCTGCCAGGAACCCATGAATACGGTCATCTCCGCCACAAACCCACTGAGCCCGGGCAGACCAAGTGAACACAAACCCGCGATTACAAATACAGATGAAATGAATGGTGTTACTTTCAGCAATCCTCCGAGTTTAGCCACTTCTCTTGTATGTGTGCGACTGTAGATCATGCCGATGGCGGCAAAGAAAAGTGCTGTCATCAATCCGTGGGATACCATTTGAAGCACCGCACCATTGATGGCTGTCTGGTTCAGCATGCCGATTCCCAGCAATACAAAACCGCAGTGGCTTACGGAAGAATAAGCGTTGATGTATTTCAGATCCTTCTGCATCATGGTGGCGAAGGCGCCGTAAATGATAGCGATGGTGGCAAGTACTATGATCACCCAACTGTAATATTCAGCGCCTTCAGGCATCAGGAAACTGGCCACTCGCAGACATCCATAACCTCCCAGCTTCATGGAAATGCCGGCAAGGAACATGGAAGCAGCAGTAGGCGCGGAAGAGTGCCCGTCGGGAACCCAGGTATGAAAAGGAAAGAGGGCGGTGAAAATTCCAAACCCGATAAAGGCAAATGGAAAAAACAGTTTCTGTACTTCTGGAGAAATAGTCATCTGCGAGATCTGCATGATGTCGAAAGTGCCCGTGTTAAAATAAAGTCCTGCCAGGCCTACAAATACAAGCGCGGAGCCTCCCATCAGCATCAGGGCCAGTTTCATGGCGCTGTATTCTTTTTTGCCGCTGCCCCAGATTCCGATGAGCAGGAACTTGGGGATTACAGCCACTTCCAGGAAAAAGAATAGTGTGAAGAGGTCAAGGGAAATAAAAAAACCATACGCACCAGCGCTCAGGAATATGAGCAGGAAGAAAAATTCCTTACTGAGTTTTTCGGTTTTCCAGGAAACCAGCACGCCTGACAATACCACAAGGGCGGTGAGCAGGATCATGGCAATTGAAATGCCGTCCACACCTACATGGTAATTAATGTTCATTGGCCCGAACCAGGTATAGCTGTACTCAAACAGCATGGTGGCCTGGTTGCCTGATGCACGTTCCTGCCAGTATTGCATCAGCAGGAAAATGCCGAGCGCGAGTTGCAGTGCGGCGCCGAGAAAACTGGCCATGCGGATCTGTTTCAGGTCCTTGCACGCCAGCAGGGAAAGCGCGGTTAGCAGTGGTACGATGATGAGCAATGATAAATTCATGATCCTTTATTTCCAGAAGTAAATAAATAGTATGGCCATGGCAGCGATGCCTCCAAAAAAATAGATAGCATAACTCTGTACACGGCCCGACTGCATTCCTTTGATCAGTTCAGAGGTCCTGCCCGTAACAGAAGCGGCAAGATTCACCGAGCCATCCACAATATTTTTATCGATCCAGGCGGCTGGTTTGCCTACCAGGTTAAACAAAACTTTTTTGGTGATGAAGAGATATAATTCATCAACATAAAATTTTCTGTACGCTGCTTTATAAAATCCGCCCAATGAAGCAGCGATCCGGGCCGGCCTGTCATTTTCTTTTTTATAGAATGAAGCGGCCAGTAATATGGCAATCACAGCGAGTGCCACCGGGGCTATGGAAAACAATAAATGAAAATGAGTTTCGGCCGGTCTGCCATCCGCGGTAATGAATTGTGAAAAAGGAACAAAACCTACCAGCACTGATAGTACTGCCAGTACTACGAGGGGCATCTTCATGGAAAAACTTCCTTCACCATGGTGACCCTGGATATGGTCTGCCTCTTTTTTCCAGAATATGGAAAAATAAAGCCGGAACATATAAAAGGCAGTGAGTGCGGAAGTGACAAGGCCTAAATAATAAATAGCAGGAGCGCTGTTATATGCGGCCAGCAGGATCTCTTCCTTGCTGAAAAATCCCGCGAATGGAGGAATGCCAGCGATGGCAAGACATCCCGTAAGAAAAGCAATATGCGTGATGGGCATCAGCTTGCGCAATCCACCCATGTCTTTCATATCATTACTGTGCACATAGTGGATCACCGCACCGGCGCCAAGGAATAATAAAGACTTGAAGAAAGCATGTGTAAAGAGGTGAAACATGGAGGCCGTATAACCAAGACCACTCTCGCCTTCATATCCTGAAACCCCCAGTGCAAACATCATGTAACCGATCTGCGACATGGTGGAATAGGCCAGCACTCTTTTGATATCTGTCTGCGTACAGGCAATGACCGCAGCAAGGATGGCTGAGAACACACCCACATAAGTAACAAGGTCAAGCAATGATGGATCAATGTGAAAGAGCGGAAACAACCTGGCCACCAGGTAAACACCTGCAACCACCATAGTGGCAGCGTGAATGAGTGCAGAAACCGGTGTGGGACCTTCCATCGCATCCGGCAACCAGATGTGCAGCGGGAACATGGCTGATTTACCAGCGCCTCCCATGAAGATGAGCGCAAGCGCCCAGCCCAGCATGGAGATACCCAGGAAAGATGCTGAAGTGATACTGATGGCTTCAGGAGTAGTTCCATCTGTCAGCCTGCTGATCAGGGTTCCAAAATCAAGTGAGCCTGAATAAAAACCCAGGATGAGAATACCAATGAGAAATCCCAGGTCAGCGAAACGGGTCACAATGAATGCTTTTTTGGATGCAGCAACAGCCGATGGCCTGTCATAATAATAACCAATGAGCAGGAAGGAGGATACACCCACTAATTCCCAGAAAATATAGATCTGGAAAATATTTCCGGAGATCACAAGACCCAGCATGGAAAAACTGAAAAGAGAAAGGAAACCGTAATAGGTCGCGAACCTTTCTTCACCTTTCATATATCCCAGGCTGAAAATGTGAACCATGAGTGAAACAAAGGTGACCACCACCAGCATCATCACTGAAATAGGATCGAGGATGATGTTCATGTCTATGGAAACACCGGGAGAAAACTCCAGCCACTTGAAATCAAAAGCAGTGATCTTGCGGTAAACACCATTTGCCAGTCCATCAACAAAAAAATACCGGTAAGCTGTGTAAATAGAAAGTGCGGTAGCGGCCAAAAGTGAAGCGGTGCCCAGCGTACCGGAAAGTTTATTGAAATGTTTCCTGCCCCAAAGTCCCAGCACCACAAAACTCAGCAGGGGCAGCAGGGGTATCAACGCGGTATAGAGATAGTTGTTCATGGCAATTAGTATTTCAGTTCTGTGGCATCTTCCACATCAATGGATTTAAAGCTCCTGTACAGGTTAATCACAATGGCTATGGCCACGGCAATTTCTGCCGCTGCGATAGTGATGATAAAGACCACGAAGAAGATCCCGTCAAGTTTTTCAGGGTACAGGTATTTATTGAAAGCGATAAAATTGATGTTGACGCTGTTCAGGATCAGCTCTATGGACATGAGCAGCGTAATGAGGTTGCGCCTCGTGAACAAGCCGTACATGCCTATAAAAAACAGGGCTGTGCTTACG
>CAYWSQ010000135.1:0-4516 GCA_964460925.1 uncultured Flavisolibacter sp. | reverse complement strand
TTACGAAAAGAATATGTTCAAGTTGAATGGATTCCATATTATACTTCCTCCAGGTTTTCTTTTATGATGATGGTTGTTACAGGTGGCTGCTCTTTTTCTACTGTTTCCTGGATGCCGGCCGGTGGTGTTACTGTCCTGGTTCCAGGTTTCATGGCAATCACAATGCACCCGATCATGGCTGCCAGCAATAGCATGCTTACCACTTCAAAGGGAAGGATGTATCCATGTTCGGTCGTGCTCAGCATCTGCATGCCTATATCTGAAACATTTACGGTGAACGGTGTGGTTGCCGCAGGACGGAAATCATTGCCGCTGATCAGGTTGAAGCTGAATGCCAATCCGAATACAGCCGCCAGGGCGCTGGCGATCACTCTCCTGGTGAGTGGTTTTTTCATTTCACTGCCTGATTGCTGAGTAAGAAAAATGGAAAAGATGATCAGCACCACGATGCCGCCTACATACACGATGATCTGAACTGCAGCAATAAATTCCACCTGCATCCAGAAATAAAGTGCGGCTACCCCTACCAGTGAGAAGAGCAGCCAGATGGCAGACCGGAAGATCTTGCGGGAAGTGACTGCCAGCAGGGCAGATCCCAGGATCATGGCGGAAATGGCGTAGAAGATAATGGTTGCGGCATTCATTATTCAATTCCCTCCCTGATTTTTGAACCCGGCTGGTTCAGTTTTTTTGTAAGCTTGCTACGGTCATACACACTGTGTTCGAAGGTCTGCGCCATTTTGATGGCATCAGTGGGACAGGCCTCCACGCAGAGATTGCACATGGTGCAGAGTTCGAGGTGATACACAAATGTGTCCAGAGCTTTTTTTCTTTTTCCTTCCGGCGATACATCAAATTTGGTGATGATCTTGATGGTGGCATTGGGACAGGCCAGCTCGCAGGCGGTACAGCCGGTGCAGGCGTGCTCATTGTTCTCATCATGCGGCATCACGACTTCACCCCTGAAACGTTCAGAAAGAACAAGCGTATCACGGTTGTCAGGATACTGTTCGGTAATCACTTCCGATGGACGGATGAAATAGGAGCCGGTCCTTTTCATTCCTGTCAAAAGCGACTTTGTAGCGGTGAATATGTCGGAGATATAATCTTTTATAAACATGATGTTTGTTTATTTCATTGGGTCAAAAATGCCATCCCCATATCGCCACCACTGTTACCAGCAGGAGGTTGAAAAGGCTGATGGGCAATAAATATTTCCATTCGAGGTTGAGTAACTGGTCGATCCTCAGCCGCGGGAAGGTCCACCTGAACCACATGATCAGGAAGATCAAAAAGAAGGTCTTTCCGAAAAACCACACAGATGATGGAATGTAATCCATTACATGATTGAACTGATCCCATCCGCCGATATGAAAAGGCATCCATCCGCCGAGGAATAAAGTGGCGCCGATAGCGCAAACTATAAAGATGTTGATGTACTCTGCCAGGAAGAAGAGCGCGAACTTCATGCCTCCATATTCTGTATGGAAACCTGCTGTCAGTTCCGATTCTGCCTCCGCCATGTCAAATGGCGCACGGTTGGTTTCTGCTGTTACGGCTATTAGGAAAATAACAAACGCGATGATCGCTGGAATGTGTCCTTTAAACAGCCACCAGCCATCCTGCTGTGAAAGCACGATGTCCCGGATGGAAAGACTTTCTGCCAATACAACGATGCAAAGAATGGCAAGGCCAGCTGAGAGTTCATAACTCACGATCTGTGCCCCGCTGCGCATGGCACCCAGCATCGAATATTTATTATTACTTGCCCATCCCGCCATCAGTATACCAATAACTGACAACGAGGAAATTGCCGTGATGTAGAGCACACCGATATTGATATCCCATAACTGGAAATCTTTCGCGAAAGCAATGGGCGCCAGTAGCAGCATGGCTACACTCATTACTACGAAGGGAGCCAGGTTGAATAAGAACTTATCTGCACCGTCGGGAGTGAAGCCTTCTTTGAGGATCAGTTTCAAAGTGTCGGCGGAGGTCTGGAAAATTCCCATTGGTCCAACGCGGTTTGGACCCAGACGGATCTGCATGCGTGCCGCCACTTTTCTTTCCATGAGTACCAGCACCAGTCCCAGCACGGCAAAAAGACCGATAGCAAGCAGGATCACTATGACCGACTGCACCAGTAACACTCCCGTTGCATTTAAATGGGTATGCAGCCAGGTGTTGATGGATTGAGTAATGCCTTCCAGACTAAACATAAGAACCCCCTGCAGTTGAATGATGGTTTATGATTGACTTGTTCATGATGTTTTGTTTAACGGTCGATATCGGGTATCACCAGGTCCATGCTGCCCATGGTGGCCATCAGGTCGCCCAGCTTCCCACCTCTTGCCATGTGGTCCAAGGCACTGAGATTGGAGAACCCGGGTGAACGGAATTTGATGCGGTAGGGTGTGGTGCCGCCTTCACTCACAATGTAAACACCCAGTTCACCTCTGGCGGTTTCAACCCTTGAATAAAATTCTCCCTTGGGGAGTTTCAGCACGGCCTTGGTCTTGGCCTGGTAATCACCTTCGGGGATATTATCAATTAATTGTTCAATAATGCGGACCGACTGGTGCATTTCCTTCATGCGTATAAGGTAGCGTGAAAAGGAATCACCATTTGTTTCCAGCACTTCATCAAACTCCACCTGGTCATACACCGCGTAAGGATGGATTTTTCGGATATCGCAGCTTACACCACTGGCTCTTGCAACGGCACCCGTACAACCATAGGAAATGGCATTTTCAGGAGATAGGTAGCCAATTCCTTTTGTCCTGTTCTGAAATATCACATTGCCAGTTACCAGCTCGTCATACTCGGGTGATTTTTTCCTGAACTGTATAATGAAATCCTTTACTCTTTTTTGAAAATTGGGATGGATGTCAGCCATAACACCTCCCGGTACATTATAGTTCATGGTCAGCCTTGCACCACAAGTCTCTTCCATGATGTCGGTAATGGTTTCCCTTTCCCGGAAAGTGTAAAAGAAAGGAGTGAAAGCGCCCAGGTCCATGGCCATGGCACCCATCCAGAGTTCATGTGATGCAATGCGGGTGAGTTCATCCATGATCACACGGATGTATTGCGCACGTTTGGGTACTTCCACCTGCAATCCCTTTTCAACCGTCATCGCACAGGCATGGTTGTTAATATGTGCAGAGAGATAGTCCATCCGGCTGGTGACATAAATGAACTGGCGGTAGCTGAGGCTCTCGCACATTTTTTCAATGGAGCGGTGTATGTAACCGAGGTGTGGTTCTATTTTTTTGATGATCTCTCCGTTGAGCGTGATCACAAGATGCAACACGCCATGCGTGGCAGGGTGCTGCGGGCCAACATTGATCACCAGTTCATCACCTTCTGATCCGGGCAAATGCAGGTCTGTTCCATTGCTGGATGCGGTGTGACTGATTATTTGGGTTTCGGTATACATTCTATCTGGATAAATCGGTTCTTCAGTATTTTGTTAGTCTATAGTTTCACCATGTTCACAGGATCTTCAAAATCTTTTCTCAAAGGATATCCTTCAAAATCATCTGTCAGGATCAGTTTTCTCAGGTCAGGATGATGAAGGAAGTTCACGCCGAACAACTCAAACACTTCGCGTTCGTGAAATTCAGCCGTGCGCCATATGTCTGACACTGTTTCAATCTCCGGCTGGTTACGGTCGAGTTTTACTTTGCACACGAGGGTTTGCCGGTGACCTGTTGAAGTGAGATGATAGACCATGGTAAGATGTGTCTTCCAGTCCACGCAGGTGAGGCAGAATAAATAATTCATGTTCTGCGCGCTTCTCAACTGGCGGGCAAGATTTTTCCAGTTAGCAACAGGTACTTCCACGACCAGCCACTCACCGGTTTCATCGAAGCTGGCAGCAGGCCATCCGTTCGAAATATAATTTTTGAATTCTTCTCTGGTCATAATGGTTTTTTATCTGATACGATCTGTTCTCTTGTCCATCCATTCTTGATCTTTTCCTGCAGGGCAATCAATGCATGCAGCAAAGCTTCGGGCCTTGGCGGACAGCCAGGGATATAAACATCAACCGGTATCACATGATCTGCGCCCTTCACTACTGAATAAGTATTGTAAAAGAATGGTCCCCCGCTGATGGCGCAGGCGCCCATGGCAATCACGTATTTGGGATCTGTCATCTGGTCGTACAATCTTTTCAGTACGGGTGCCATTTTATTAACGATAGTACCCGCAATGATGATCACATCTGCCTGCCGCGGTGTGGCACGGGCCACTTCAAATCCAAATCTTGAAAAATCATATTTGGCGGAAGCGGTGCTCATCATTTCAATGCCGCAGCAACTGGTGGCGAAAGTGAGCGGCCATAGGGAGTTGGACCTGGCCCAGTTCACGATATCATTGAATGTACCGGAAATGATACCACCACCGGGTGTTTCAATGATCTGCCCGGGGAAGTCCTTATTGTTTTCGTTGATTTGTTTTCTTACATCCATTTCAATGCACCTTTTTTATGGGCATATAAAAAGCCCATGAA
>CAYWSQ010000134.1:1801-10753 GCA_964460925.1 uncultured Flavisolibacter sp. | reverse complement strand
CACAGTCATCACGGTTTATACAGTGATCGGTATGAACCTGGAAGAAGAAAAACTCGTTGATGAATTTGGAAAGGATTATTTGGAGTATAAAAAAAGGGTGGGGGCATTGTGGGTGAGACGTAATGCTTCGAGCTATTAGCTATTAGCTATTAGCTGCGAGCTATGAGCTGCGAGAATGCCTCCTGTGATTCGATGATTTTTCCAGAATTTGAACAACCCTTCTCGCAGCTCGCAGCTCGAAGCTCGCAGCTTTTCCTCTCACCACTTCCACAACAACTACTTACTGCCTTCCCGCCTTCCCGGCCTTCTTATTCGTTATAAAACATAGCCGGGAAGTTGGGAAGGCGGGAAGATTACGAACTTCGAAAAACGCCTCTTGTGATTCGATCATTGCATTCCTGAATTTGAACGACCCTTCTCGCAGCTCGAAGCTAGAAGCTCGCAGCTACTCTCTCAACCTCACCACCCAAACATCACTGTTCCCATGATTGGCACCTACATCACCGGTATTATGACTGTGGGTATATCCACTAACCACGTAACCGTTCTGCCCGGAAAGAGCAATACCAAAAGCCTGTTCCTCATCATTACCACCCAAAAGTTTTTTCCATAAAACATCCCCATTGGATTGCAGCGCTATCACCCAAAAATCACCTGCGCCATTGCCGGCACCTGCATCACCGCTGTTATTGGAATAACTATAACCTGCCAGCAGGATCTTTCCAGCCGGTGATACTGTTATTGCTCTTGCCGCATCTGCACCGGTACCTCCCAACACTTTCTGCCATTTCAACTGCCCGTTTGCCATATCAATCTGCGTCACCCACATATCATCACTGCCTTTTGCTCCCATTACATCACCATTGTTGCTGCGTGTACTGCCCGCGGCCAGCACGGTATTGCCTGTGCCAATTGCAAGGCTGGCCAGTTCTTCAATGTTATTTCCGCCATACGTTTTATTCCAGTTGATAACACCGTTCTTGTCAACTCTCATCAACCAGAAATCAGTACTGCCTTTTGTCGCAGGCACATCACCATTATTATTGCTGCCAGTATTGGCACCTATAATCAATCCTCCGTCAGCAACGGCAACAATAGCTTTTGCCGTTTCCGAACCGTTCCCTCCAATAACTTTCTGCCAGGCAAGATTTCCATTGCTTTCAAGCACCGCCAACCAGAGATCTTCACCTCCATGATTGGCGCCCACATCTCCTGTATTG
Organism: uncultured Flavisolibacter sp.; assembly: GCA_964460925.1. Taxonomy (GTDB): domain Bacteria; phylum Bacteroidota; class Bacteroidia; order Chitinophagales; family Chitinophagaceae; genus Flavisolibacter. The sequence goes on along the minus strand of CAYWSQ010000134.1, from coordinate 9,533 downwards.
TTTGACCTGGTAAAACCCGCTACTGCAATTTTACCTTCAGTGGTAACGGTAATGGCCTGGGGCCAGTCGTCGTGGTTGCCTCCAAGCGTTTTTTGCCACTGCAGGTTTCCGTTACCTGATATTTTGATGACCCAGAAATCCAGTCCTCCATGATTGGCACCCACATCACCGGTTGAATTTGACGCCGTGTAACCGGTTACAACGAAACCTCCATCAGCCGTTGGAGCTGCGGCTGCAGCCACTTCATCACCTGTACCTCCATAGGTTTTTTCCCAGGCCTTGCTGCCATCTTCATTCAGCTTCACCAGCCACATATCCACTGCTCCATGGTTCTGGCTCACATCACCATTATTACTGCTGGTGGTCCTGCCAAATACCAGCTGGCCTCCGCCCGGTACCGGTATCACACCCAGTGACAGGTCGTTACCCGATCCACCCAGTGTTTTTTTCCAGTCGATACTCACCGGTTGCACCGCCACCGCATCCTGCTCTACTCTTACCTGTTTTGCATCTGCTTTCCCGTTATCAAGAACAACAGTCAACATAACAGTTCTCTTCTGCCCGGTGTTATTTTCCTTTGTCACAAGCAGCTTAACATTTGCGTCTCCTGTCCCGGTCAACTTATCCGCCTGTATCCAGTCAGTGCCCGCAGGAAGGGAAAGTGTCCATGCACTGTTGGCTTCAATACTGAATGTTTTTTCCGTGCCTGGATTTCCCGCCACCAGTTCTGCAGGATTAACTCTCAAATAAAAACCCGGGGCCGGAGGCAGGGTCTTTTTATCTTTTTTGCAGGCAGCAAAAACAAGAATGGACAAAAGAAAGAACATAGGCATTACTGCCGGATTCCACTGGTAGAACCGTTTCATAAAAATGATTAAGGGTGATAAATATTTTTTCCAATGATACTACCGGGAAAACCCCAACGCATGTCAAAAATGTTTTAAATGAAAAATCAGGCGGATGAAATGAATGACGGAGATGCTCAACTGGATAATGGCCAATCACGATCAGCTATGGGCCTGCCTATACAGCTTTCCCTTATTCTTTCTATCTTTCCCCCACTGTTATGAGAATCCTTCCTTTTATCACCGGTACCATTATTACTGTTGCGCTTATCATTGCCCTTGACAATAAATGGGGTGCCATCCCGCCACTTGGCCGTTTTCTCAGTCCCCAGCAGGGATTCTGGCAGAACGCCGAACCTGTGAATGGCGACCGCAATGAAGAAATCCATTTGCAGGGTCTAAAAGGAAAAGTGGATGTGTACCTCGACGACCGCCTCGTGCCGCATGTATTTGCGGAACATGATGAGGATGCCTATTATGTGCAGGGTTACCTCCATGCCAAGTACCGCCTCTTTCAGATGGAACTTCAAACATTTGCAGCGGCAGGAAGGATCAGTGAAAAAATGGGTAACGATCCCCGTTATATCGGTTTCGACCGCGAGCAGCGCAGGCTTGGAATGACATATGCGGCAGAAATCGCACTCAGGGAATTTGAGGCTGATCCCGCATCAAAGGCTAGCTGTGATGCTTATACCGCCGGGGTGAATGCCTATATCAGCTCACTTACAAAAAGCACACTTCCTCTTGAGTATAAATTGCTGGATTATCAACCAGAGCCCTGGTCTAATCTCAAGATCGCGCTATTCCTGAAGCAGATGAGCAAAACTCTTGCGGATTACAGCCCGGACCTGGCGCTGACACAGACCAAACTTTCCTTCAGCTTTGAAGAAATGATGGCACTCGATCCCCAGGTGCCTGATTCACTGGCACCCATTGTTCCGCCATGGACGAAATTTGATACTGCTGGCATTGTGCCTGTGGTTCCCGCTACTGCTGATTCACTTTATTTTGGAAGAAAAGACAGTGTGCAGGTAAACAGTTACGCGGAACAGGATCCGAACAATGGAAGTAACAACTGGGTTGTTGGTGGTAAAAAAACAAAAAGCGGTGCACCCATCCTAGCCAATGATCCTCACCTTGAACTCAGCTTCCCATCCATCTGGTACGAAATGCAGATCACCACTCCCAACCTGAATGTGTATGGTGTTACCTTCCCGGGTTCACCTAATATCATCATTGGTTTTAATAATGATATTGCCTGGGGTGTAACTAATTCACAGCGGGATGTAAAGGATTTCTACGAAATCCGTTTCAGGGATGACAGCAAAAAAGAATACTGGTTCAATGGTAAATGGGAACAGGCAACCCTCCGGATCGACACCATCAGGGTGAGGGGAGGCGCAGATGTTTATGATACCATCGCCTTTACCGTTTTTGGACCGGTAATGTATGATAAAAGTTTTTCCAGGAATATTTCGGGTAATAAAGCTATTGCCGTTACCTGGTCGGCACATGAACCTTCCAATGAAGGACTTACTTTCTACAAACTGAACCGGGCCCGCAATTATGATGATTACCTGGAAGCGATCAAACATTTTAGCTGCCCCGGCCAAAATTTTGTCTTTGCCAGCAAGTCAGGCGATATCGCTCTCTGGCAGCAGGGAAGATTTCCCGCACGCTGGTATGGACAGGGAATGTACCTGATGCCGGGTGAAGATTCAAGTTATATGTGGCAGGGCCATATTCCGCAACAGGAAAATCCGCATGTGGTGAATCCTGATACTGGTTACATCCAGAGTGCCAACCAGCGACCCGTTGATTCCACCTATCCTTATTTTATCCCGGGTGGTTATATCACTGCAAGAGGCATAGCCATCAGCCGGAAGCTCTCTGCCATGCAGCAGGTAACACCCGATGACATGAAGGCATTACAGAATGATAATTACCATGTGTTCGCCGAATCTGCCAGGCCCATGCTGCTCAAATATGTAAACGCCGGCGACCTTGATGCGGATGCCAGCAGATACCTTGATATTTTTCAAAAATGGGATCTCGTGGCTTCTCCCACATCCACCGGCACTACAGTGTTCCAGTGCTGGTACGATTCCCTGGAAAACCTGGTATGGAAAGATGAATGGAACCGCGATTCACTGGTAATTGGTCTGCCTGACGAACAAACCTTGCTGGAATGGATCAACAAAGATTCAGCTTTCAGGTATATTGACAATATCAATACCAGCCACCAGGAAACAATAGGTGAACTGGTAACCAAAGCGCTGGTACTTGCTGCTGCTGAACTCAAAAAACAGGAAACCAACGGAAGGTTAACATGGGCGAAATTCAAAGACCCTGCCATCATGCATTTGCTGAGAGATGCTGTAATGCCCTTCGCACGGAAAGTTCCCGTGGGTGGATGGAGCAATGTGATCAATGCAACAACAAAAACTCATGGACCCAGTTGGCGGATGGTGGTGCACCTAACCAATGAAACGGAAGCGTACGGTGTTTACCCGGGCGGACAAAGCGGAAACCCCGGTAGTCCTTTTTATGATAATATGGTGGATAGCTGGACCCAGGGTAAATACTACCCGCTGTGGATGATGAAGGCCGGTGAGACCGGTGACAAACGTATTATTGCCAAATTAAGTTTTATCAAATCCTGATCTTTTTTACATGAGATTATTATTGTCGGTTCTTCTCATTGCTGCACTTGGATATCTTGCCGGCCTATGGCTGCCCTGGTGGAGTATTGCCCTCGTTGCTTTCCTTGTAACCATCCTGATTCCGCAGACACCGGGCACTGGTTTTCTTTCAGGTTTTCTAGGAATCTTTATCATGTGGGCCATCGTGGCATTCTGGATCGACAGCCAAAACGAAAGTATACTTTCCAAAAAAATCGCTGAACTGCTGCCCCTGGGAGGTTCTTCCATTTTACTGGTGCTGGTAACGGCAATTGTTGGCGGACTTGTAGCTGGATTTGCAGGTATGGCAGGCAGCTCATTGAGAGCACCACGTAAACGAAGAAGAATTTAAGATTTCTTCACCGCAAAGACCTGCCTTCGCTAAGCTACGGCAGGCGAATAAAGGACCTGCCTTCGCTGAATCCTATGCTTCCTCCTAAGATTCTGCGACACGCGAACGGCTGGCGAAAGCAAAGAAAAATTACGCAAAGAATCAATCCTGTAAATCCTAAAATCCTGTAAATCCTGATTCTGACTTTTAACTTTTTTCTACCCCTCCTCGTTTTACATTCGTTTCACCAACCCTGCTTATGAACCAAATCATCTTTACATTTCTATTAATCATTCTTTCGCTCCATGGTACTGCTGCACGCATCACAGGAACCATAAAAGATTCTAAAGGTTCCCTGCTTTCTTTTGCTTCTATTACTGTAAAAGGTACAACACGAGGTGCCGCAGCCAACAGCCAGGGAATGTACAGCATTGAACTGCGTCCTGGCTCCTATACGCTCGTTTGCCAGTACGTAGGTTATAAGGCAACTGAAAAAAAGATCACTGTCGGAAGCGAGGACCTTATTGTTGATTTCGTACTGGAGCTGCAGGCTCTTTCCATGGATGAAGTGATCATCAAAAAGGGGGAGGATCCCGCCCTGGAGATCATGAGGCAAACCATTAAAAAAAGAAGCTATTATAACAACCAGGTGGATTCATTTGAGGTGGAAGTGTATATCAAGGGACTGATGCGCACCCGCAGTGTTCCTGATAAATTCATGGGGCAAAAGATAGAAAGAGAGGACATGGCAAGGGATGGAATTGATTCTGCCGGCAGGGGCATTCTTTTTTTATCTGAATCGGTCACTAAAGTTGCTTATGCCAAACCCGGCAAGATCAAAATGAATGTGATCTCTTCCCGGGAAAGTGGTGGTGGTTATGGTATCAGTTTCCCTTTTTTCATCAACATGTACGAATCAAATGTGAGTGTTTTTTCAAACAGCCTCAACCCGAGAGGATTCATTTCACCATTATCTGATAATGCCTTCCACTATTACCGCTTCAATTATGAAGGCAATTTTTTTGAAGGTGATAAAATGATCGACCGCATCAGGGTTACGCCTCGCCGCAAACACGAACCGCTTTTCCAGGGATACCTGCAGATCGTGGATGGGGAATGGCGTATTCATAGTCTTGACCTGATGACCACCAAACAATACCAGTTGGAACTGATCGACACCCTGCAGATCCGCCAGATCCACGCCCCGGTAACCTCCGAGGTCTGGCGAACACAAAACCAGGTGGTGTACCTGGCTGCGGGTATGTTTGGTTTCGACATCACGGGAAATTTTCTGAACGTGTATTCACAGTATGATCTCGACCCGGGGTTCACCAAAAAACATTTCAACAGGATCCTGATGTCCTATGATTCCAATGCCAACCGCAAGGACAGCAGCTACTGGGCCAATGTACGGCCCGTGCCCCTTGAGCCGGATGAAAAAAGGAATTATGTTTTCAAGGACAGCATCCGCCAGGCCGACCGTGATTCATTTTCACGACTGAATATCGACTCGCTCCGCAAAAGGCAGAAACCAGTGAAACCGCTCGAGTTCTTCTGGGGAGGGGCTAATCATACTTTTTACGGGAAGTCGGCCTATACCACCTGGTCTTTTACCCCCCTGCTGAAGAACGTGGAATACAATACCGTTGAGGGCCTTGTGGCCGGTATCAGGCAAACGCTGGATATCAGGAGAAGAAAAGGAAAACATTTGTATTCACTGGAATCCTACCTGCGGTATGGCTTCAGCAATGAACATGTGAATGGTCACCTTAGCCTGACGGTGAAGCCTAAACGAAATGATTACCGGAACAGGCAACTGGTACTAAGCGGGGGTAAGAGGGTGTCGCAGTTCAATCACGACAACCCGATTGACGCGCTGACCAACAGCCTGTATACCCTGTTTTCGAAGAGGAATTACATGAAGATCTATGAGAACTGGTTTGGTGAAGCCAGTTATAGAAAACGTTTTGAAAATGGTTTCCGGGCAGAACTGAAAGCCACCTGGGAAGACAGGATCCCCCTTTCCAATTCAACCTCCTACAGTTTTTCGAAAAGCAAAATGCCTTTCACACCGAATCATCCGTATGAGCTGGAACATATTGAATTTAAAAGGCACCAGGCTTCTGTAGTATCCGCAATGGTTTCCTACCAGCCCGGCATGTACTACATACAGTATCCGTACGGTAAAGTACCGGTAGGATCGAAATACCCGGTGCTGGAGCTTAATTATACCAAGGGCATCAAAGGACTGCTGTCGAGTGATATCAATTTTGACAAATGGAATTTTGCTGTTTATGATAACATGAACTTCAAACTGGGAGGTGAATTCCGTTACCGCATAAGTGTGGGAGGTTTTATAAATGCGGATAGTGTGGGCATACCCGACCTTCGGCATTTCAATGGCAACGAGACCTTCTATAACTTCAAATACCTGAACAGTTTTCAACTGGCACCTTACTACCGCTACAGCAATAAAGAAAGGCTGTATTCCGTTTTGCATGTGGAGCATCATTTCAACGGTTTGCTCACCAACAAGATTCCTCTCTTCAACCGGCTCAAATGGCACCTGGTGGGAGGGATGAACAGTTTTTATGTGAACAGGGATAATTATTATGTGGAGGTATTCGCTGGACTGGAAAATATATTAAAGATGTTCAGGGTTGATTTCGTAACTGCCTACCAGTCCGAACCCGGCAACCGGTTCGGTATCAGGATAGGGTTGGGAGGAATTATTGGAGGCGCATTCCGGTTCAATGCCAACTAACAGAAGATTGTATGTTGAATATCCAGATTAATTAACTTCGCTGCACCTTATTAACCATTGTAAAATCACTGATATGTCCATTTCCGCTACAACCATTCAGCCAGTCAATCCTCCAGCAAACAATAATGTAGTTTCCAATGATGCCACCGCGGCTTCATTACTTACCATGGCCGTGCTCTCCGTTTATGCTGCCCAGAAGAGCAAAAAGAGCATGCGTAAAATGAAAAGAAAGTTTTTGTGGACAGCCCTGAAACTCAAAATGAAATCAGCTTTCTCGAAGAAAAGAGTTTCTGACCGGGTACTGATCTATATTCTCCTTGGTATCATTGCCCTGGTACTGGTATTTTATTATCCCCTGATTGCTCTCCTGGTAGCAGTGATCGCCCTGATCCTGATCCTGGCCGGTGTGATCTGATTTAAGCAGGTTTTACCATTTCACCAGGTTTTCGCATTTATCTTTGCCTGCCGGTAAATTTTACCGGAAGAAATTTTCCATGAACTGCATAGCAGGGATTGGGTTCACCCGGCGAGTGTCCTAAAAATTTCAACTATGGCAGTATTGCACAACCGTGTCTCCCAGAAGGAGCTGAAACAGCGTATGCTGGAGGAAACAGAGTTCCGTAAAACGATTTCCTTTTACCATTATTTTCCTGTAAGCGATCCCCAACAGTTCCGTGATGAATTGTACAAGGGACTCAATGCCCTGAATGTGTTCGGCCGCATCTATGTTGCCGGGGAGGGTATCAATGCCCAGGTAAGTGTTCCTGAATCCAATTATGAAGCTTTTAAAAAATTCCTGTATTCCTGGGAAGCACTTGACCAGGTGCGCCTGAATATTGCTGTAGATGATGATGGCAAGTCGTTCTGGGTGCTGAAGATCAAGGTCAGGGACAAGATCGTTGCCGATGGTATTGAAGATCCCACATTTAGTATGGTGAACAGGGGAAAGTATATCAATGCCGAAGACTTCAACAAGCTGACCGAAGACCCCGATACCATAGTAGTGGATATGCGCAACCATTACGAATACGAAGTAGGCCATTTCGAAAGAGCGATTGAAGTGCCATCTGATACTTTCCGGGAACAATTACCCATGGCGGCGGGCATGCTG
>CAYWSQ010000134.1:0-1791 GCA_964460925.1 uncultured Flavisolibacter sp. | reverse complement strand
CGAACTTAAAGAGCAGCCGATCGTCACCTTCTGCACCGGTGGTATCCGTTGCGAGAAAGCAAGTGCCTACATGCTGCACCGTGGTTTTAAAAACGTGTTCCACCTCGAAGGCGGCATTATCAATTATGCCAACCAGGTGAAGGAAAAAGGTTTGCCTACAAAATTCCATGGAAAAAATTTCGTCTTCGACAACAGGCTGGGAGAGCGCATCACCGATGAAATCATTGCCCGGTGCCACCAGTGCGGACAACCTGCTGATACGCATGTAAACTGTGCCAGCGAAGCCTGCCACCTTCTATTTATCCAGTGTGAAGATTGCCGTAAAACTTACGATGGCTGTTGCAGCACTGCTTGCCAGGAATTTATTCACCTGCCAGAGGAAGAAAGAAAGGAAAAAAGAAAAGGAATTGATAAAGGAAGAAACGTATTTAATAAATCCAGGTCGAGGCTCAGGCCTAAATTAAAATAATCTGGAGTCTATAGTTAACAGTCTAAAAACCTGTTTGAATGTATTACTCTACTTACCGCCTTCCCGTCTTCCCGGCTATGCCTTTTATTTTCCATCAATAATTAATTTTTTATATAGCCGGGAAGGCGGTAAGACGGTAAGTAAAGTCTGAAATCCTAAGAAACTCTAAATGCTTTTAACGTTCTTCAGACTTGCAACAATTTTTTCATATACATCTTCCTTACTGAGGTTTTCGGGCTTAAAAGAACTGCCTGTCACGTTTTCAAATAATTCAATATACCGTTGCGAGATGGTTTCAATCCATTCATCGCTCATGTCAGGCACGGTTTGTCCTTCCTTACCCATGAACTCATTCTGAATCAGCCATTCCCTCACAAATTCCTTACTGAGTTGCTTTTGCTTTTCCCCGGTAGCCTGGCGTTCATCAAAACCCTCCGCATAAAAATACCGGGAAGAATCAGGTGTATGTATTTCATCCATCAGGGTGATCACCCCATTTCTTTTACCAAATTCATACTTCGTATCCGCTAAAATGAGTCCCTGCCTTTCAGCCATCTCCTGTCCTTTTTTGAAAAGATTGAGAGCGTACCTTTTTAAACTCTCCCAGTCGCCGGGGCTGGCCAATTGCTGCTCCAGGATCTGTGTTTCGGAAATATCTTCATCATGTCCTTCACTGGCCTTGGTAGAGGGAGTGATGATGGGCTCGGGAAAAGCATCATTCTCTTTCATCCCGTCAGGCATCAGCACCCCGCACAAAATCCTTTGGCCACTCTCATAAGTTCTCCAGGCATGGCCGCAAAGATGTCCCCGTACCACCACTTCAATTTTGAAGGGTTCACACCTGTAACCAATAGAGGCATTGGAAACAGGGGTTTCAATGAGCCAGTTAGGGCACACATCCCTGGTAGCATTGAGCATGTAAGCAGCAAGCTGGTTCAATACCTGACCTTTATAGGGAATGGGACGGGGGAGGATCACGTCAAATGCGGAGATGCGGTCCGATGCGATCATCACCAGCAATTCCTCACCGATGGCGTAAACATCACGCACCTTTCCTTTATAAAATCCTGACTGTCCGGGAAACTGGTAAGATGACATAAATCGAAAGTAAATCTAAATGCGATGCCCACAGATATTTCCCATTGCGGAAACTTTCAACAACTTATTCAAAATCACTTAAAAATAATTTCCCTGTAAGAATTGTAATGCTTATTTTTCCGCCTGAAATCCTGTCATTTTACAGGACGATCCGAATTCAGTTTTAGCGTATTCCAAAACTAAATTTCAATTTATGAGAAAAGGCTTGCTCTTTTCAGCTGTAT
>CAYWSQ010000133.1:0-10837 GCA_964460925.1 uncultured Flavisolibacter sp. | reverse complement strand
TGATGCCCAGGTCCAGTGCCGCATCCTTTCTTTTACCCCGGTGCTTTTTCAGCGCTTTGATGATCAGTTCTTTTTCCTTATCCATAATGTTGAGGCTTTCTTCCACTTCCTCGTGTTCATGGATCTCGTTATGGTGCATCACCACGGGCGCAGGTGCCGGCAGGTTTGAAGTTACCAAAACCGGCGGTGGTATTTCGTGAGTTTGCAATTCTTTAACCTGGTTAATAATAGCCGCGTTCTGTTGCACATTTTGCGGATTCTGGATCACTTCCAGAAATAAACGCTTCAGTTCCGTTACATCTCTTTTCATATCGAAAAAGAGTTTGTAAAGAATCTCCCTCTCATTATTGAATTCGTGGCTGTCGGCATGACCATTCACCAGCATGGGCAAACGGTTAGCGCCGTTGTGGGAGGCTGGAATGAATTTATCAAGCTGGCGGGCATTCACCTGCTTGTCGGTTGACAGTACAGATATCTGTTCAGCAATATTTTTCAACTCCCTCACATTACCGGGGAAAGGGTATAACATCAGTTTCTGCCTGGCTTCCTCATCGAGTTGAACCGGTGCTGTTTTATAACGTTCTGCAAAATCAACACTGAACTTGCGGAACAAAAGAAAAATATCTTCTTTCCGGTCGCGTAGTGAGGGCACCCGGATGGGTACTGTATTCAAACGGTAATAAAGGTCTTCCCTGAATTTCCCGTTTTGTACCAGTTGCAATAATTCCTTATTAGTGGCAGCAACCACTCTTACATCGGTCTTCTGTGTTTTGGAAGAACCCACGCGGATGAACTCACCACTTTCAAGCACTCTCAGTAATCTTGCCTGCGTGCCGAGGGGCATTTCACCAATTTCATCTAGGAAGATGGTGCCACCGTTCACGGTTTCGAAATAACCTTTTCGGCTGTCAACAGCTCCTGTAAAAGAACCTTTTTCATGCCCGAACAATTCGGAGTCAATGGTTCCTTCAGGAATGGCGCCGCAGTTGACCGCGATAAACGGGTTGTGTTTCCTTGCCGAAAGTGAATGGATGATATGAGAAAATGCTTCCTTGCCCACACCGCTCTCACCGGCTATGAGTACGGTAAGATCAGTATTGGCTACCTGTACCGCTACTTCCAGTGCATAGTTGAGCGCGGCTGAATTACCGATAATGCCAAACCTGTTTTTAATACTTTGTAGATCCATTCTTCAATTCATTATACTATTTCACCAAGCAGGGTTGCCTGGGTGCAATTGGTCACTTTTACCCATGCATAATCACCTGGTTTCAGATTTTTTTCATTTTTGGGAAACACGATCACCTTGTTCTGGCTGTTCCTGCCCATCCAGTCATTTTTATTCTTTTTAGAATCAGCTTCTATCAATACCTGGAAGGTTTTGCCAAGATCTTTCTGGTTGCTCGTGTGTGATAATTGTCCCTGCAGGTTCACGATCTCCTGCAATCTTCTTTTTTTCACTTCCAGTGGAATATCGTCTTCATACCTGCGTTGCGCCAGTGTACCCGGACGTTCGCTGTAAAAAAACATATAACTCAGGTCATAGCCGGCATACCGCATCATTTCCAGTGTGTGCTGGTGTTCTTCTTCGGTTTCAGTACAGAAACCGGCAATGATATCAGAACTGATCCCGCATTCCGGGAGGATCTCCCTGATCCTGTCAACCTTGGCCATGTACCATTCACGGGTATAGCTGCGGTTCATCAACTGCAACACTCTCGTGGACCCGCTTTGCAAAGGCAGGTGAATGTATTTGCAGATATTATCATATCGTGCCATGGTGGTCAGCACTTCATCGGTGATATCCTTTGGGTGCGAAGTGGAAAATCTCACTCTCAGGTCTGGAGAGATCAGCGCCACCATCTCAAGAAGCCTGGCGAAGGTCACCGGCACTCCATCTGCTTCCGGCTGGAAATAATAACTGTCAACATTCTGTCCCAGCAGGGTCACTTCTTTAAATCCCTGGTCATACAGGTCCTGGCATTCACTCAAAATGCTGGCCGCATCACGGCTTCTTTCACGACCACGGGTAAAGGGTACCACGCAGAATGAACACATATTATTACATCCCCTCATGATGCTTACAAAAGCAGAGATGCCATTACTGTTCAGGCGCACCGGAGCGATATCGGCATAAGTCTCATCGCGGCTCAAAAGAACATTCACGCCCTTTTGCCCCGTACCGGCTTCCGTGATCAGTTGGGGCAGGGTGCGGTAAGCATCTGGACCAATAACGAGGTCAACCAGTTTTTCTTCTTCCAGGAATTTCGACTTAAGGCGTTCGGCCATACAGCCCAGTACACCAATGAGTGTTGAGGGACGGTTCTTTTTAAGCTTTTTGAATTCAGTAAGCCTTTTACGCACGGTCTGTTCTGCCTTTTCCCTGATGGAGCAGGTGTTCAGGAGAATGAGGTCGGCCTCTTCAAAATTGCGGGTAGCACCATAACCTTCACCGGTGAGAATGGAAGCCACGATCTCACTGTCGCTGAAATTCATCTGGCAACCATAACTCTCTATATAAAAACGCCTTGAAAACTGGTTGGGATCATTTTCAAAAGGGGCATAAGCCTCCCCCTGCCTGGTTTCATCGTGTAGTCGGGGGAGCAGCGTGGTCACATCCATATTCAGAAATCTTGTGCGCAAAGATAATCATTTCATAGGGGCTTTGTGACAGGATGACAGATTTTAAGAACTATTTGAAGCTATCTTTGCAGCAGATGAAACGCCTCCTTCTCTTCCTGTGTTTACTCCCTGGAATTCAATCATTTTCCCAGCAAAACCCCGGAATTATCATTGGAAATGTGCTAGATGAAAAAAACCTGGCGCTTGAAGGGGCAACCGTTCAGCTTACCCGGTTTTCTGACAGCAGCAGGATTTCAACAATCACAGACAGGAACGGGGCCTTCCAGCTCAGCCATCTCCCTTTCGGCTATTATAAATTCCGCGTGAGCTTTATTGGTTTTAATACTCTCACACTAGATAGTATCCACATCCGTGCGGAAAGATTTGATTTCAACCTGAATGATGTCATCCTCAAAGCTTCATCGGAAGGAACGAGCATGGAAGAAGTGGTGGTTTACCTCGAAAAACCGCTCATCCAAAGCAAGGATGGCAATATTACTTTCAATGCAGGTGAATCGGCGCTGAGTGCAGGCAGCACCGCCAGTGAACTTCTCACCAGCGTGCCTCTTGTGACGAAGGATCCCAGCGGAAAATTGCTGGTGAGAGGTAAAGAGCCCCGCATACTGGTTGATGACAAGCCGGTTGAGTTGAATCTTGAACAACTGCAGGACCTGCTTGAATCAATGCCGGGCAGTTCCATCGAAAAAATAGAAGTGATGACCAATCCACCCGCGCAATATGCCAATGAACAGGGAGGGGTAATCAATATCACCACCAAAAAAGGAAGTGTGGGGGTAAGCGGAAGGGTATCAGCCTTTGCCGGTACAAGGGGACAGTACGGGGGTAACGGAAGTTTCAATTACCGGAAGCAGGGTCTTTCATTGAATGTAAATACCGGCGCGGGATACAACCGTTTTGAAGGCGAAGCCTATTCAAAGAGGCGGAACCTTGACAATAACCGCCAGTTCAATAATAATTCTGAATATCTCAACCGCAGCCTGCGTCCGAATTTCCGGATGAACCTCAATTACGAGCTGAATAAATTCAATGCATTGAACCTCGTTTTGCAGTATAACCAGAATAGCTATAACAACAGGAACCTGGTGAGTTATCGCAATCTCGATGGGGCAGGACAGGTGGTTCATCTCAGCCGCCGGCAGATCCTGAATGAGGGTGATAATTACAATCCGAACCTGAGTTTTACCTATACGCTGAAAACAAAAAAACCAGGGGAGAACTTGAGACTGATCAGCAGTTTCAATCATTCTGACAACAGCAGCAATCGCGATTTTTACCACCAGTATTTCAACCCGGATAATACACCCAATGGTAAGGATTCAGTAATGCAGCAGCTCAACCACAACCGTTCGAGGGGATATAATGTAAGGTTGAATTATGATCTGCCTTTCAATGAAAGGAAGACGCAGCTCAACCTTGGAGGTATGTATGCCGCCAGCCGTTCGGCCATTGATGCAGATGCAAGTTTTTACCGCAATTCAGATAAAACCTGGAATGCGCTCGATGCGCTCACCAACCGTTTTTTGTTTCGCCAGCAGGTGTACCAGTTCAGGGCTTCGGTAAAGCAGGTTTTTGAAAATAATTTCTCCACCACTTTTGGGATCAGTGGCGAGCAGACCAATATCCATTTTGACCTGTATAAACAGTCTTCGGATACAGGTAACCGTTACCTGAATTTTCTTCCTTACGCCAATTTCAACAAAAACTGGAAGGACGTGCTTAACATGACCTTTTCGTACCGCCGCACCATCAGGCGGCCGGGAATAGGTGAGCTCAACCCGACGATCGATTTTTCAGACCCCTATAATTACCGGTTCGGAAACCCGGGGCTCCTTCCATCCATGGCTCATAATTTCGACCTGGTGGTGGGTAAAACAAAAAATAGTTTTTATGCCAACCTGGGTATGGGATTCAATATCGTGGAAGATATTTTCAGCCAGGTACGCACACTGCAGCCCGACGGGAAAACAGAAATCACCTGGCAGAATATCAGCAGCAGGAAAGAATACGAGGTAAGTACCTGGAGTGGCTATACCATAAGCAAGCAAATGAAAGTGAATCTCAGTGCCAGTTTTACCTATAATACTTACAGCGACTTCGACAAAACCTTCCGGAATTTTCGTAATGGAGGATCTTTCACTTCAAATCTTAATACCAACTATAATTTTTCTGACCTCTATTCATCAACGGGTAGTTTTACATTCAACCGTTTTGCCAACCCGCAGGGCAGTGTAAGAAGTTCACTGAGCATGAACATAGGTTTACAGGCCAAAATGCTGAAGAAAAAGCTGACGGCCACAATCAATCTTATCGATCCCTTTGTGCAGCAACGCAACCAGAGTTTTACTCACGGAACTGATTTTACACTGGAAACATCCAGCAGTACACAGACCAGGAATTTCAGGCTGGCCTTAGGCTATAATCTTTCAAAGTCGCCCAAGAAAAAACTGGTATTACCGAAGAGCAAACAGCGATAAGAGTGGTTCAGGATTTATAAAGTATCAAAAAGTTTTGACAGGCGAAGATTCACATCTCACCATTCACCCCGCGTGCGCTGAAGCTTGCGCCTCCGCTATAGCTTCAGAGCACGCGGATGGCGGGCAAAGCATTCACCATTCACGATCAATCACGCCGACTGCAAAAACTTTTTCGCCAGCCAGCTTTCCTTTACCGGAACAATCCAATTATTTTCCAGTTCTGCCTTCGTCAGTACAAGGTTGTTGAAATATAGCGTATCGCTGTTGATGAACTGGTTGTCCATCGCGTATTGCACCTGGTTCATGGGGAGCACCTGGATCTTATCTTTTACCAGGAAGGCCAGGTTGGTACGGTTGAAAAAATCGACCTGGAATTTTTCACCCAGTTCTTTTATAAATCGAACAGAAGAATCGGTACTGCAACCACCAACAGTTGTCCGGCTTTCATCAGCCATCAAAACCACAAACTGGCCAAAGAATAAATTGGCATAAGCATCCACCTCCGCACCATGTGAACGCCATTCGGCAGAAAACTGTTTCAGAAGTTCTTCAATTTCCAAAGCTTCCGACAACATAAATAACCTATTGGCCTGGTAAACCCAGACCTTGCTGCTGGGAGAAAAATTTTCGGGGAGGAGGTGTTTGTATTCGAGGCTCATGCTGCAAAGTTAATCCCTTATTGATCCCGGAAAAAATGGAAGGTGCCAATACATTCAAATTCGTAGTCAGGTTCTTCACCTGACATGAAACCATTAAGATATTCTGGAAGGGAACGGTAACTGCCATCCTTTTTCTCTTTCAATTCCTTGAGGATCGTTCTTTCGTACATGGCCCTGTGAATTTGTTTCCAAACATTATTTTCCTTCAGATAAAAACACATGACGGAAATATAATCACCCTGGGTTTCTATATTAGACGGAATAACTTCAACCCTTATGGCAAAAGATTTTCCATTCACTGAACCTAATTCGATATAGGGACTTAATGCATTTGCAGTAAAGGAAAATGTCCTGACTGAGTCGGGTTCCAGGATATCCTTTTTATATTGAATTTTTTTGAACTCAAATACTATATCGTGCTGGGCTGATACTTCTGATGATACAATCACCATAAATATGAGTAATAAGTGCTTCATATCATTTGATTGATAATTTCTTCACCAAGAAGGTTCTATCTTCATCTTTTTTGCGCTTTCGCGTCTTTGCGTGAAACCATTTCCCTCGTTAACCTGCGCGAAACCTATTTAATCGACATCGCGATCAGCTCCGCCACATCCAGTACCCTTGTATCAGCCTCTTTATCCGCGGCTTTTACACCATCAGTGAGCATGGTATTACAGAAAGGACAGGCTGCAGCTACAATACTGGCCCCGGTTTCAATAGCTTCATTGGCTCTTTCAAAATTTACACGGGTGGCACCTTTTTCTTCTTCCTTGAACATCTGCGCACCACCGGCACCGCAACAGAATCCTTTTTTACCGCAGCGTTTCATTTCCACCAGTTCCGCATCCAGGGCTTCGAGCACTTTGCGTGGGGCTTCAAAAATTCCATTTGACCGGCCGAGATAACAGCTATCGTGGTAAGTGATCTTCTTTCCGCGGAAAGTATCTGAATCCTTCACCTTTATCTTTCCCTCTTCCACAAGCTGCTGCAGGAAGGTGGTATGATGAACCACTTCATAGTTTCCTCCCAGTTCCGGGTATTCATTTTTTATGATATTGAAACAATGGGGACAGGTAGTCACGATCTTTTTGACACTGTAATTATTGAGCAACTGGATGTTCTGGTAAGCCATCATCTGGAAGAGAAATTCATTGCCGGCCCTGCGCGCAGGATCGCCGGTGCACATTTCTTCTTTGCCCAGGATGGCATACTGCACACCCACATGGTCAAGAATGGTGGCAAAAGCCTTCGTGATCTTTTGCGCTCTCTGGTCAAAACTGCCGGCGCAGCCCACCCAGAAAAGGATCTCCGGTGTTTCACCTGCAGCTAAAAATTCCGCCATCGTTCTTACTGTCATAATTCATTTTTATAATCCGGCCAATGCAATGCTCAGCCAAACGATTCCAACAATCAAAAATATACTCAAAACCACGCTGCTTGCCACAATGCCAATAATACCCTGGGCATTTGAATTTCCATTCACTGATTTGATTCCAAAGATAAGTCCTCCAAGGGCAAGCGGAAAGGCCACGAACATGGCAAATGGCATAAATAAAAATGCAAAACTCGTCAGGCCGAGTATGAGCGAGAGTCTTGCCTGCCTTTTTTGTTTAGCAGTGATACCCGAAGCTTTTAGTTTCCTGGTTTTCTTCAGGAGTTTGAACCTTTCAATAATGGAAAGCTTTTTATGGATTACCCGGGGGCCTTCTGCAATCAGTAGAGGAAATTCCGCGGGTCTAACAACTGCATACAAAGGACAGGAGAGCAGTATCATCAGGAAAAGCAGCAGTCCAGGTTTCACGGTTTGCGGTTTGCTTCAAATGTAATTAATTCATTTATAAACTATTTTTACCGCTTATGACCTTGAAGAGCTTTTTCGAAAAACTGGGGAACTGGGAATTGTGGCCATTCAAGCTTCGTTACTTCCTCATCAGTCCCGTATGGCTCTGGTATTGCCTGCGCTCAGGTTCTTTCTGGTTTTTTTCTTCTTCCAATCCCACCATCACTTTCGGTGGGTTTGAAGGGGAGGGTAAAAAAGAAATGTATGAATTGCTGCCGGCAGATTATTATCCCAAGACCATTTACCTGGACCCTGGTGCTTCTTTTGAAGAAGTAAAGAAAAAGGTGAGTGAAAATGGTTTCAGTTATCCTTTTATCGTTAAGCCTGATGTTGGAATGAAAGGGCTGCTGTTCCGGAAAGTGGACAGTGAACGGGAATTGCGCATCTACCACGAAAAAAATCCTGTTGAATACATTGTGCAGGACCTGGTGGAATATCCACTGGAGGTCAGTGTATTTTATTACCGTTATCCCGGTGAAAAAAAAGGAGTGATCAGCGGCTTCATTCAAAAAGAACTGATGGATGTATATGGTGATGGCAGGAGCACACTCTGGGAACTGATCCTGGCACATCCTAAAGCCAGGCACCGGCCGGAGGAAATGCGCATCAAGCATGAAGCATTTCTTGAAAAGATAATTCCGGAAGGTGAGCGGTATATTCTTACTTACGCGGCCAACCTGAACCGTGGCGCCAAGTTCACCAACCTGCAGCACCTTATTGATGATGACTTGCTGCGCATCTTCGATGAGATGAGTCACCGTGCCCAATTTTATTATGGCCGTTACGATATCAAGTGCGCTTCCGTGGAGGACCTCCGGCAGGGCATTAATTTTTCGATCCTTGAATTCAACGGGAGCGGGGCGGAACCTAATCATGTGTACAATTCAGGGTTCACACTTTTCCAGGCGTACAGGGTTTTCCTGCATCATTGGAAGGTATTGTTCGAGATCTCAAGGATCAATCACCGAAACGGCATCCCTTACTGGCCATTCCGTAAAGGATTGAATTTTTTAAAAGAAGCAAAGAAGCACCTGGAGGTGTTGGAGAAGTCGGATACAGAGATTTTAATTTGAGAAGCAGCCAATGGCCATTAGCTATTGGCCATTGGCTTTATCATACCATTTAATTGAAAAGTCAAAATAATTCAATGCCAAAATTGCTGAGAATTTGTTTAACAGGAATGCTGATCAGTTTCCTGGGATCGTTGCCACTGGGCACACTCAATGTGGCAGCCATGCAGATCTCGGTTTCAAAAGGCCTGATGCCGGCTTTTCTTTTTTCATCCGGTTCTCTTGCAGCGGAAGTGGTGTATGTTCGGCTTTCTTTAATCGCCATGGACTGGGTGCGCCGGCAACAAAAACTTTTCAAAGCTTTGGAATGGGTTACCCTGCTGATTGTACTGGGCCTAGCAGCCTCCAGCTTTTATGCAGCCCTGCACCCCGATCTTGATGAAAGCCCGGTGCTGAACACTACCATGCCCATGTTTCTCTTTGGTTTTTTGATGAGTCTTGTAAACCCTGTACAGATCCCCTTCTGGTTTGGGTGGAGCACGGTATTATTTACCAAGAAGATCCTGCTGCCAAAGAACAGTCATTATAATATCTACATCGTGGGCATCGGCCTGGGCACCCTGCTCGGTAATTGCGTTTTTATTTTCGGTGGACAGCTCATTGCGGATAAGATCAACAACAACCAGCATATTCTTAATTATGTGATCGGTGGCATCTTCACCATCACTGCCATTGTACAGATCTGGAAAATGGCCAAGAAAAAAGATACTACGCACCAGATCGAAAATCCGGAAGAGCTCACCAAAAAATTTGAAGAAAAGCTGGAGAATTTTGAAGAGAAGATGGACTCCATCCAGGAAAAGCTGGAGCAGGACAAGGATAAGGATTAAGAATTGATCACTTCCTTTTCATGGAGTTTTTTATTTCTCAGGTCGATACCACCTTCCAAAATACTTTTGAGATTGGCCAGGTAAAAGACCCAGCCCTTACTGCAACCGATGTGAAAATGAAATTTTGAATATTCATCAGTAGGGATTTCATCCTGCAGCAAATGAACCATTGGTTCACCTTCCTCTTCCGAAATGGTAATGGTAACATTTCCCGCTTTCCCGAAACTGAACTTGAAAAGGTCTTTGCCATTCTCCTGCAACACCACACCTTTTTCATTCACTTCATCAGGATAGCCATGCCACATCCATTCGTACTGGTCTGCGATCTGGACCGCATCCTGCGCATCACGCGGTGAACCATCTGCTTTGGTGAATACAGCAGAACGCAGAAACCAACGCTCCAGTTCCTGCTGGCTGGTCCATGCAGCATAGATCTTTTCCCTGGAAGATTTGATGGGAATGGAAAGTGTAAAACTTCCCCAGTCCTGTTCAGCCATAACAGTTGATTTAGTAATTAAATATAATTACAAAATAGCAGGGGCAGGGGCGGGAGGCTTACGAGGCTTTGTTAACCTTATAAACTACAATCAGAAATGAAACGATAACTACGAGGCCAAAATCAACCCAGTCTTTCCGGCTGATGGCAAAACGTACCTGTCTCTGTGATAATACAGAAAATCGCATGGAAGCCAATTCCATTAGTCTCTTAAAAAAGTTCATAGGGGTTTTGGTTTTTGTTATATCCGGAAAACAAGATAGAAATTTTACCCCTTATTTCAAAAAACGGGACGTGAAAATACGGGGAAAAGCTTTTATGAGTTTGAATTCGAGACTAAAAGACAGTGTGAATGAGAGAGTTAGATATGAGTGATAAGTCAAAATTCAAAAGGCAAAATTCAAAAATAGTTACCAGTATTGTTTTGATATTTTCTTTTGCCGCAGAGAACCAGCCTTCGCTAAAGCTTACGCTTTTGCAGAAGCTTCCGCGTACACAGTTAGCGCATACAGTCAGCGTACGCGGACAACTGACGCAGAAAGAGTAAAATGAAAGAGGGTTTCTATTGCGTTCTCTCCTTCACGAACTTTTCTGTTTCCTATTGTTTTTGATTTTGAATTTTGACTTTTGACTTTGTACAGGCGATTAGGGACTTTGAACTTTTAACTTTGAACTTCCTCACCCTTTCATCTCCTCCGCCCACCTGTCCCTTTCATCAGGACTGAATTTCCAGGGAGCGAAGTTGTTCTCAATATTGCTGTACATACCGTTCCATTCTGCCGGCTGGTTGCTTTCTTCCAGGGCCAGGTATCTTTTCATCTG
>CAYWSQ010000132.1:0-10848 GCA_964460925.1 uncultured Flavisolibacter sp. | reverse complement strand
ATTCCAGGCTTCCCTGCAAAATAAAAAACTGCTGCAGCAAACCGGGCTTACCGCTTATGATGCCATCATCATAAAAGGTGGACTTCGAACCTTACGTCCCACCCTTTACGACCTGCTGGCCCACCGTGCGATTGAATATTTTGAGAATGATGAATCAGACCTGGTCAAACCTGCCTATGCATTCGAGATCAACCAGCCGGAAGCTTTTTCCAACGCGGCACAATTCATCACAGTTCCGTTTACAACTAAAGATAGTTCCTCGAATCTTCATGATGCTCTATTGCTTTACCAGGAACTGATCCGCTTCCATCTTACCGATAAAAATCCGGATGCCTTAATAGACGCCGACATTAAAAGAATTGAATTCGTCAAAAGAAACTATACGGGTACGCAGGAAGATTCACTTTACCGCAATGCCCTGGAAAGCCTGGTTATAAAATACCCGGCCAACGCCATCGCCAAACAGGCATCCTTTCTTATAGCAAGCTGGCATAATGAAAAAGCCCAGTCTTACGATCCAACAAAAGACACTTCCTACAGGTATGAACGCGTTAAAGCCATTGCGATCCTGGAAGCCGCGGTAAAAGACAGCAGCATCAAATCAGCAGGATGGGTAAACAGCTATAATTTTTTGCAGCAGCTAAAGCAGGCTCAATTCTCGTTCCAGGTGGAAGGTGTGAATGTACCAGGCACTCCTTTCCGTGCCCTGGTCACTTATCAGAATGTCAACACACTTCATTTACGCCTGGTAAAGATGACCGCAGCACTAAAGAAACAATTGGAGTTGAGGGAAGAAGACCAGTTCTGGTCTACACTCATGACCACAAAAGCAGAAAGAACCTGGACACAGGAATTACCGAATACCAACGACCTGCAGCAACATAAGGTGGAAATCAAAAACGACGCTTTACCCGTTGGTGAATATTACCTCGTGGCCTCACCGCAATCAACTTATCATGCGAAAACCAGCCTTGTCGGAGCCGGTCATTTTCATGTTTCCAATATCAGCTATATCAGCCAGGATGATCATTTTTTTGTGTTGCACCGCGAAACCGGCCTGCCATTGGTGAATGCCCAGGTGGAGGCCTACAAGAATACTTATGATTATAAAACATCGAAGTATATAAGGGCCACAGCCGGGAATTATAAAACAGATATCAATGGGTATTTCAAGCTGACCGCAGACAAAGAAGAACGTTACAACAATTATTTCTTCGACATTAAACACCAGCAGGACCAGCTCAACCTGGAAGAAGCTTATTATCGATATTACAGCAATTTCGAAGAATCGCCACGTCCTTCCATCAATACCTTCTTCTTTACCGACCGGTCGATTTACCGGCCGGGGCAAACCGTTTATTTTAAAGGGATCACTGTTTCCAGGGACAGGAATAACAGCGCTGTGGTTGCGGGCACTACCACCACTGTAAGTTTGTTTGATGCCAACGGGGAGAGAAAAGATTCAGTGGTGGTGACCTCGAATGAATTTGGATCTTTCAACGGCCAGTTCAGGCTTCCAGAAGGATTACTGAACGGAACTTTCCAGATCCGCGATAAGGACAGGGGCATTACTTACATATCTGTGGAAGAATACAAGCGGCCTAAATTTTATGTTGAGTTTGAAAAAGTAAAAGACAGTTACAAGGTCAATGATACCGTTACCGTCAGCGGCATGGCCAAGGCCTATGCAGGCAACAATATTGACGGGGCCAAAGTTAGCTACCGCGTAGTTCGAAAACCCCGCTTTATTTACCGGTGGTTTTCCAAAAGCTGGTTGCCGCCAGTGGAAGAAATGGAAATAGTAAATGGAACAACCACAACAAATGCAACCGGTGCCTTTACGATCCGTTTCAAAGCGATCCCGGATAATACCCTGGATAAAAAATATGACCCTCTCTTCGACTATTATATCTATGCGGATATCACTGATATCAATGGCGAGACCCGCAGCAACAGCAAACAGGTAACGGCCGGCTATAAATCAATCATGCTGCAGGTGGTAGTTCCGGAAAGAATAGCTGTTGATTCACTCAAACAGTTATTCATCCTTACCGAAAATATGAATGGTGAGTACCAGCCATCTGCCATTACAGTTCAGTTCAACCAGCTAACACCGGAACAGCGGCTGATACGGCAACGTTTATGGGGAGCGCCGGACCAGTTTGTGATGTCGAAGGAAGAATACACCAGGCATTTCCCGCATGATGAATACCATAATGAAACTGACCAGTCTACCTGGAACAAAACCTTGCTCTTTACCAAAACCGATACAACAAGAAGGGATGGTTCCTGGCTAATGGCTAATCAAAACCTCAAAGCCGGGTTCTACGAGATCGTGATCACCGCTAAGGACCCTGATGGAAACGAGGTAACGGATAAACGCTATGTTGAATTATACGACCGCAATTCCGGGTTCATTAAACCTGAATACATCTGGACAAAAGGAAGTGCTCCCATAGAACCAGGTGAATCCACCACCATAGAGATCGGCACTTCAGCCCAGCAGGTCTTCCTGGTCAACCAGGTGTCTAAAAAAACCCAGCAGGGTTTTACAGAAGTTCCGATTGGTAAAAAAGGGAAGGAACCTATTCCTGTACTGGAACACAATGAAGTGAACGACGGTTTCAGGTTTACCACCTTGAATAATGAAAAACGTTCTTTTACTTTCACGGCAACCGAAGCTGACCGCGGCGGTTACAGTGCCAGTTTTATTTTTGTAAAACACAACCGCTTTTACAAATACAGCGATATGATCGTTGTGCCCTGGTCCAACAAGGAATTGAAAGTGGAATATGAAACCTTCCGCGACAAGACTCTTCCCGGCAGCGAAGAAAAATGGAAAGTAAAAATTACGGGTTATAAAAATGAGCAGGTGGCTGCGGAAATGCTAGTGAGCATGTATGATGCCTCCCTGGACCAGTTCAAACCACACCAATGGAATAAGCCCGGTTTATGGCCAATGAATTACAGGGTGCCAGCCTGGAGTGCTGATGCAAATTTCAGGGCCGTTGAATCACAGGAAAAATATTTGAATGTATCATATAAAGAGTTCAACAAAAATTACGACCGGCTTAATTATCCCACTTATCTAAAATATCCCATCGTTACAGTTGCTTATGGAACAAAAAGGAAAATAGCTTTCGACGGAAGTGAAAATGCAGTTGCCTCTCGTACTATTGCCCCACAAATGGATATGGCAGTGAGAGCTGAAAGCAATCAAATGATGAGTGCTGATACAGTCAGAAGTTCTGAATTTTATGTTGAATTTGAAGACCGTGTAAATACATCTAACGATCCTGCTATCCAGGTTCGTAAAAACTTCAATGAAACCGCTTTCTTCTTTCCTGAACTGCGAACAGATGCCAATGGCGCCATTGAATTCACTTTCACCGCTCCTGAAGCATTAACACGCTGGAAGATCCAGTCACTGGCTCATACCAAAGCCCTGGCTTTTGGTCTGGCACAAAAGGAACTGGTCACCCAGAAAGAACTGATGGTGCAACCCAATATGCCTCGCTTTGTGCGCCAGGGTGACCGGATGGAAATGAGTGCCAAGATCGTAAACCTCTCAGACAAGGAGATCACAGGACAGGCACAATTACTTTTATTTGATGCGACTACCAACCAGTCAGTAGATGGTTATTTCATTAATACATTCCCCAACCAGTATTTCACCGTTGCACCCGGACAAAGTGAACTGGTGAAATTTCCTATCCAGGTTCCTTTCCAGTTCAACAATGCACTGACCTGGAGAATTGTCGCAAGGAGTGCGCAACTGAGTGATGGCGAGGAAAACTTCCTTCCTGTTCTATCCAATAAAATCCTGGTTACAGAGACCCTTGCGCTTCCCTTGCGTGGTAATGAAACGAAAAATTTCAGTTTTGATAAATTATTAAAATCAGAAGAAAGTGAAACATTACAACACCATGCACTTGCGGTTGAATTCAATTCCAATCCTGCCTGGTATGCCGTGCAGGCACTGCCCTACCTGATGGAATATCCTTACGATTGCGCCGAGCAGACCTGGAACCGTTATTATGCCAATGCCCTGGCTTCCCATATCACCAATGCTTCACCGCGACTGCGCCAGGTTTTTGAAAAATGGAAGCATACAGATACCGCTGCCCTTCTTTCTGCCTTGCAGAAAAATGAAGAGTTCAAATCTGCCATCCTGGAAGAAACACCCTGGGTGCTGGCTGCTAAAACCGAAACAGAACAAAAAAAGAATATTGCTATCCTGTTTGACATGGTGCGCATGAGCACTGAACTGGCATCCAGCCTCGAGAAATTGAAACAGATGCAGACCACAGGTGGTTCTTTTGCCTGGTTCAAAGGCGGACCTGAAGACCGTTACATCACACAATACATTGTAACGGGTATGGGCAGGCTCAAAAAATTGGGACTGCAGTCAGAGAATTTCGCATCCATTTATAAACCAGCCATAGCTTTCCTGGACAGGAAGGTGACGGAGGATTATAACAACCTGGTGAAATCAAAAGCAAAACTGCAAACCCTCCCCGCAGGTGAGTTGCATGTACAGTACCTGTATATGCGCAGCTTCTTCCCGGAGATTCCGGTCCCGGCATCCGCAAAAACTGCGTACAACCATTACCGTAACCAGGCCAAAAAATTCTGGGTGCAGCAAGCCAAATCAACCCAGGCCATGACTGCCCTTGTATTATCGAGAACTGCCGATAAACAAACACCTGCTGCCATTTTAAGATCATTGAAAGAAACTTCAATAGTACATGAAGAACTGGGCAGGTACTGGAAAGACAACCAGTTTGGCCTTAGTTGGCGCTGGTCACAGGCACCCATCGAAACACAGTCTTTGATGGTGGAAGCTTTCAACGAGATCGCGAAGGACACTACCACGGTAGATGAACTGAGGACCTGGTTGATCAAAAACAAACAGACCAATAACTGGAGAACAACAAAAGCTACTGCTGATGCCTGTTATGCCATGTTATTGCAGGGCACCAACTGGCTGGATCAGGAGCCTCAGGTACAAATCAATTTAGGATCAACAACCATCAATAGCAATACCAATGCTGAAGCAGGAACAGGATATTTCAAACAAAACATACCGGTGGAAAGGATCCAGCCTTCCATGGGAACAATCTCTGTAAAAGTGACTGGCAATGAGAATACACCTACCGCTTCCTCATGGGGCGCGGTTTACTGGCAGTATTTTGAAGACATGGATAAAGTAACCACCGCTTCTACCCCATTGAAGCTGGATAAAAAATTGTTCATTGAAAAAAATTCCGACCGCGGTCCCGTTCTTTCACCGGTTACCGATGGCATGAGCCTGCAAGTTGGCGATAAGATCACCGTCCGCATTGAACTCCGCGTGGACCGCGACATGGAATATGTGCACATGAAGGACTTGCGTGCCTCCGCACTCGAACCTGTGAATGTTTTGAGTGGCTACAAATGGCAGGGCGGACTCGGATATTATGAATCCACCCGCGATGCCAGCACCAATTTCTTCTTCAATCACCTCTACAAAGGAAGTTATGTTTTCGAATATTCATTATTTGTAACACATACCGGCAACTTCAGTAATGGAATTACAACTATCCAGTGTATGTATGCGCCTGAGTTCACTGCGCATTCGGAAGGGGTGAGAATTTCAGTTGATTGATTGAGGTTAAATAATATAAAGTAAAGGGTCGCTGGCTAGAGCTTTGTGGCCCTTTGCTTTTCGTAACGTTCTTTGCATTTTACAAAAAGGCAACCGCAAAGAACGCGAAGGACCAAGCCTTCGCTAAAACTATGGCTGGCAAAGCGCAAAGAAAAAACGCAAAGACATAGTGTTTCACAGCTCAGTATTCATGAGTATTTCCAGGATGTATGAATTTTCTTTGCGTCCCTTTGCGCTACTTCGCGTCCTTTGCGTTTTCTTCTTTCGGATCATGACAGACTACAGACTACAGACTAAGGACTCCCGACTTTGAACTTTGAACTTTGAACTCCCCCGCCCCTTTTTGCTATTTTCCCTCTCCCCCTTATCTTTGCACATGGCAACAAACCCCACTTCCAGGAATTTAATTGACGGCCTCACTTTCGATGATGTTTTACTCGTTCCCGCTTTTTCGGAGATCCTCCCAAGGGATGTAGAGATCAAAACAAAACTCACCAAAGACATAACGCTGAACATACCCATGCTTTCGGCAGCCATGGATACGGTCACGGAAGCCTCTCTTGCTATTGCCCTTGCCCGTGAAGGGGGACTCGGCATCCTGCACAAAAACATGAGCATAGAAAAGCAGGCCGACCAGGTAAGGAAAGTAAAAAGAAGTGAGAGTGGCCTGATCGTGGATCCCATCACGCTGAAAGTGGATGCCACCATCGGCGATGCCGTACGCCTGATGAAGGAAAATAAGATCGGCGGTATTCCTATTATTGAAAATGGCGGAAAACTCGCCGGCATTCTCACCAACCGTGACCTCCGTTTTGAAGAAGACCTCCACCGAAAGGTGAGCGAAGTGATGACGAAGGATAACCTGATCACTGCTCCGGAAGGCACTGACCTGAAAAAAGCAGAAGCCATACTGCGTAAAACCAAGGTTGAAAAGCTACCCGTTGTTGATAAATCAGGAAAACTCATCGGACTGATTACCTACCGTGATATTTTACAGGTGGTTTCCTACCCCCATGGTGTGAAAGATGTAATGGGCAGATTGTTGGTAGGCGCCGCTATTGGTGTGACACCCGACATCCTCGACCGCGTGGCTGCGCTGCAACAGGTAGGTGTGGATGTGGTGGTGCTGGACAGCGCGCACGGACATTCAAAAGGAATTATTGATTCACTAAAGAAAGTAAAGAAAAGTTTCAAATCACTTAATGTAATCGCAGGTAATATTGCCACTACCGAAGGTGCGCAGGCCTTGGTGGACGCCGGTGCTGATGCTGTGAAAGTGGGTATTGGTCCGGGTTCCATTTGTACTACAAGAATTGTAGCCGGTGCAGGTGTACCGCAACTCACCGCGATCATGCAGGCACATGCGGCTGTGAAAAAATCAGGAACGCCCATCATCGCTGACGGAGGTATCCGTTATACAGGTGACATGGTGAAGGCCCTGGCAGCAGGTGCTGATTGTGTGATGATGGGCAGCATCTTCGCGGGTACGGAGGAAAGTCCGGGTGATACCATCATTTACGAAGGAAGAAAATTCAAGGAATACCGCGGCATGGGTTCTCTCGGCGCCATGAGTGTGGGCAGCAGCGACCGTTATTTCCAGGATCCCGAAGCAGACGTGAAGAAATTTGTCCCGGAAGGCATTGAAGGCCGTGTAGCATACAAGGGTATGCTGAAAGAGATCGTTTACCAGTACACCGGCGGATTGAGAGCCGGCATGGGATATTGCGGCGCGAAAAATATCGCTGAATTGCAACAGGCCACTTTCGTGAGGATCACCAATGCAGGCATGCGTGAAAGCCATGCGCATGATGTGGAGATCACAAGGGAGGCGCCGAATTACAGTCGCAAATAACCTGGCTAACGGCTATTGCAACGTTTTTAAGTTTAAACATTTTGGCAAAGTTTTTACCATATGAGAACTACACCATAAAATCCTCTTTAAACAAGGAGAAGCTTTTAATAAAGTTGTTTGCTAAGACATTGTCCGTAAAAGAATTTGTAAATGAATCCGATAAACGTGTCTTCACTTTTGGAATAAAAGCATGGTCCAAACCATATTGGGGATACCTTAAAGATGAAAGCTTTGAATTGGAGCGTCTTATTACCTACCGAAATTTTGCTAATCTTAAAATGATAGGTTCGTTCAAACAAACTCCATACGGTACAGGAGTTCAAATCAAAATAAAGCCACCAGACTCTACTTTAATTATAGTGGGTTTGTTTCTTTTGGCATTTTTATATGGTTTAATCAAAATTGCGATTCAATCGGTAAGGCAAAATGAGATCCTTCCTGAAGTGTTTATTGCAGGTGGAATGATAATCTTTGCATACTTACTTCTATTAGCATCTTTTAAGTCAGAATCAGTTAAAACAAAAGGTTTCTGGAAGATTTATTTGAAACAGTTGGTCAACCTCTGAAGACTGAAAACTAATAACAGGTTTCCAAAATAGCTGCCAGGTACCAGGAGGAATATTCTTTGCGTTTCTTTGCGTCCACTTTGCGCCCTTTGCGGTTAAAGATTTATTGCTAAATAAAACGCATCAATTCATTTTCAATCTTTGTTTAGCCGACCATCAAGGACCCGCAAAAATTGCAAACCTCCGAGGTCATCAGAATTTCCACCACCCAACATAATCCCCACCCTCATCTTTTGGAATTGAAGTAAATTCCTGTACAATCCTTTTTTATGAACCGGAAAAACTTTCTCACAAGCTTTACCGTTGCAGGTGCTGCGATGGCCTTATCACCCATGAATGTATTCAGCCAGACCGGGAAGGCGGAAGAACCCTACAGCACCGCCATCGTAAAAGAATTCGTAGGAGCGGGACATAATAACCTGCCTAAAGTGAAAGAATTATTGGCTGAATATCCCAACCTGCTGTACTGCCGTTACGACCACGGAAAGGGTGATTTTGAAGAAGCGATTGAAGGGGCAGGTCATGTGGGTGATAAGGAAATTGCCAATTACATGATTTCCCAGGGTGCCCGGCCCAATATATTTATACTCACCATGCTGGGGAAAACCGCTATTGTCAAATCAATTCTCGAAAAATATCCCGCTCTTTTGAATGCAAAAGGAGCACATGGATTTACCCTGCTTCACCATGCTAACAGGGGTGGCCAGGAGGGGCAGGAACTGGCGGACTTTTTCAAATCTAAAGGACTGACCGAAACCAGGATCAAACTTTATTAGTCAAGTGACAAAAGACCTGGGAAGAGGTAAACAGATACCAGAGGTTGACCTCCGAGGTCAACCTCCGAGGTCGTCTTCCTTCCCAAAAATCTGCCCCTTGAACTTCTGGTAAAAAAATGAAACGACCAGCAGCAATACTCCCAGCACCAGGTAGGCAATCACCTTCTGTACCGTGCTGAACTGAATACTGTCAACCACCAGCAATTTCGCCAGGGTTAGTCCCATCAGCAACATGGCCGCCATGCGCGCCTGCACCGACCGGATCCTGAATCCCCAGGCAAACAGCAACACCGCTGTCAGCAGCCAGAGGAAGGTCACAGTAAAACCATCCCAGTTCACCACAATAAAAAATACAAACAAGGCCAGTGCCAGTAAAGCCAGGATCTTTACCGTCAGCATTTCATCCTTCCAAATCCTGTACAATAAAAATGACTGGAGGGCAACGAACACTGACATGCAGAAACTGATCAGGGCAACCATATCATCGGACTCTTTCAGCACGCCAATAATAGCAAGCGATGCAATGAACAGGGCAACATTGTTCAGCACCAGGGCATAACTGTCGTTCACCAATAATTGCTGCCTGTAAAACATCCTGTGACCAATAATCGAAAAAACAAAGGCCAGGAAAAATACCACCATAAAAATGACACCCGTGGTCTGCTGGCCTGCTTCATAACGTGTAATGGCCCAGGCAAGAAACAATACCCAGGTAATGGCCTGCGCTACCGAAACAATGGTCTTCCATTTTTTACGCAGGCTTAAAAAAATAACGCCCAGGTTAATAACTGTGATGTAAAGAAAAAACAGGTCGGCCCGTTCTGAATTCTGGCTGATCAAGAACGGAATGGCATAGGCGCCAACCAGTCCCAAAAAAGCAATCTCCTGCCTGTTGTACCTGATGGCTTCCAAAACAGTATAAATGGTAAGCGCGATCATGATACCAAAGGCCAGGGCAAAGGGCATCATCTGGTAATAAACAAATGCTGCGTACGTGGTAAAATACAGGGAGGCCATGGCTCCACTCAGCAGGATGGCACTGAAGACCACATAATTTTCCCTGAGCTTCCAGGCCAGCAGGTACAACAACAATCCTGCCGCATAGGCCAGGCCGATCCGGAGTCCTTCCGAGATCAGCTCCCTGTCTATGGCATATTTCACACCAATGGACAAGCCGGTAACCAGCACAATGATCCCGATAAAATGAATGATCTTCAGCCCAATAAAGTTTTCAAGTGAGAAGGGCTGATGCGCTTTCACCGTGGTGAGTTTCACCTCCCTCCCGCTCATCTTATTGATGGTTTCCTGCAACCGCATGATAGACTGGTACTGATGCTGGAATTCTTTTTTCAGTGCATCCAGTTCCTCCTGCAATTTCTTAAGCTGTTCCTCCTCGTTCATGTCTTGTAAAGTAATAAAATTTCCATGCTTTAACATTCATTGCCCTCTTCAACAGGCTCTTTTAATTAACTTGGACGATAAATTTTGCGTTTGAAAAAACTGCTGCTGCTCAGTTCATTTTTTTTACTGTTGCTTAATGCCCGTGCGCAGGATAGCTGCGAATTGCGCATCAGTCTTCTCACCTGCTCTCCTGGTGAAGAATTGTATTCCACATTTGGTCACACTGCATTACGTGTTCAAAACATGCAAACCGGATCTGACCATGTGTACAACTACGGGAGCTTTGAATTCGGTCCTGATTTTTATACCCAATTCATACGGGGCAAACTGCTTTATTTTTTATCGGTTGAAGATTTCAGGGATTTTATGTACCAGTACCAGATGGAAGGCCGCGGCGTACAGGAACAGTCGATCCTGCTGGATTGCCATGAGAAACAAAAATTAGTATCTGCCCTGCAAAACAATGCAAGGGAAGAGAACCGTTATTACCGCTACGATTTTTTATTCGATAACTGCACCACGCGGGCAGGTGACATGGTGGCCACCCAATCAGACACCCCTGTAGTATTCCATAATATTCTTCCGCCTGAAACACCCAGTTTCAGG
>CAYWSQ010000131.1:0-10852 GCA_964460925.1 uncultured Flavisolibacter sp. | reverse complement strand
CCGCTGATGTTGAGTTCACTTTTCAAAAAAGCCTATGGGCAAAGCACAGGTTCCATAGTGGACATATTAAATTATGCACTCACGCTGGAATATCTTGAATCAGAGTTTTATAAAAAAGCAGTCAGCACTTCAGGACTGATACCGGCAGCAGATGCGGCAGGAATCACCTCCATCCGTGATCACGAGGTAGCACACGTAGCCATACTGAGGCAAACCATCACCCAACTAAATGGGACACCGGTGACTTTAACTGCTGCTGCTTTCGATTTCACGGCAGGCAATGGCAGCAATAATGGTCCATATGCCACCGTGTTTTCCAATTATGATATTTTTCTCGCTGTAGCACAGGCTTTTGAAGATACAGGTGTACGTGCTTACAAGGGACAGGCAGCAAACCTGATCAGCAATAATGATGTACTCACCGCTGCGCTGCAGATCCATTCAGTGGAAGCCAGGCATGCGGCCTATGTGCGTTATCTCCGCCAGAAAAGAGGCACTGCCACCAACAAACCCTGGATCACCGGCAATGATGCAGGTGGCGTTCCAGGTGTTGCGGCTGTTTATGCAGGTGAAGAAAACACTTCGCAGGCAGGAGCGCAGATCACGGGCATTAATGGCGCTGCTGTTTCAGCAAATGCAGCTTCTGAATCATTCGACGAACCACTGACCATGGCCCAGGTACTGGCTATTGTTGATCCGTTTGTTGTATAAATTTTCATTTCTTGTTCATTTACCCGGGAGGCCATTCCTGGCCTCCTTTTAATTTTTTTATTATGGGACCTCTAGGATTTAATGAAATACTGATCATACTGGTGATAGTGCTGTTGCTCTTTGGAGCGAAAAAAATTCCTGACCTGATGCGCGGTGTTGGCAAAGGCATTCGTGAATTCAGCGATGCGAAAAATAATGTAAGGCGGGAGATCGAAGAAGGTGCGGCGGAAAAGCAGGTTTGATTTTCCAAATTGAGTTAACCCCTTGTCATCCTGAGGAACGGAGTTAGAGGCACTATTCTCTCAACCACATCACCAGCGACGAAGGATCAAAGGCGCACTGTTCTGTGAGTATCCTGAGCCGGGTAGACCTCTCGCATACGATCATTTCACCGGCGAAGGATCTGGTACGATGGACGATGCCCTAATATTGTACCGGATCCTTCAAACCCTCTTTTGAATTTTTACTTTCTACTTTTGACTTACCATGGATGATGCTTTCGAACTCCCGGTCAAATACAGGAACCAGGAACTTAGCTATCCCGGGTATTTCAAACGCCGGGGTTACTCTTATCGCATAGAAATGCAGGTCGACGGCCTTGTCATTTATTTCGAACCCGATGAGGAAAGAAACTGGAGAGCCATCATGGATCCTTCTTCCAATAATCACAGTCTCGTACCAGGAGATAAAATACAAGCCATCATCGAAGCATTGAACCAATACCTGGGCTGAATCAACTTGTCGCCGGGCTGGGCATTATTTTTTCTATGAACGCTTTATGGACTCCTACGTACTGGCAATCACCATCATCGGCGTTTCAGCGCTGGGGATGGCCTGGTTTCCAAGTTTTTCCCGATATACCCAGATTTCATATTCCATCATTTACGTACTGCTTGGCATGCTCATCTTCTCCCTGTTGGGAAAATGGCTGCCACCCGCCCTGCCCATGAAATTCCCTAACGTTGCCACACATCTTACAGAACTGGTGGTGATTATTTCCTTAATGGGCACAGGACTCAAAATTGACCAGCCATTTTCTTTCAGAACCTGGGCCACGCCGTTCCGCCTTGTAAGTATCACCATGGTGCTTTGCATTGCAATCGTGGCCATGCTGGCCGTATGGCTTCTCAATTTTGACCTTGCTTCGGCCATCCTGCTTGGTGCGGTACTGGCCCCCACCGACCCGGTCCTGGCTTCTGATGTGCAGGTGGAACCACCATTAGAAGGCAAAAAAGAAAATGTAAAATTCTCCCTCACAGCGGAAGCCGGCATGAATGATGGCATGGCCTTTCCCTTCACCTGGCTAGCCATCATGCTGGCGCTGGGCATGAATGAATCACAGGATGTATTGAACTGGGTGCTGCGTGATGTTTTCTACCGCCTCACTGCAGGAGTGGTCTTGGGGATTCTGATGGGCAGGATATTGGCCTACCTTGTTTTCAACATCCCGGAAAACACTAAAATGGTGGTGATCAAAGATGGTTTCGTGGGAGTGGCTGCTACCCTGCTCGTTTACGGTATTACGGAATTATTCAGCGGTTATGGATTTATTGCGGTGTTTGTGGCAGCTATCACCCTCAGGAATTATGAACTGCACCATAAATACCACAAAAAACTTCACGATTTCACAGACCAGATCGAAAGGATTCTTTTAAGTATTTTATTGATCATCTTCGGAGGCATGCTTGTAAATGGTATCCTGTTACCCCTTACCTGGACCATTGCCCTGCTGGGCATCCTCTTCATCATCCTGGTACGGCCGCTGACCGCACTTGCAGGCATGATCGGAATAAGGCTGAAAAAGAAAGAAAAACTGGTCATTTCGTTTTTCGGCATCAGGGGCATCGGATCATTCTTTTACATTTCCTTCGCTATGACCAAGGCCAATTTCACAGAAGAAAAAAATCTTTGGGCTATAGTATCTTTTATTGTGGTGTTATCCATACTGGTTCATGGTCTTACCGCCACACGTGCCATGAGGCAAATGGAAAAAGAGAACGAGGCATAATACCCAACAAAAACCAGTACAATACCTAACTTTAGCGCCACCTGCTGCAGACCGCAGCTTTTATGCAGATAATGATATTCCGGACAAACAAGCTCGTTTATTATGCAAGAAATTTTCTCAGGCAACTCATCCCTGGAAGTTATTACAGGAGCCGCCTTCAATTGAAACTGAAAAAGCTGGACCAGTTTGACAGGCATGTTGTTGAAGACAGGGTGAATTATTATAACCAACTTGATACAATACAGGAATTGTCGCCTGACACACCCACCCTTCTCGACCTCAAAAGGTCTAAAAAACTGAAAACCTACCGCTTCGACGCTTACGAAACTGCCCGGTATTTTTCTCCATCAATCAAAGCAAATTTTTTGTTTGGTGATATCATTCACATACCTCCAGTTCCCACCTTCGTGAAAAGCAGGCCTGTCAATGCCGGGCCTAATTCCGTTCTCATGAAACTGAACAAGGTGAGGCATTTTATTTTCGTGGATGACAAAATTCCTTTTCACCAGAAGAAAAACAAACTGATCGGCCGCGCTACCGTAACCCAGCCCCACCGCATCCGTTTTTATGAAATGTATTTTAACCACCCGCTCTGTGACCTGGGGCAGGTAAATATGGAAGGGGGGAAGGGGGGCTGGATCAAACCAAAAATATCACGTACCGCCCATCTTGATCATAAATTCATTCTTTGCCTGGAGGGAAATGATGTAGCTACCAATCTCAAATGGGTCATGTCCTCCCAATCCATTGCTGTGATGCCACGCCCCAAATACGAAACCTGGTTCATGGAGGGGAAACTAAAGGGCGGTGTTCACTATATTGAAATACGCGACGACTTTACTGACCTGGAGGAGAAGCTGCAATATTATACCAGCCATGAAGATGAAGCCTTGCAGATCATCAAAAATGCAAACTGTTTTGTTGAGAGTTTCAGGAATGAAGAACTAGAAGAACTAATCTCATTGATGGTGATGCAGAAGTATTTTAATTACACTGGGCAGGGTTAGGTTCGAATGCGCCTCCTACTGAATCTTTCCTGTTTTACCTCGATATTATTTTAGCCGTTAAGGCGGGAAGGGCGGTAAGTAGTGGTTGAGAAAACGGTGATGGATCATTGGTTCCTGTAAAGCTTTTCAAAATCGAACGACTTTACTTACCGTCCTTCCCGCCTAAACGGCTATTCTCTTCGTTCAATTTTAAGTCCTGTTCCAAGAAGTTAAAACAGGATATTTGATCTTCTAAATGAAAAAGAAAAAAGACCCGGCACCTTTGGGATACACCAAAATGCTGAAACAGCAAAAAGCAGAAAAAGAATTCTGGAAGGCTTTTGGCATTGAGGATCCTGAACAGGCGCCTTCACATGTAAACCATGTTGATTTTCGTTACACTCTTATCACAGACGAGGGACTGACCCTCATGGCCACACGCATTAAATCAATAGAAATGCTTGACCTGAACGGCACGGCTATTACCAATGATGGCATCAAAAGCCTGGTGCAAATGGATTATATCGGTGAACTCAGGCTGAAGGAATGTGAGCAGATCGATAATGGATGTATTCAATACCTGAACCAGGTACCCACACTAAAACTATTATACCTCAAATCAACCCCCGTAACCATAGAAGGGTTGATGGAATTAAAACTGGCCAACCTGGAACAACTGTTTTTTTCCTCCCATGAAAAAGAAATTACAGAAGAACAATTGTTGACACTGAAGACAAATCTTCCCAGGGCAGAATTGAACATTGACGGGAAAACGATTTGAACCGCCAAGAAAGAAGGGCGCCAAGCAGGATAAACCTTGGCGCCCTTCTTTCTTGGTGCTGTGCCGGCCGAAGCTTTAGCGAAGGCTGGGTAAATCTTATCTCATCCCGAAAAGATCCCCTTCATTCCACCGCGGCCTTTCCTTCGTCATGGCAATGGAATAACTCACCAGGAAATTCAACTGCACATATTTTTTAGCAGCCGCGAAATCAAAGATCCCGTCCATGCCATCAGCAGGTTTGTGATAATATTTCGCTCTCCACTGTCTTACAAACTCCACCAGGTTAAAGCCCGGCACATTACTTTTATTCCCATATTTAATATGGAGCGCCGGCATTCCGTTCATCACGAAACTATACTGGTCACTTCGCACGAAACGGTTCTCTGAAGGCTCAGGATCATTTTCAATCTCCAGCCCCAGTTGCCCGGCGGCAAACTGCACGTGCTTCATTATGGTGGAATGTTCAGCGCCCAGCGGCACGATTGACAACAGTGGCGCGATCAGCGTCGGCATATCCGTATTCACATTCGCCACAATGGAATTGCGGGGAACAGTGGGATTCGCTGCGAAATAAGAAGATCCAAGCAAACCCATTTCCTCCGCCGTTACCAGCACCACCAGGATGGATCTTTTTGGTTTGGCCTTAGATTTTTTATAAAGCCTTGCGATCTCCAGCAGCGAAGCAACACCCGAAGCATTATCATGAGCCCCGTTGTAAATGGAATCTCCATCCACCGCTCTTGAAACACCCATGTGATCCAGGTGTGCGGAATGAACCACGTATTCTTTTTTCAGTTTTTTATCAGAACCTTCAATCAACCCAATCACATTATAACTTTCATAATCGTGGTGAACCGTTTCATACGCAATCTTCATACGGTTGGGCAATTCAATTGAAGCAGGCTTTTTTTCCCTCAGCTCTGCAAGCGCTCTTCCCAAATTTTTACCAGATCCCATAAAAAGCTTCAACAGTAAGGCATGATTGCCATTGAGCACCACCTGCAGGTTGCCGGTGAAACCACGGCCATAGGCAATTGTTTTTTCAGGATTCATGGCCACATTCGACTGGATCACCACATCCGCGTTGCCTTGAGTTCTTGCGTTAAGATTTACGATGATGGCTCCTACGGCGCCTTTGGAAGCAGCCGTGTTCAACTTATTTCCTGTATTGGAAAAATGCGCAGTTAGTGTTGAATGTAATCCGCCGGGTGCACCTGTGATCATCACTACGATCTTTCCCTGCACATTCACCCCTTCATAATCTGAATACACCCCGGGTATGTCAACACCATATCCTGCAAAAACAAGTGGAGCAGATACAGAGGTCTTTGCAGCCATAGGATGCGGCATTGGAGAAAAAAGTTTTCTGAATTCGAGTGTGTCCCTGTTACCACTGTCGTCTGCCAGTACGGCCAGGGCGGTCTGGTTTTGCAGGACTGATCTTCTCAACACCAGCTTTTGTAAATACCCCCCTTGATCTCCGCCGGGCCTCACACCAATTTCCCTGAACTGTTTGGTAACATAATCAACGGCCACCTGGAAACCTTCCGTTCCGGGCAGCCTGCCTTTGAGGTCATCATGCGCCAGGTAAGCAATATGAGACCCGATGGTATTGGTATCAATCCTGTCCATTTCTCTTTTTACTGATTTGCTCACAGTGACCTGGGCGCCTGCATGCAAACCCATTACGCATACCAGTACTGAAAAAATAAAAATCCTCATGGCCCTAAGATACTGCATCGCTGTTCACCCTCATATCTCTCCCGCATCACATTTATTTTTTCCCTAGCTTCCATAAAAACTTTCCACTTGAAACGCAAAGATTTCATCCGTCTTTCCTCCCTGGGACTTGGTTCCTTAATGGTACCAGGTTACCTGTATAGCAGGTCCATCGATCCCAATGCTTTCTTTGAAAATAACCTGGACTTCAAATCAAAGAAAGCACTGGCCGACATAGCACTCAATGCAGCTAAAAAAGCAGGTGCTACTTATGCAGATGTGCGCATCGGCCGATATCTGGAACAGTCCATCAATACCCGGGAAGCAAGAGTGCTCAATATTTCAAACGATGAATCCTATGGCGTAGGCATCCGCGTCATCGCCGGCGGCACCTGGGGATTCGCGGCTACCAATATGGTGACCGAGGAAAGCATAGCCCAATGCGCCACAAGAGCTGTTGCACTTGCTAAAGCCAATGCACGACTTCAGAAAGAACCTGTGAAGCTCGCGCCTCAAAAAGGACTGGGCGATAAAACATGGAAGACACCAATAAAAATCAATGCCTTTGACATCCCGGTGAAAGAAAAGGTTGACCTGCTGATGAAAGTGAACAGCGAAGCGATGAAAGCAGGCGCGAATTTTATCAACTCCTCTCTGGCTTTTGTGAACGAACAGAAATTTTTCGCCTCAACGGATGGCTCCTATATTGACCAGGACATTCACAGGCTATGGCCCAATTTCACTGTAACCGTTACTGATAAGTCAACAGGAAAATTCAAAACACGCAATGCATTAAGCACACCCATAGGCATGGGTTATGAATATCTTACGCCGCTTGACAGTGAAAAATTTATGGGCCCGCATGGCGCCTTTCTCTATGGCAGGGCCTATGATATGGTGGAAGATGCCGTGCAGGCTGCCAGGCATGCTAAAGAAAAACATTCCGCGAAATCTGTATCACCGGGTGATTATGATCTTGTACTTGATCCTACGCACCTCGGTCTCACCATTCATGAATCCATTGGCCACCCGCTGGAGCTTGACCGTGTGCTTGGATATGAAGCCAATTATGCAGGCACCTCGTTTGCCACACTTGATAAATGGAAATCAGGAAAGTTCAAATACGGCAGTGAGATTGTGAATGTATATGCCGATAAGACCCAGCCTTATTATCTCAATACCGTGGGCTTTGATGATGAAGGTGTGCCTTCAAAATCATGGGACCTGATCCGCAATGGCATCCTGGTGAATTACCAGGCTACCCGCGACCAGGTGCATATCCTTGGTCAGAAGGAATCACATGGCTGCAGTCATGCTGACAGTTGGAGCAATATCCAGTTCCAGCGCATGCCCAATGTATCGTTGCGTCCCGGCAAGGAAGCACTGAGCGTGAATGATATGATCAAAGGAGTTGAGAAAGGGATCTACATACTTGGCAGAGGTTCTTATTCCATCGACCAGCAGCGGTATAATTTCCAGTTTGGCGGGCAACTTTTCTACGAGATCCTCAACGGAGAGATCACCGGCATGCTGGAAGATGTGGCCTATCAAAGCAATACCCAGCAGTTCTGGAACAATTGCGTGCAGATCTGCGACAGTCGTGATTACAGGCCCTTTGGCACCTTCCGCGACGGCAAGGGACAGCCAGGCCAGATCAGCGCCGTATCGCATGGAAGCTGCACCAGCAGGTTCAGGCAGGTGAATGTTTTAAATACCAATGCAGCCAAAACATTCTGATCATCTCAATCGAAAATATTTATTCAGTTATCAATAAAGTTCCATCATGCTGAACGAGCAACAGGCAAAAGAACTGGTACAGAAAATCATAGCTTTCTCCAAAGCCGACGAAGTGAATGTAACGGTATCGGGTAACCGCACCGGCAATATCCGTTATGCACGCAACACGGTTTCCACCAACGGAGAAACGGAAAGCACGCAGTATTCCATCACTTCCGTTTTCGGGAAAAGGTCTGGCACCGCAACGGGTAATGAATTTGATGAGGCCACACTCAAAAGGATTGTAGAGCGTTCGGAAGAAATTGCAAGGCTGGCACCGGAAAACCCGGAATACCTACCGGCATTGGGCGCACAAGAATACGGAAGATCATTCAACTATGCCCAGGCTACGGCCGATATTGATCCCGCTTTTCGTGCAGACGCGGCACTGGCCAGCATTGAGGCCTGCATCAAAGCCAATACAACCGCGGCGGGATATCTCGAGGACCAGTCAGGATTTCTTGCGATTGGCAACAACCGCGGCTTATTTGCTTACGACCGTTCCAGCTCAGGCGAATTCACCGTAACAGCGCGGACAGCAGATGAAAAAGGATCTGGCTATGGCGTGCAGTATTTTACCGATGCCCGTACTATCGATACAAAAAAAGCAACTGAAACAGCCATCCGCAAAGCCAAAGCATCGGTTGAACCCAAAGAATTAAAGCCCGGAAAATATACCGTGATCCTGGAACCGCAGGCCGCCTATGACCTGGTAAGCCTGCTTGTGGGCTCCTTCGATGCGAGAAGCGCGGATGAAGGCAGGAGCTTTTTTGGGAAACGCGGATCCGGCAACCGTACCGGTGAAAAACTTTTTGATGAGAAAGTAACGATCATCTCCGATCCGTTTGATCCATTGAATCCTTCCACACCATTTGCACCTGATGGCAGGCCAAGGGAAAAAATCACCTGGGTTGAACAGGGCGTATTAAAACAACTGGCCTACTCGAGGTACTGGGCGCAGCAGA
Organism: uncultured Flavisolibacter sp.; assembly: GCA_964460925.1. Classification (GTDB taxonomy): domain Bacteria; phylum Bacteroidota; class Bacteroidia; order Chitinophagales; family Chitinophagaceae; genus Flavisolibacter. The sequence goes on along the minus strand of CAYWSQ010000131.1, from coordinate 1,906 downwards.
AAAATGTGCCCCCCATACCACCTCCTTCCGGTTTCAGCATGGCTGGTTCCAATAAAACACTGGAAGACCTGATCAGCAGTACCGAAAAAGGAATTCTGGTTACAAGGTTTTATTATATCCGTCCCGTGGATGCACAAACTCTCGTGCAAACAGGGCTTACCAGGGACGGGACATTTTATATTGAAGATGGCAAAGTGCAGTATGCCATTAAAAACCTGAGGTTCAATGAGAGCCCAGCGTTTATGCTGAATAACCTGCGTGAAGTGGGACAGCCGGTGCGCATCAACAGGAGCCTGGTGCCATCCATGAAGATCGATGATTTCAATTTTACCAGCCTGTCGGACGCGGTATAACCATGGGAAAAACCACAGGATTTTATGGTGAAAAACTCATGGGATAGTTTACCGGTTACATCATCTTTGGTATTTAGTTGAACGGGGCCGCGGACCAGTCGTCAGGAATCCAAGGCCTTCTTCAACTTTTTCACCGCCAAGAAAGAAGGACGCCAAGATTAAAATTATTCTTCCTTGGTGCCCTTCTTTCTTGGCGGTAAAAATTAATCTTCCAGGATTTTAGAAGGTGGCATCTTAAAAAACTTCTTATACTGGTGCGTAAATGAAGGCAGGTCGGGATAGCCACATTCCATAGCCACTTCCGTAACGGAGAATTTCTTTGAACGTAGAAGCCTGTCTGCTTTTTCCATTTTCACCCGGAGCTGGTACTGGTGCGGGGTAATGCCATAAAAATTTTTGAAGACCCTGTAAAAATGAGAAGGAGAAAAAAGAGCAGCTTTTGCAATTTCTTCTATGGCCAGTTCAGTGCCCCCGGCAGCATCCATACAATCCTTGGCAATGTCTAACCTGGCTACCAGCTCCCTCCGGGTACTGTTTTTAAGGACCTTTAAATCACTAGCACTACCTGGTAGCCTGTGCTGCAGTTCGATCATCCGGCTTGCCAGCTCTATGAAAAAGGATGATGCGTTATGGTCCAGTTCACCTGTTGCCTGGTCAAAACTTTTTACAACCTGGCGAAGCCATACACCCAGTTGATTTTCATTTTCACTGTAGATCAATGGCTGGAACCCCGGAAGCATTCCTGCACTGGAATCATTTAAAATATTTTGGTCCTTATGCAAAAGGCTTTGGTAAACATCCCCCACCAGTTTTGTGTCAACGTGAATGCAGAAGGAATTCACATGCTGTTCTGAATTGATGAGCACATCCAGGGGCTGGCCATTATTGACAACAAGGAATTTACCTGCGCCAACACTGAATTTTTTCCCTTCAAGGAAATAGTGTTCCGTGCCCCTGGTAATGTATTTGATACTGAAAGTGGACGCCTCATATTTTTCCAGCCTGCACTGTTTTACAGAAGAAAAATTGATATGATTCACTTCTTTCCCGGCACCTGGGTCCAGGAAAAACTCGTTGATATAGCGGTAGCACTTCACTGCTTTAAAAATACACATTGCCGTATGGCCCGGGTTACCAGTTACACCATGCATTTGCCATTGCCGTAAATCCCGGCGAAAATGATAGGATTTGACAAGAGGTTTTTTATTGCCAGGCGTTATTTAGCAATGAACAATCAAAACCGGGCTATGAATATCAAGACCACAACAACATTTTTCACTCTTCTTTTCATGTTATGCTCCACCCTGCTGGCTGCACAGGAAACTGTACTCCGTGGCCGCCTGACAGATGGAAGCGCCTCTTCAGTAAATTTTGCTACGGTGATGCTGCGATCCTCAACTGGCAGCTCAGCAGCAGTGACATTGACTGATTCCACCGGCAGGTTCACCTTTCCTGACATTCAGCCGGGCAGTTATTTATTACGCATAACTGCCATCGGGTTCAAAGAGCTGGTAACAGAAACATTCCAATATAAGGGTGGCGCACATGATCTG